>JAIKZU010000150.1 GCA_024681985.1 Lachnospiraceae bacterium | reverse complement strand
GCCAAAGCCAGCCAGGGAGACTTGTTGGAGACCACCTTGGTATGGGCCATCTTTGAAATGTGCCGGCCGATGGTGTTATAGGTCAAAGTCGGTGAATCCGTCTGCTGTGTTTTGATCTCACCGTAGGGCACCAGTCCCAGCTTAATGAGGGCCTGGAAGCCGTTACAGATACCCAGGATCAGTCCGTCCCGCTCCGTTAAAAGATGCATCAAGGCTTCTTTCATCTTTTCGTTCCGGAAAGCCGTAGCAAAGAACTTCGCGCTTCCCTCCGGCTCGTCACCGGCGGAAAATCCCCCCGGGAACATGATCATCTGGGCACTATTGATACCGTTTACAAAGGCATCCACGGAATCCCGGATATCTGTGGCATTTTGATTCTTAAATACCTGTACGTTTGCTTCTGCGCCCGCAGTTTCAAAGGCTTTTGCACTGTCGTATTCGCAATTGGTACCCGGGAATACCGGGATAAACACCTTGGGCTTTGCCACCTTATACTTGCAGACGTAAAGGTTCTTTTCTTTATAGATCTTGTCCTCCAGTTCGGAAGTATCTTCGTAGGATCTGGTGGGGAATACCTTTTCCAGACGTCCGGTCCAGGAAGACAGCGCTTCCTCTAAATCGATGACCGTATCCCCATAGGTAAAGGTCCGCTCTTCCGTCACACGGCCGATTAGGGTCAGATAATCCGTGATGCCGGCTTCGGAGCAGGCATTTTTTACAGTCTCATAATGATCCTTTGCCACTTCCGCCACGAAGCTGCAGCCCATGGCCTGGAACAGGTTCTTTTTGGTAATGGCTTTTTCATCCAGCTTAAATCCCAGCTTGTTTCCAAAGGCCATCTTGGACAGGGCTACGGCAGGTCCGTGATTGTCCACCACATAACAGGATGCGATGGCTTTCTTTAGGATCAGGGCGTGCATGGTCTTATACAGTTTCCGAAGCTGTGCAAAATCAGGCAGGAGATTATTGCTCATTCCTACCCGGATCATCATCAGCTGATTGCCGGGCTGTTTTAATTCCGGTGTGATGATATCTTCTTCCTTTGCCACGTCCACCGCAAAGGAAACCAGGGTGGGCGGCACGTCGATGTCGTTAAAGGTACCGGACATGGAGTCCTTTCCACCGATGGAAGGAAGGCCAAACTGCATCTGCGCCTCATAAGCGCCCAAAAGAGCGGCAAAAGGCTGGCTCCAACGCTTCGGATCCTCACTCATGCGACGGAAGTATTCCTGGAAGGAGAATCGGATCTTTTGATAATCTCCTCCGGCTGCCACGATCCGGCTGATGGATTCCACCACAGAATAAATGGCACCGTGATAGGGGCTCCAGGAGGATACAAAGGGATCAAAACCGTAGGACATCATGGTCACCGTATGGGTGTCTCCCTTTTGCACCGGAAGCTTTGCCACCATGGACTGGGTTTCCGTCAACTGATACTTTCCGCCGTAAGGCATGTAGACGGATCCGGCTCCGATGGAGGAATCGAACATCTCCACCAAGCCCTTTTGTGAGCATACGTTAAGATCCGACAAAGCAGACATCCATGCTTTTTTAACATCCCCTGCTGCGACTGCTTCTGCCACATCGGAGTTCTCATAAGATACAAATCCGGTCTCCACGGGCTTCGGGCATTCCACGAAGACTTTCGTCTCCTGATGAGCACCGTTGGTATCTAAGAATTTCCGGGAGATATTGACGATCTCCTGTCCTCTCCACTCCATCACCAGACGAGGCTCCCGGGTCACCGTAGCCACTTCCACGGCTTCTAAGTTCTCCTCTGCGGCGTAGGCCAAAAACTGCTTGACGTCCTTTTTGTCCACTACCACAGCCATTCTCTCCTGGGATTCGGAGATAGCCAGTTCCGTACCGTCCAAGCCGGCGTATTTTTTCGGTACCTTGTCCAGGTCGATCTTTAATCCCCGGGCCAGCTCACCGATGGCAACCGCCACGCCGCCGGCACCGAAGTCATTACATTTCTTGATCAGGTGAGATACTTCTTCCCGACGGAACAGACGCTGTAGTTTCCGTTCCGTGGGCGGATTTCCTTTTTGAACTTCCGCACCGCAGAGCTCCGTGGACTGGGTGGTGTGGGCCTTGGAAGATCCTGTAGCACCACCGATGCCATCACGTCCCGTACGACCACCCAAAAGGATGATGCGATCCCCGGGATCGGAGTTTAATCTCTGTACGGCACGACGGGGAGCCGCTGCCATCACGGCACCGATCTCCATACGCTTTGCCACATAGTTCGGGTGATATACTTCCTTTACATATCCCGTCGCCAGCCCGATCTGGTTTCCGTAGGAGGAATAACCGTGGGCCGCTTCTCTCACCAGTTTCTTTTGCGGGAGCTTGCCTTCCATGGTGTCCTTATAAGGTACGGTGGGATCCGCCGCACCTGTCACACGCATAGCTTGATATACATAGGTCCTGCCGGAAAGAGGATCCCGGATGGCACCTCCCAGGCAGGTGGCCGCACCACCGAAGGGCTCGATCTCCGTGGGGTGGTTATGGGTCTCGTTCTTAAAATTCACAAGCCACTCTTCCGTGGTACCGTCCACTTCCACAGGCACTACGATGGAGCAGGCATTGATCTCATCGGATTCTTCCTGATCGGCTAACTTCCCGTCTGCTTTTAATTTCTTCATGGCCATAAGAGCCAGATCCATGAGACATACGAATTTATCGTCTCTATCCTTGTACAGGATCTTGAAATTATTCAGATAATCCTGATAGGTGGCCTCCATAGGCTTTTTATAAGGGCCCTCTTCGAATTCCACATCCGTAAGCTCCGTGGAAAAGGTGGTATGGCGGCAATGATCCGACCAATAGGTATCCAACACCCGGATCTCCGTCATGGAAGGATCCCGGTTTTCCTCATCCCTAAAATAATTCTGGATATGTAAAAAGTCTTTAAAGGTCATGGCCAGATTTAAGGAATCGTAAAGCTTTTTAAGCTCCGCCTCTTTCTTTTTGCAAAAGCCCTCTAAGATCTCTACATCTGCCGGCTCTTCAAAGACTTCCGTCAGAGTCTGGGGTTTTTCGCTGCCCGTCTCTCTGGAATCCACCGGATTGATGCAGTGATTTTTAATGAGCTTCATCTCCTCATCCGACACATCGCCCTCGATCACATAGGTGGTAGCGCAGCGGATCACCGGATCCTCGTCTTCCTTTAACAGCTTGATACACTGCACAGCGGAATCCGCCCGCTGGTCGAACTGCCCCGGCAGATATTCCACGGAGAAGATCTGACCATCATAGGAAAACTCCTCTTCGTAAACATCATCCACAGGAGGCTCGGAAAATACTGTCTTTAAGGCCTTTTCATAGACATCATCCGAGATGTTCTCAATATCATAACGGACCAGGATCCGAACGCCCCGTATCCCGGAGATCCCATACTGATGCTTTAATTCATGACGAAGGGAATCGGCCGCAACCGCAAATTCCTTTTTCTTTTCCACACAGACTCTTCTGACCATACTGCCTGCCCCTTCCTTTCTTTCTGTACCTACCCTTAATTGTACTTATCTGATATACCAACCACACGATATTGTGGTTAAATCTTTTGGAATTATAACATAGATTTTTTTCCGAAAAAACCTACTTTCACTACTTTTTTACGTTTTCCCAAAAGTTTTCTACCGCTGCTCCTATCGTATCTAATGTCTCCACGGAATGATCCTGCCACTCCCTGGGAAATGTGCTTTTATAATCCGTATATAAAAACCGCTCATCCAATAAAACGATGATGCCATAATCCTCCACCGTGCGGATCACCCTGCCTGCCGCCTGCATAACCTTGTTCATGCCGGGATACAGATAGGCGTACAAAAAACCGTTTCTTTCCTCTTCATCGAAGTGGTCTGATAAGATCTTTCTGCGATTGGAGATCTGGGGCAGGCCGGTGCCTACGATGATGGCGCCGATGAGCCGGTCGTTTTTTAGATCGATGCCCTCGGAGAAGACACCCCCCAGAACGCAGAATCCGATGAGGGTATCCGGGCTTTCGTTTATAAACGCACCCAGGAAACTCTCCCTTTCCGCTTCCTTCATACCGCTGCTTTGGAGCAAAAGCCTTCCATGGTCATTGTATTTGTTTTCATAGGCCTCCGCCACACGGTTTAAAAAAAGATAGGACGGAAAGAACACCATATAATTTCCGGTTTTTTTAGATGTGACTTCATAAATGTAGGAAGCGATATTATCATATTGCTCCGTGGTACGGTTTTTGTATCGGCTGGTGACGTCCCTGCCGATAAAAAGTCCCCGGTGACTCCGATCAAACACAGAGGAGGCGTACATGGCATAGGGATCCGGATCCGTACACAAAAGTTTTTTGTAGTAATTCACCGGTAAAAAGGTGGCGGAAAAGAATACCGCTCCATTCCCCCGATCCAGCCGCTGCTGCAAGAGGTAGGAAGGATCCATGCAATACAGGTGAAGGCAAAAACGCCCTTCCTCATCGAAATCACAATAGGTGCAGTACCGATGATCCATCCCGTCACTTAGATTTAAAAAGTTTTTGATCTTAAAATAAAACTCCCGGATTCTATCCATGTCATCCAGCTCGATCTTTTTTTCGAAGAACCGTTCCAGAGCACCGGACAGATTGTTAAGCTGCAACAAAAAGGAGGAGATATCTTTTACCATCAGATATTCCCCTTCCGTCTGCCGCTTCCATTCCAAAAGCTTTTTATTGCATTTATCCAGATTTCGGACGATACCTCCCTGATAGACCTTAAAGGGCTTTTTCATCTCCAGGAATTCCTCTTTTACGAGGGTTTCCGAATACATTTCCCTGCCCCGCTCCACCAGGTTGTGGGCCTCGTCGATCAAAAAGATCCCCTCACAGGAGATCCCTTCGGAGAAAAACCGCTTTAAATAGACATTGGGATCAAAGACATAGTTATAGTCGCAGATGATATTGTCACACCAGGAGGAGATATCCAGGTTAAACTCAAAGGGACAGACCATCCGCTCCTTCGCAAAAGCCAAAATATCCGGCGCGTCAAATATATCCCGGGATTGCAGGATGTCGTATACCGCATCATTGATCCGGTCGAAATGCCCCTTTGCATACGGACAGTCCACGGGATTGCACTTGCGCTCTTCCAAGGGACACATCTTATCCTTTGCAGTGATCACCACTGTCTTTCCCCGATACCCTCTATCCTCCAGGATCTGAAAGGTATCTCTGGCCACCGTCCGTGTCACCGTCTTTGCCGTCAGATAAAAGATCCGCTCCGCCTCATTTTCCCCCACTGCCTTTACCGCCGGGAAAATGGCGGATATGGTCTTTCCGGATCCCGTGGGTGCCTGGATAAAGATCAGCTTGTTCCGATGGATGGAGCGATAGATCCCCGCCGCCAGGTCCTTTTGTCCCGGTCGGTAGGGAAAGGGAAATTCCAAGGCAGCAATGGAGTTTTGCCGGGTGATGCGAAAATAGAACTGAAAATCCGACCAGCGCCTATACTTTCCGATGACATCGTAAAACCAGTCCGACAATTCCGCGGACGAATAAGTGTCCCGAAACCGTCGGACTTCCTCTGTATCCATATTACAATAGGTGATCTGTACGTCGATGGCGCTTAAACCATGCTTTTGGCACAGGATAGCGGCATAGCACTTGGCCTGGGCCAGATGGAGCAGCTGGGGTTCCGCCAAAAGATCCAGGTCCATATAGACCCCCTTGATCTCATCCACGCAGACAGTAGATCTTTCGGTGATCTCCTCCCCCTCGTATATCAGTCCGTCTGCCCTGCCCTCGATGCCCAGGATATAGTCATCGCAGTCTATGGTGATCTTTAGAGGCACCTCTGCATGGTAGGTCCCGCCGCCTTTTTTCTGCAGCATCCGGTGGATCCGGCTTCCTTCCTGCATGGCCTTTGTGGTGACACCGGAGGATATGCGGTCATCGATGTCTCCGGAACGCAGCACAAACTCCACCAGATCCCGCACGGAGATGTGCAAAAGGTCGTATTCCTTCTTGCTGATCTCCTCCGGCAGTTCATATTTCATTGCCGGGAGGCCTCCAGCATCTTTGTCTTTAGTTCGCTCTCGATCTGGGCCAGCTCCGCTTCCGCTTCTCTGCGCTTTTGCTTGCCCTCGGCCTGGATCTTTAATACTTCATCCATGGTACTGATGAGCTGCTCATTGGTATGCTTTAGGGTCTCGATATCCACGATGCCCCGCTCCGACTCTTTGGCCGTCTCGATGGTGGCCATCTTTAAGGCATCCGCATTTTTTGCCAACAGCTGATTGGTCATGTCGGAGACTTCCTTTTGGGCTTTGGCCGCCTGGTTGGAGTGCTCCACGCCGATGGCGATGACCATCTGATTCTTCCAAAGGGGAATGGTGTTTACGATGGTGGACTGGATCTTTTCCGCCATCAGCGTATCCCCGGACTGCACCATACGGATCTGGGGGCCCGTCTGCAGGGCGATGGTACGTGTCAGTTCCAGATCATGTAGCTTTTTCTCGAAGCGGTCACACTTGGCGGCTAAATCCTTTGCAGCCTGAACATCCTCCGGAAGGTTGGTGCTTTGTGCCTTTTCCTGTAATTCCCTTAACTCTCCGTTTCTCGTCTGCTCCAGTTTCTGCTTGCCGGCTACCACATACATGGTAAGTTCCCGGAAATAATCCAGATTTGCGTCATACATTTTATCCAGCATATCCACATCTTTTAAAAGCGTGATCTGATGCTTTTCCAACTCCGCCGTGATGACATCTACATTGGTCTCTACCTTGGCATATTTTGCCTTCATGGTGGTCAGCTTGTTGGAGCTGCGTTTGAAAATGGAAAGAAGTCCCTTATCCTCATCCGTTACATCGAAGTTTTTAAGTTCGCCGATGAGGTCGGTGATCATATCTCCCACCTGTCCCATGTCTTTGGTCCGGATGTTCTCCAAAGCTTTTTCCGAAAAGTCGGAAAGCTTCTTTTGGGTGCCGGCGCCGTAATTTAAGATGGCGCTGGAATTGGACAGATCGATCTGCTCCACAAAGGCATCCACCTGCTTCTGTTCCTCAGGAGTTAAGACCAGCTCCTCTTTCATTTCCTTTACTGCCGGCATCTCCTTTGTCTCCGGAATAACTTCTGCCGTAGGGATATCTTCCACTTCAAATGTCAGTGTCGGTGTGGTGTCCTTAAATTCTGTTTCTGCCATAATCCTTCTCCTTTTATTTTTTATCTGTTGCGTCCTGTGTCAGCAAGACCGCTATACGTACATCCTGTTTCATCCGGCTTTAGATCAGCGCATCCTGTTTCATCATGGTCTTCATAACGGAAATATCCGATGAAATATCCCAGGACTTATCCTGATACAATTGATTCAGCATTTTTTCAAAGGCTTCATTGATCACATCCAGGGCGTCCTCGATCTCCGCCTTGGAGTTCTTCACATTCTCAATGTTTCCGTTCTGCCGGTACAGATCCACATAGCTTTGCAAAAGCTTTTCCGTGGTGGGCAAGTAGTAGTTCATAAACCTGCGGAGCTCCCCGGCAGTCTCCGGATCCTCCTTTACATGCTTAAAGATGGAAAGCACCGTAGCCTCCAAGGTGTAGAGCTGGTCGGAAAACTTTTCCGTATCCGGCACCATATCATTATAATCCCGGATCTTATTAAGATACGTATTCCCCTCTGTAAGGATGGATTTTACATCCTCCGACAGATCCTCTTCGATGGTCAGATACGTGCGCAGATCCTTGGATACCGTAGATTTCACCGACGGATTATTACTCTCCTGCTCTGCATCCTTTCCATGGATGGGTTTTCGCTTATAATCTCCGGCCTGCCGCTTTTTGATCTCCTCGTTCTGCCGCACCAGATAGGATCTGGTGTATTCTTTATAGACCTCATCCGTCAGCATCAACGTCGTCTCTTCATGGTCAATGGTTGCCATGGGCAAGAAGTCCCGGCGCTTCATTTTTTTGATGTTGGAAAGTACCTTTCCCTTTGTCTCTCCCGCCATATCTGCCAGTTCCTGTAAAGCGATGTAGGAACGGCCCTTCACAATATTTCCATAGCGGTAAAACTCACCCACCAGCTTCCGGCTCTGCAGGCCGCTGCGTAAGGTGATGAGAAACGGAATATCCAGCACGCCGAAAAATATAGCCATGGGGATGGAAGTAAAAAGCCACCCTAAGCCCATTCCGGTACAAACAACAGCTCCGATGACACCCAAGACCACTTTGCCCTGGCCTAAATTTTTATCCACCACACGGGCAAAAAAAGGTGGCCGCTCCGGACTTTTGGTACGTCTGGCTTTGATTGCGCCGGCTCCATTTTCATTGGCACTGACGCCCGTCACACCGGATAACACATTTTCCACCGTATTGGAAATGGTATCCCGCAGTTCGTCGCCGAGTCTGGAATAGTTTCCGTCATCTACGGCGCGACTCACGCTGTTTAAAATGTCATCTCCTGCTTTTAAAAGTTCATCGATCATCATGAGTCATATTATAGCAGATTTCGGATTTATAAAAAAAGTCTGTTCCGGCTTCTTTTACAAAAAACCGGAACAGACTTCATAAATAGACGCAAATACAAGCGTTTTTATGCGACAGCAAATTTTTGGATCCGCTTGCGGAAATTCAGATCATCCGCTACGGAGCAAACCTCAAGTTCACGTTTTAATCCCATGGTCAAAACTCCCAAAAACGATTTCGCATCAATGTAAGCAGTGCCGCTCACCAGATCGATGTCAAATTCATAAGCGGAAGCAATATTCACAAACTCTTCCACTTCCTGGGGGCTCATTAATTTAATTCTGATCTTTTTCATATGTTTCCTCTCTATCTATAAATACTACTCACTCTCCAAAACCTATGCTATTTAACCACGCTGTTATGGGAAAGTCAATCGGAATAATTATCCTTTTTCGACTTGAATATCGCTAAAGTTTCCATATATTTAACAAAAAATAGCATAAAAAATCGGCCCTTTCGGACCGATTAAACACCAGGGGCAGAAGGACTCGAACCCTCGACATCCGGTTTTGGAGACCGACGTTCTACCAACTGAACTATACCCCTCGACTTTACTTTGACGTATACCTTCAAAACTTCATACTGAAAATTAAATCGCTTTGCTTGTAAAAAAGCCTTCGACCGATTAGTGACAGTCAGCTGAGTACATTACTGCACTTACACCTCTGCCCTATCAACCTGATCGTCTCTCAGGGGTCTTATGTCTTTAAAAGACGGGATATCTCATCTTG
>JAIKZU010000088.1 GCA_024681985.1 Lachnospiraceae bacterium | reverse complement strand
GCTGGATTTTCTGGTAAACCTCAATCACAGGATGCAGAAGCAGGAGCAGGAGGAGCCGGCCCAAAAGAAGATGAACCAGGCCATCGCCTATATCCGGGAGCACTATGCCGAGGACATGAACATGGCCACGGTATCCAATTATATCTCCATGAACTATACCCTGTTCTCTTATTCCTTTAAACAGTACACGGGACAGAATTTTGTCAGTTACTTAAAGGAGATCCGGCTTTCCGCAGCCCGGGAGCTTTTGGAGAACACCGAGGAAAAGATCATTGATATCGCCCATCGGGTGGGATACGACAACGAGAAGCATTTTTTAAAAACCTTTAAGAGCCAGTTCGGGGTCTCCCCCAGCGAGTACCGGAAGAACATGCAACGAAAAGAGTGAGCCGGGGCTCACCTCATGTGAAGGAGATTATTATATTCAATATACCTATTGACATAGTAGGCAAAAAGGCATAAGATGTACCAAACACTTTTCGGAGGTAGATATGATGTCGCAGAAAGTACTCTCTCCACAGGAGGAACGAATCCTGAAAAACAAAGGCAGGGTGGTTTTTTTGGATGAAAAAAGCCGTCCCCGTCTGGAACGTATTTACTATGGCTTCTGCGACGAAAAATCTGTTGTTGATGTGCAAAGAGCCCGGTTTTTTACCGAGTCTTTTCGGGAGACGGAGGGCCAGCCTTTGACACTTCGTTGGGCAAAGGCACTTTATCATATTGCCGAACATATCGACGTTTATATCGAGGAAGATCAATTGATCGTGGGACGCGTCGGTAGACCCGGAAAGTATGGCCTGATCTATCCGGAACTGGATGGTTGTTTCCTGAAGCAGTTCATCGGTCAGGCGAGGGATCGCGCGGAATCCCCCTTTGATATCTCCTCACAGGATATCGGTATTATTGAGGAAGAGATCGCTCCTTATTGGAAGGGAAAGACTTATTATGAGGACCTTTCCCTATCGTTACCTGATGATGTGCTTAAGGTTACCTATGATCCGAAGGATCGTTTTTCTTCCCGCTACATAGTCAATGAATCTTCTGCATGGCGCAGCGCACTGCAGTGGGTTCATGATTACAAAAAGGGCATTACCTGTGGCTTTAACGGCATCAGGGAGGAAGCCCTAAAAGAGATCTCCCTTCTAAATGATATGGATCCGCGCGATTCCATTGATAAAAAAGCATTTTATGATGCCGTCATCATTACTTGTGACGCTATCGTTCTTTGGGCGCATCGCCATAGTTTAAAAGCTTCGGAGATGGCAGAAAAAGAACATGATCCAAAGCGGAAAGCAGAACTTTTGGAGATCGCCCGGATTGCGGACAAGGTACCGGCACAGCCTGCAGAGACCTTTTATGAAGCACTGCAGAGCCAGTATTTTATGCAGATGTTTTCCCGGATCGAGCAAAAGACCGGTGCCACCATATCAAACGGTCGTATGGATCAATACCTTTGGCCCTATTACGAGAAGGATGTAAAAGAGGGAAGGATAGATCCCTCCGGGGCAAAGGAACTTTTGTCCTGTGTATGGCTGGGTATGGCACAGTACCAGGATCTGTATATTTCTCCGGCGGGTGTCAAATTCAACGAGGGCTATGCCCATTGGGAAGCGGTCACCATTGGTGGCTGTGATGCCAATGGTGAGGATGCCACCAATGAGCTTTCCTATCTGATGCTGGAGAACAAACGGGAATTCCCCTTAAATTACCCCGATCTGGCGGCTCGGATCCACCTGGGCACGCCGGAGCGTTTTTTACGAGAGGTGTCGGAAACCATCAAGGAAGGAAGCGGATTCCCAAAGCTGCTAAATGACGAAGAGATCATTCCGGGGCTCATCGCCCATGGTGCCACTTATGCCGATGCCAGGGACTATGCGGTATCTGGCTGCACCGAGGTACGGATGCCGAATCTGGATACCTTTACCACTGCCTGTCCCTGGATCAACTTAGGGGCCGTGGTAGAACTTACCCTTCGAAACGGCCGGATGAAAGCCTATGGAGATGAGCTTCTGACGGTGGAATCCGGGGATCCGAAAAGTTTTACCAGCTATGAAGATTTAGAACGTGCATTTTTCATCCAGGAAGAATATATATTAAAGCTGGCCTTCAAGCAGCAGTACATTGCCAATCGCCTCCATGCAAAGCATTTTGCATCCCCCTTTGGTTCATCCCTGCATCGGCTCTGTATGAAGAACGGGCAGGATCTCCACAGCGAACATATCGATGGCGGCGTGGAGATCGGATTCTTTGATTTCATTGGTTACGGAACCGCAGCGGATTCTTTGGCGGCACTTAAAAAGACGGTATATGATGAAAAGATCCTCTCCATGGAGGAAGTGTTAGGAGCTTTGGAAAAGGATTTCCTCGGAGAAGAAGCCATCCGTCAGCGGCTTTTACATGCACCGAAGTACGGAAACGACGATGCCTATGTGGACGAGATCGCAAAACGCATCGATCGGTTTGGTGTGGAATTCGGGGAAAAGTATTCGGAAAAACTGGGGGTACAGATGGATCTTCGATATGTGTCCCAGTCCTCCAACGTGCCCTTCGGATCGGTGGTTTCCGCCACTCCCAACGGACGGCGTGCCCAAACCGCACTTTCCGACGGTGCTTCCGCATCCCAGGGAGTGGATGAAAAAGGACCGACCGCCGTGGTCCTTTCCAATTTCCGCACCAAAAATAGCGACTTAAAAAACCGGGCCTCCCGGCTCTTAAATATCAAGATGTCTCCTGCGGGAGTGGAAGGAGAAAGCGGTACCCAGCGGCTTACGGCCTTTATTCGCGCCTGGAGGGATCTTCGACTCTGGCATCTGCAGTTTAACATCATCAATCAGGAAACGCTTTTGGATGCACAGAAGAATCCGGAACTCTATCGGGGACTATTAGTTCGTGTAGCCGGTTACAGCGCTTATTTTGTGCAGCTGTCTCCCAGCCTGCAGGATGATATCATCCGTCGGACGGGACATGAGACCTTTGGGAGGTGATTATGGGAACAGTTTTTAACATTCAGCATTTTTCTATACATGACGGCCCCGGGATACGTACGGTGGTATTTTTAAAGGGCTGTCCCCTGCGATGCAGATGGTGTGCGAACCCGGAATCACAAAGTCCGACCCCGCAGATCGGATGGACCAAGGGAGAGTGCATTCATTGTAACGGGTGTTTAAATGGTATTAAGGATCTAAACTGCCGCTTTGAAGAGGACGACCTCTTTTGGGATACCACGGCAAAATGTGATGCGAAGGAAGTAAAACGCGTCTGCCCTACCGGGGCACTGCATCTCATGGGAGAGGAGATGACGGCCGGCGAAGTGATGGAAGAAGTGGAAAAGGATGCTCCTTTTTTCGTCGCTTCCGGCGGAGGTATCACCATCTCCGGAGGAGAGCCTCTGCTGCAGCCGGATTTCACCTGTGAGATCTTAAAGCTGGCAGGAAAGCGGAATATGCATCGCGCCATTGAAAGCTGCAGTTACGCTCCCTGGGAGGACTTTAAAAAGGTACTTCACCAGGTGGATTATCTTTTGACGGATGTAAAGACCATGGATGACGAGACCCATAAAAAACAGACCGGCGTCTCCAATGAACTGATCCTGGAAAACCTTCGACGGGTCAGAAAAGAATTCCCTTATCTTCCCATCCATGTCCGCACGCCGGTGATCCCAGGCGTCAACGACAGCAAGGAAGACATTGAAGCCATTTTGGCTTTTGTATACGAGATACGTGCGAATTACGAGCTGTTGCCCTACCACAGGCTGGGAGTTCCCAAGTACGAATCCCTCCACCGGGTATATCCCATGGGGAATGCCGAACTGGATACGGAAAAATATATGGAACTGGAAACCTGTGCCGTAATGTCCTTTGCACAGAGACCTCTGGGAGGACAATACGGCCCCCCCAAGACTACCCCTCGGGGGATCGATACCATGTTGATGGGAGGTGCCGGCATATAGGCTCGATAGATCAGAAATTCGGATTTAATACAAATATACTGCATGGGAAAACATCGCGGCAGAATCCCAGAGGAGAGCTGCTTCCGCCCATATCTCAGGTAACCGCCTTCGCATATGAAAGCATGGAGGACTTGGAAAAAGTCTTTGATCATAAGGCTTTTGGTTATGCCTATACCAGGATCGGGAATCCCACCCTTTCCGCTTTTGAACAAAAGATCAATGAGTTGGAGGGAGGTATGGGTGCCGTCTGTACCGGAAGCGGTATGGCGGCGTTGTCCACAGCCCTTTTGGCAGTCTGTGAAAGCGGGGACGAGATCATTACTGCCCGGGGACTCTACGGAGGTACCATTGATCTGTTTCACGACTTGGAGAAATTGGGGATCGGGATCCGGTTTGCAGAGGAGTTGACTGCTGATGCGGTAAAAAGCCTTGCTACGGAAAAAACCAGAGCGGTATTCGGAGAATTGATTTCCAATCCGGCCCTGAAGGTTTTGGATATTCCGGCGGTGTCGGAGGCAGCCCATGAGAGAGGGATCCCTCTGTTCGTGGATTCCACCACGGCAACTCCCTATATCGCCAGGCCCCTTTCCCTGGGAGCGGATGTGGTAATCCATTCCACATCCAAATATTTAAACGGCGGTGGCAATGCCATCGGCGGCGTCATCGTAGACGGTGGAAAGTTCGACTGGGATTTTTGTAAGTTTACAGCCTTATCGGAGTTTTCCAAATACAAAAAGAGAGCCTTTACGGTACGGCTGCGGACGGATCTGTGGGAAAACTTAGGTGGCTGTATGGCCCCCATGAATGCTTTTTTAAGCTACATCGGCATGGATACCCTGGGGCTGCGTATGGCAAAAATATGCGAAAATGCGGATCGGCTGGCTCGGGCGTTGTCAAAGATACCCAATATCAGGGTCAGCTATTTAAGCCTGACCGATCACCCCTATCATCAATATTTGAAAAGCGAGCTTTCCGGTTACGGCGGTGGGATCATCAGCTTTCGGGCGGGAAGCAGGGAGCGGGCCTTTCGGATCATTAATGATCTGAAACTGGCGTTTATCGCCAGCAATATCGGAGATGTCCGGACCTTAGTGATCCATCCGGCTTCCACCCTTTACTGCAGGGTGCCGGAAGCGGAGCGGGAAGCGGCCGGCGTATATGAAGATACGGTACGGATCTCCGTTGGCATTGAGGATGCCGAAGATCTCATCAGGGATTTTACGGAGGCCATCGAAAATAACAAATAAAGGAGATTAGAACAAAATGAAGATCACGGTAGCAGGAGAAAAAAAAGAAGTGAAGGAGGGACTTACAGTGGCGGAGCTCATCGCCATTGAAGATGTAGAGACCCCGGAATATGTCACGGTATCCTTAAATGAGGAGTTTGTGGAGCAGGAAGGATTTTCCGCCACCACCTTAAAGGAGGGTGACGAGGTTGAGTTTTTGTATTTCATGGGAGGCGGCAGATAATGGGCTTTACCAATGAACAATTAGAGAGATATTCCCGTCACATCATCCTAAAGGAGATCGGCGTTAAGGGACAAAAGAAGCTTTTGGAATCAAAGGTGCTCATCATCGGAGCCGGCGGACTTGGCGCCCCGGCAGCCCTGTACCTTGCCGCGGCAGGAGTGGGGACCATCGGTATTGCCGATGCGGACGCAGTGGATCTTTCCAATCTGCAGCGGCAGGTGATCCATACCACAAATGACATCGGAAAGAAAAAGGTGGATTCCGCGGCGGAAACCATGCGGGCCATCAATCCGGATGTAAATGTAAAAACTTATTACGATTTTGTGGATTCCACCAATATCATGGATATGATCGCGGATTATGATTTTATCATGGATGGTACGGATAATTTCCCTGCCAAGTTTTTGATCAACGATGCCTGTGTCATGGCAAAAAAACCCCTTTCCCATGCGGGGATCATCCGGTTTAAAGGACAGCTGACCACCATCCTTCCGGGAGAGGGTCCCTGTTACCGGTGTATATTTAAAAATCCTCCGCCGAAGGATGCGGTGCCTACCTGTAAACAGGCTGGTGTTATCGGCGCCATGGGCGGTGTCATCGGAAGTCTCCAGGCCATGGAGGCGGTGAAGTACATCACCGGAGTAGGAGAGCTTTTGTCCGGTTATCTTTTGACCTACGATGCCTTAAAGATGGAATTCCATAAGATCAAGCTTCCTCCCAGAGGAAAGGGATGTGCCGTGTGCTCGGATCATCCCACCATCACGAAACTCATCGATTACGAACAGGCTGCCTGCGAATGGCATCCGGGAGATAAGTAGTATGCAGATTACCATCAAAAAAGAAGATTATGAGGCCATGCTTTCCCATGCAAAAAGCGTGGCGCCGGAGGAGGCATGCGGGCTCATTGCGGGAGAGGATCAGCCGGAGGGTATCCGGGAGATCAAAAAAGTGTATATGTTAGAAAACGTCGATCACACCAACGAGCATTTTACCATTGATCCAAAGGATCAACTGGCAGCCATTAAGGATATGCGAAGTGCGAATCTTAAGCCTTTGGGAAATTGGCACTCCCATCCGGAGTCGCCCTCACGGCCTTCCGAGGAGGACAAGCGACTGGCAAATGACAAGAACGCCAGCTATCTCATTCTGTCCTTGGAAAATGCGGAGGACCCGGTATTGAACGGTTTTCACGTGGAAAGTATCGATGGTGAAAAAACCGTGCGCAAAGAGGAACTATCGATCGTTTAAAAAGGAGGATGGAGTATGGAGGAACTCGGATTTACAGTAGATGATACCGTGGATATCACGGATGTGGTCTGCCCCGTGACCTTTGTTAAGACAAAAGTGGCATTGGAGGAATTGGAGGATGGACAGATCTTAGACGTCCATCTAAATGACGGGGAACCGGTACAGAACGTGCCCAGAAGTGTAAAGGACGAAGGACACCGGATCTTGAAACTTACGGACAACGGTGACGGAACCTATGAACTGTATGTTATGAAAGTGGGAGATTGATCATGGCGACGGATTATGCAACATTAAAAAAAGGCGGTTTCATGCGGCAGAAACAAAAGGATCATTTTTCCCTTCGCCTTTCGGTGGTGGGAGGACAGGTGGATGCAAAGCAGCTTGCCGCCATCACGGAGGTGGCCGATAAATTCGGCCACGGGTACATTCATCTTACATCCCGACAGGGGATCGAGATTCCCTTTATCCGATTAGAGGATATCGATGAGGTAAAGGCAGCACTGGCAGAGGGCGGTGCAAAGCCCGGAGTCTGTGGCCCCAGAGTCCGTACCATCACGGCTTGCCAGGGATCTGAGGTCTGTCCCAACGGCTGTATCGAAACAGAAAAGCTGGCCCGGGAATTAAACGACAGATATTTCGGACAGGAACTGCCTCACAAATTCAAGTTCGGTGTTACCGGCTGCCAGAACAACTGCCTGAAAGCCGAGGAAAATGACTTAGGCGTGAAAGGTGGTGTGCAGGTGTCCTGGCAGGAGGACAAGTGTATTCAGTGCGGTGTCTGTGAGAAGGTTTGCCGGGAGGGTGCTGTTACCATCGCTGACGGAAAGGTTACGGTGGATCAGGATAAGTGCAATTACTGTGGCAGATGCGCATTTTCCTGCCCCACTGATGCCTATGATACCACCCCCGGTTACCTGGTCAGCTTCGGCGGTCTTTTCGGAAACCATATCAATAAGGGAGAGGAAATGCTGCCTTTTATCACGGACAAGGAAACCTTATTTAAGATCTGTGATGCTGCACTTTCTTTCTTTAAAGAAAATGCCAATGCAGGCGAGCGGTTTAAGTTTACCATTGACCGCATCGGCAAAGAAAAATTACAGGAGAAATTAAACGAAGCGTATGACAAAAAGAGATAATCTAAATGCTTATGACCTGGCGTATTGTGCCTTATTTACCGCTTTGATGGCGGTGGGAGCCTGGATCAAGATCGTGATCCCCGTGGGAGTTTTTTCCGTGACCATATCCCTGCAGGTGTTTTTTGCCATTATGGCAGGGGTGTTACTGGGCAGCCGGCGGGGGTTGATCTCCGTACTGGTCTACCTTTTGATCGGTCTGGTGGGCGCACCGGTCTTTGCTCATGGCGGCGGCATTTTTTATGTATTAAAGCCCACCTTCGGATTTTTGATCGGCTTTGCGGCAGCGGCTTACTTTACGGGAAAAGCCTATGAGACATTAAAGACCAACCTATCCCAGGGACGTGCGGTGATGCTTTCCGCCCTTTTGGGAGAGGGTGCTTACTATGCCTGCGGTCTCATTTATTACTACATAATGTACAATCTGGTGCTGCCGGATGTACCGGGGATCGGCATCGTGGAACTGTTTTCCGTTTGGTGTTTTTCCACGATCATTCCGGATACCGTCATCTGTCTTTTGGCAGCACAGTTTGCCTTGCGGATCCTGCCCCTTTTGTCCTTACGACAGGAAGTGGTTTGATGAAAAAAATAAGGGTTGCTACAAGAAAAAGTGCGCTGGCTTTAGCGCAGACAAAGATTGTCTGTGACCGGATCGAAAGAGCCGGATATGAGGCAGAGATTGTCACGGTATCCACCCGGGGAGACAAAGATCAAAGTTCGCCTCTTTCCGCCATTGGGGGAGACGGACTTTTTGTTCGAGAGATCGAGGGATTATTGCTTAGGAAGGAGGCGGATATCGCTGTTCATTCCGCAAAGGATCTGCCTTATGAATTGTCAGAGGGTCTTGTCATTGCAGCTACACCGGATATGGCAGATGCTTCGGACGTATTGTTATCGGCGAACGGATGTGACCGGCCTAAGGTGGTGGGTACCAGCAGCCCCCGACGGGTAGAGGAGGTAAAGGCCTTGTATCCGGATGCAGTATGTAAGGATATCCGGGGAAATATTGATACCAGACTACGGAAGCTTAGGGAGGGGCAGTATGATGCCATCCTTCTTGCCAAAGCAGGGATCGATCGGTTACAGCCGGATCTGCGCGGACTTTTGGTCCGCACCTTAGAACCGGAAGAAATGATCCCGGCACCCTGTCAGGGGATATTGGCTGTAGAGTGCAGACAGTCGGACCGGGATATAACGGATCTGCTTTCCCGTATAGATGATGAGAATGCCCGCCGGCGCTTTCTAATGGAGCGAAGGATATTTTGTGAATGCCGGGTGGACTGTAAATCTTCTGTAGGTGTTTACGCGAAATGGAGAAAAGAGGCTTTCAGACTGTACGTTACCATAAGAGGACACAGAACGGTCTATGAAGGAAACGCGCAGGATGCGGAAGAAGTGATCCATCGTATGGTACAGGCGTACCAAAAGGAGAGGACATGAGTTATTATCCTTTATTTATGGATATATCGGATCGGAGTTTTCTCATCATCGGCGGTGGTGCCATTGCCGAAGAAAAGGTCCGACGATTAAAGCGCTTTACGGATCGGATCACAGTCATAGCAAAAGAAAGCGGGATCCGGGATGTGAAGGTGATCCTTAAAAGTTATGAGAAAAGTGACCTTGCTCTGGGAGATTACGTAGTGGCGGCCACAGGAGATAAGACAACGGATGCGGTCATCTCTGCGGATTGCCGAAAGGAGAATAAGCCGGTAAATGTGGTGGACGATCCTGTACTGTCGGATTTTATCTTTCCCGCTGTGGTAAAACGGGGAGATCTCACCGTAGCCATTTCCACCGAGGGGAAAAGCCCTGCCTATGCCGGGTTGCTCAGGCGGCAGATCGAGGAAACGGTTCCCCGGGATATTGAGGAGATCCTGGATGAAATGGGGAAGGTCAGAAGTCGGGTGAAAGACGGAGTAGAGAATCAAAAGGAAAGAAAAAGGATCTATGAGGAAATGCTTACGAAGCTTTTGGAAAAGGATGATCCGGTTGAAGGGTCGCTCAAGGCTTCGGATGTGATACATAGCATTTTAGAAAGGTATGGAATATGAGCACGAAGGGAAGTGTAACCCTGGTGGGGGCCGGTTGTGACAGAGGTCTTATCACGGCAGAGGGACTTACAATATTAAGAAATGCCGACGTGGTGGTTTATGATGCCCTTCTGGATGAACGACTCCTCGGTGAAGTAAAGCCCTCTGCAGGGCTTATTTTTGTTGGAAAGCGACACGACAATCACAGCAGATCCCAGCAGGAGATCAATGAGATCCTGCTGCGGGAGGCTTTATCCGGAAAAGATGTGGTGCGCCTTAAGGGGGGAGACGCTTTTGTCTTTGGCCGGGGCAGTGAGGAGGCATTGTATTTGCAGGAGGCAGGGGTAACGGTTCGTACGGTTCCCGGAGTGACATCCTGTGTAGCGGTGCCGGAGCATTTCGGCATTCCCGTTACCCACAGGGGAGTGGCGTCTTCTTTTACGGTGATCACCGGCCATGGCGCCGGTGATACAGAGGAAGATTATGATGCTCTGGCGAAGCTTACGGGAACACTGGTATTTTTAATGGGACTAAAAAAGGCAGCTGAAATATCCGAAAAGCTGATCCGGGCCGGCAAGCCAAAGGACACTCCGGTTTCCGTGTTAAGCCGGGGGTTTTCCAAGTATGAAAAAAGAAAGGACGGAACTTTGGAAAGCCTTTCGGAACTGGCACGGGATGCCGAAACACCGGCTATCATCGTGGTGGGGAAAGTATCTGCCATGAAAGCCTCTATCCCTGTGGTTTCCCACGACAGAAAGATCCTGGTAGTGGGAACGAAAACCTATGTGGAACGACAGGCGGCCGCGTTTATCGGGGAGAGAGTTTATAAATATCCCATTTTGGATATCCTGCCAGAACCTTCGGCACTGCCTGATTCCTTTGAAAAGGGAGATCTCCTGGTCTTTTCCAGTGCAAACGGCGTCCGGGTTTTCTTTGGCTTGCTGCGGGAAGCTCATCGTGATCTAAGAGAACTGATGGAGGTGCGGTTTGCCTGTATCGGACCGGGAACAGCCCAGGAATTAAAGGAACATGGTTTTCTTTCGGATCACATGCCCGAAAGCTATACAACTCTGGCATTGGGAAAGCTTTTGGGGAGGATCCCCGTGGAGGGAAGGATATTGCTTTTGCGTTCCGAGGATGGAAACAGAGATTTAAATGAGGAACTAAATCGGGCAGGGCTTTCCTTTAGGGATTACCCAATCTATCACACTGTGGTAAAAACGGATCTTCCGATTTTGCCCCAGGACTTGGATGAGATCGTCTTTGGCAGTGCGGCGGGAGTGTCCGCCTTTTTATCCCTATATCCGACATACTTTTCGGAGCACGATGTTTTGCCTGTGTGCATTGGTCCCGTTACGGAAGCACGTTTTTTTGAAATGACGGGTCTCCATGGAAAGGTGCCGAGAGAAAGTACGGTGGAAGAAGTGGCAGTATTGTAAGAATATATTGAGATAAAAATTGAATTGTAGTACAATTTTACTATCTTATTCTTACGTATTGGAGGGTATATCGATGAAAAACATGAAAATCGGAAAGAAGATAACCCTGGTCATTTCCATCGTTATCACTGTTGGATTGATGGCATTGATCCTGATCTCATTGAACCAGATGCGTTCGGTGATGAGTTCGGCTACCACCTCACGGTTGAACGAACTTGCGGATGCCAGAGCGGTTTTAGTGGATGAGTATTTCAGTGAGTACAGATCTTATTTTGCTGCTTTTTCATCCCTTCCGGAAGTAAAGCAGCTGTGTCAGGATCCTGACAATAAAGAATTACAGGCAGAAGTACAAAAGATGACGGAAGATTACATGGCCGCCAGACCGGGCATGGAAGGCTTGTTCGTCACCTTGCCTGACACCTATATCCTTACCCATTCAAATAAAGTTTCCGTGGGAGATCTGGCGAACCCGGATCCGGATGCGGTGGCTCAGATCCCGGAGGGTATCGCTGCACATGACGGCCAGTGGTTAAAGGGTCTGGTTCCCTCCACCAGTACCGGACAGGTGGTGGCAGTGGTGTATGCCGGTGTCTATGATAACAGTGGAAATATCATCGGTTATGTAGGCGGCGGATGCTTCATCGATGAACTGCAGAGCATGGTATATGAGATGGCCATTAATGATATGGCAAATGCAGACGTATTTCTCGTTTCCACCACCCGAAACAATTATATCTTTGCTCCCGATCCGGAGATGCTGGGTGCGGAAGTGGAGTATGATTCCGTAAAGAGAGCCATGGAGGATGCGGTGGCCAACGGAAGCGGTATCTTCTCCGTAAATGACGGGGACGGCGTGGATCGCTGGTATGCCTATCGGTACATTCCCGATTATGATGCGGTTCTTTTGATCACGGATCCGGAATCGGATGCCATGGATTCCGTCAACCGCCTTTCCCTCTTTATGCTGATCTTAGGCGTTGTAACCTTAGCACTTACACTGTTGGCTGCGATCTTAGTGACCGGTGCCATTTCCAAGGATATCCAGAAGGTCAGCAGTATCATCAAGGATATCGGAACTTTGGATCTGACCAATGCCAGAAAGCTATCCGTATTCAAAGGTCGAAAGGACGAAGTGGGAGAGATCGCCGATGCGGCAGGCACCCTAACCCGTGCCGTGGAGGACTCCGTGCTTTCCCTTCGAGAGAGATCCGCAAACCTGCAGCAGGGATCCAAGATGCTTTCCGAGAATTCAAAGGCTACCCTGGAATCCATCTCTCAGGTGGATATGGCGGTACAGGAGATCGCTCAGGGCGCGACAGCCCAGTCTACGGAGACCCAGAATGCTACCGATTCCGTACGTGAGATCGGCGAGATGGTATCCGATACAAAGGAACAGACCGAGCGCTTAAAGGCTTCTTCCGAGACCATGCGGGAATCCTCCAGACAGGCTCGTGCCATCCTGGAGAAACTGGGCACGGTTAATGAAAAGACAAAAGTGGCAGTGGATGCCATGTATGAGCAGACCAGCCATACCAGTGCTTCCGCCGATGAGATCTCACAGGCTTCCGAGTTGATCTCTTCCATTGCTTCACAGACCAACCTCCTTTCCTTAAATGCTTCCATCGAAGCAGCCAGAGCGGGAGAGGCCGGCAGAGGCTTTGCAGTCGTAGCGGATGAGATCGGACACCTGGCGATCCAGACTTCGGAATCCACCAAGCAGATCGAAGATGTGATCAAGGAACTGATCGAGAACTCCAAGCGCTCCATGGAGACCATGAACGAAGTTAAGGCCATCATCGAGCAGCAGACCGGCTTTGTGGATGAGACCCAGCAGATCTTCGGCACCGTGGAGAACGAGATCGATGCATCCCTTTCGGGTATCGATGACATCGTGGATACGGTGGATCGACTGGATCGTGTCAGAGAAGCAGTGGTAGGCGTTGTAGAGAATCTTTCCAGCATCGCAGAGAACAATGCGGCAGGCACCCAGGAGACATCTGCTTCCACATCGGTTGTAAACTCCATGATGGAGGAGGTATCCGGTATCGCATCAAAGATCTCCGGTATTGCCATTGACGTACAAAACGATGTGGATGTATTCGTCGTAAACGGGTCCGAGGAAGGAACTCTTTCGGAGGAGAATATAACGGAATAGGAACATGAGTAGTTCTTAGAGGAGGAAACCGGATTATGCGTAACAAAAAGAGGAGAGGAAGGATCATAGCAGCACTTCTTTCCGCCACTTTGACAGTATCCCTTTTGGCAGGGTGCGGCGGTTCTAAGACCGCTGCCACCACCATTCGGTTGTTGAAGTATTTGGGAGAAGTGACCATGACGGAGGATGGAAAGACCACCGCCCTTATGGAGAATATGTCTTTGCACAACGGAAATGCCATTACCACCGGTGTGGAATCCGAAGTGGATCTTTCTTTGGATGATACAAAATTTGTGGGCTTAAATCCGGAATCCGAGGCACAGTTTTACCAGGACGGCAAAAAGCTGGATATCAAGTTTCTGACCGGAGGACTTTATTTCTACACCACGGAGAAATTAAAGGATGACGAAGAGATGACCTTTGATACCGGCGATATGTTGGTGGGTATCCGAGGCACCTCCGGAGCTTTTGAAAAGAATCGAAAGACGAGAGAGACCACCTTATATGCCACTTCCGGGAACATCGATGTAAGTCTGAAGGATGAAAAGGGAAATGTGATCGAAAGCGGAACCCTGACGCCGGGGCAAAAGGTAACGGCCAGAAGAGGTGACAGTGAACAATCATCCGATGACGACTATCTGGATTTCGGTGAGTATCAGCCGGAGGATCTGCCTGCCAATTATCTGAAAAAGATGAATGAAAAAGAAGACCTCATGGGTGAGGTGGTGCAAAAGGGCGGCTTCGATGAGACCATGATGACCACCCTTGCTGCCACTGCAGCTTCGGGAGGAAACAGTGCGGATCTGGCGGCCGCTGCAGAAGGCGTGCGGCAAGCACAGGTGGAAGGTATGGAGAATCCCGACGCTAGTGGAGCTGGAACCGATGGCGCGGGTCTTCTTACCGCCGATGCAGCGGATGGACAGAATACGGAGGATAATGCCCCTCCGGCAGACACCCCCCAAACGGACGATCAAGCCAACCGGACACCGCAGCCTGAGCCGCCCGTGACAGCAGAACCTGTTGCGGACCAGCCGGAGCAGACAGCAAACGCGGATGACGCGAATAAAGACGATAACAAGCAAAAAGACGATAAAGACAGCAAGGACGACAAGAAGGATAAAAAGGATAAGGACGATTCCTCCAAAAAGGATAAGACCAAAAAAGAAAAGGAGGAGTCTGATTCTACAAACAATACATCTACCACAGACCCTGTAACCCAGGCCATGCTGGCAGCCATGATGTCCGGCGGATCCTCAAGTAGTTCGTCTACTCCCGCGCCGACACCGGAACCCACACCGGAACCCCAGCAGGAGCAGGAGAGTTCAGATTCCGGATCAAGCGGATCTCAGCAACCGCAGGAAAATGTAGAGGAGAGGAGTTTCCTATCCGAAACTACTTATGTTAGTTGTTCGCTTCCTGCCGAAAATGGTGGAACAATCCTTATATATGGTGGGGTTTTGGCTCTTTCTTTTTCCGGTAGCACGGAATCCAGCTTTATATTTTCGGCGCTGAATGGAGCCGTTACGGTAAAGACAGCAACAACATCTGCATCTATGGGTGGCCAGGACATTCTTGAATATGAAGTACAAACTGCGACAGTAAGGATCGGATTCACCGAGGATGGAAGTGCATCCTATGTAAAAACAAACGGATCTGATATCCCGTTTGAAGCGAATCCGGATGGTGGAGGAATATACGCAGATTTGGGATCAGATGGCCAAGAACATAGTTGGCGTTTGAATTGTTCAAATGATCAGTATAGTCTTTCCCCTGTAAACTGATGATGCTCGGATGAGGATCATGTAATTGAGGATAGTGTTTAGTCTTTACTTTATAAGCGGATAGAGATCATGAAAAAACAAAAACAGACCATCAAACAACTTGCGGTGGCGGCCATTGTGGCCGCCATCCTTACCATTTTAGCGGGCGCAGGTGCGCTGTCCTGGGCGGACAACCTCATGGCGGATACCCTGTTCCAACGGCAGGAGCCTACCTCCGGACGGATCGTGGTTATTGGAATCGACCAGGCGGCTCTGCAGGAATACGGTCCCTTCCAGGACTGGGACAGGAATATCATGGCA
>JAIKZU010000086.1 GCA_024681985.1 Lachnospiraceae bacterium | reverse complement strand
GGTTTTGCATGTTCAAAAGGTCAATAAACTCCTCCGTTGAGGCCACAATGACATTGGAGGGAATATAGACTCCTATAAACACGGCCATAAAGAGTGCTGAAAACAAAAAAATCCAATCCGCAGTTTTTTTGTCCATGTCATTTGTCTTGACTTTCGGAAGCAACGGCCCGGATATTTTTTTGTTCTCGTAGAGTTTCATCACAATGTTCTTAAGCAATGAAAACAGGTTGTTTAACAACCAGTAAAACACCAGTCCCGAAGGGGAGGTATATAAAAGCACCAAAAATACCATGGCCACACCGTAAAGCTGGATCTTTTGCTTTACACCCAGCCCCTTGGAATACACGGTCCCGGAGATGATATTTATCAGGGTCATGGCGATGGGCAGCACGTTTACGGTAAATCCGCCGATGGTAAACAGTGCATCCGGCTGACTTAGATCCGCAATGGGTCCCAGGGACAATCCCCGAAGGAGCGCCAACCCGGACAAAAACCGGTAGGCCGCGATGAAAAAGGGGATCTGCAAAAGAAGGGACACAGAGCTTTTTAAGGCATACACCGGCTTATAATCGTTTTGCCGGTAGTAGTACTGCAGCATTAAAAACCGCTCGTCTCCGGAAAAGGTCTTTTTAATGTGGCTGACCCACTTTTCCAGACTTTTTTCCTTTGCCCGCTCCTCCGCCTGAAGTGCATCTGCCCGCTTATAAAGGGGCAGCACCAGAAAGTTTACCACCAGAGAAAGTACCACGATGCATAAAACGGGGTTATCCAGCTTCCGGTTTGCCAGGGCAAAGACCGTCTCAAAAAGCAGCTCCAAAGGCCGTATGAATAGATAATACAATATAGTGATCAGATTCATGGTCTATCCTTTTTTATCAATAATTTCCCAAGTATTTCCAATTTGTGATATCAAAGATATCCCTTCCGGAAAAGTGGTACCAGTTTCCGTCCCGGGGCGTATTCTCATAGCTCACCCGCCATTCATTGGGATCGGAAAAGAGCATCTCATCTTCCTTTGCATCGGAGTTTATGGGCTTCCCCGTAAAGGGGTTTTTCGGATCCTCCACCACATCTTTAAATGCCAGGGTGGGCACATCCGCATTGGTCATAAAGGTATCATCGGTGGTAAAGCCGGAAGCGCCAAAATCTTTTACCATCAAAAAGCAACGGAAGGCATCCAAATCCATGCCCCCGTCGATCTTGTGATCGAAGTACTCCAAGGCACGGCCGTGGTCGGAGACAATGATGATCTTTGTATTGTCATAGACTCCCTCCTGCCGCAGATAGTCAAACCATCTGCCTAACATGAGAAGTGACGCCACATTTGCATCATAGTGCTTTAACTGTTCCTCGTTTCCGATACGAACCTCCACTCCGTCGATGACCCGCTTTCCAAGCATTTCCGCGTCATAGGCCGTATTGTCCACGTTTTCCACCGGCACATAATCCGGCTTTTGCAGGATCATGGGCTCATGGGTGGTGTCGTTGGACATCATCAAAAATGTGTTTTCTTCCTTACCCGTAGGCTCTGTCAGCTCCGGCAGCTTTTCCAGCACCGTGTAGGCATTGACAAAAGGCTCAAATAACCCTGTGGCCGTCGAAGGTCCCGTGACGATCTGAGAGGAAATGATACTCTCCGGCTTGGGGATCTCATGGTAATTCCCTGCGTTGTAAATGGGTCCGTAAAGCACCGTAGGTACGATCTTCGAAATGGAATAACAGAAGAAATTCCGATAGCGGATCTCATCCGTCCGAAGTTTTCCCAGGGTATGGTCAAAGTTGAACACCCCGTTGGTGTAATAGGTGTGCATCTCGGGATACTCATCAAATACAGTCAAGTCCGGGATCCAGGTGTAACCCGCATAGGTGGGGTCGCAGATGGTGACCTCATAACCTTCGTCCAAAAAGACCTTCGGCATGACCTTTAAGGCCTCGTCATGTTTATCCACCATAGGCTCCTTGTCCCGTTTGATCATCTCCTCCGGCACGTACTCGTAGCCGCCGTAA
>JAIKZU010000052.1 GCA_024681985.1 Lachnospiraceae bacterium | reverse complement strand
AGTTACGGTGGGAACAACAATACCAACAACACGAATAATAACAGCAGTTCTTCCAGCACTTCTTCCAGGGATGCGGAATTGGACTATCTGTCCACCCTGTCTAATATGATCAGTGTGCTGGGAGGAACTTCGGACTGAGTTTGTAAAGTTGCAAGGAAATAAGGGATCAGAAAAAGGAGGTAGCTATGTATCAGGAGGAGTATGAGCGCTGGCTGGCAGCGGATCTTTTGGACGCGGATCTTAAGCCGGAGTTAAATTCCATCGCAGGAGATGAAGATGCCATCAAAGAAAGATTTGCGGTATCTTTAAAATTCGGAACTGCCGGACTGCGAGGCACTTTAGGTGCGGGGACCAACCGGATGAACATCTGGGTGGTACGGCAGGCCACACAGGGATTGGCCAATTGGGTAAAGACCCAGGGAGGCAATCAGACCGTGGCCATCAGTTACGACAGCCGTTTAAAGAGCGATGTGTTTTCCAAAGAGGCAGCAGGGGTTCTGGCGGCCAACGGGATCAACGTACGGATCTATGATGCGCTGATGCCGGTACCGGCCCTCTCCTTTGCCACCCGTTTTTATAAATGCAATGCCGGCATCATGGTAACAGCATCCCACAACCCGGCCAAGTACAACGGCTATAAGGCCTATGGCCCCGACGGATGCCAGATGACGGATGATGCGGCAGCCATCGTATACGAAGAGATCCAAAAGACCGATGTCCTTACGGGAGCGAAGTACATTTCCTTTGCGGAAGGCGTGGAAAAGGGTTTGATCCGCTTTGTGGGAGATGATTGCAAAAAAGAATTCTATGAAGCCATCGAGGCCTGCCAGGTACGTCCGGGACTGGCGAAAGATGCAGGCTTAAAGCTGGTGTATTCTCCCTTGAACGGAACGGGACTCGTTCCCGTGACCAAGGTTTTAAACGACATCGGCATTACGGATATCACCATCGTGCCGGAGCAGGAATATCCCAACGGATACTTTACCACCTGTTCCTATCCCAATCCGGAGATCTATGAGGCACTGGAATACGGCTTGAAGCTGGCAGAACAGACCGGCGCGGATCTGATGCTGGCCACGGACCCCGATGCGGATCGCGTGGGCATCGCCATGCGCTGTCCCGACGGAAGCTATGAACTGGTTTCCGGAAATGAGATGGGTGTGCTGCTTTTGGATTATATCTGTGCAGGCCGCATAGAAAAGGGCACCATGCCAAAGGATCCTGTGGCGGTCATGTCCATCGTATCCACACCTCTGGCGGATAAAGTGGCAGAGCATTACGGCGTGGAGCTTCGCCACGTGTTGACAGGATTTAAGTGGATCGGCGACCAGATCCTGCACTTAGAGGAAAAGGGAGAAGAGAACCGCTTCATCTTCGGCTTCGAGGAAAGCTACGGCTATCTGGCCGGCTCCTATGTCCGGGACAAGGATGCTGTAGTAGCTTCCATGCTGATCTGTGAGATGGCGGCTTATTACAGGAGCAAAGGCTCCTCCATCAAGGAGCGCTTAGAGGAGATCTACAGCCAGTACGGCAGATACTTAAATAAGGTGGACAGCTTTGAATTCCCTGGGCTTTCCGGCATGGACAAGATGTCTTCCATCATGGAAGGCCTGCGGCAGAACCCTCCGGCAGACTTCGGCGGGAGCAAGGTGCGTACGGTTACGGATTACAACGATTCCGCTGCTACGGGACTCCCCAAGGCCAACGTTTTGATCTATCAATTGGAGGGTAACGCCACCGTCGTGGTCCGTCCTTCCGGTACCGAACCGAAGATCAAAACCTATTTCACCACTACCGGAAAGGATTTATCCGATGCGCAGCAGAAAAAAGACCGTCTGGCAGAGGCTGTAAAACCCATCTTAAGCTAGTGTGGGTGCGGTTTTTCGAAAAGGTCAATAGGTGATTTTATGCGAATTTGCAGGGGTAAATTTGTATAAATCGCATAAAATGGGCTTTTCCGGCCAAAAAACCGCGTAAATCCTTGACATATAAGGGCAAAACAATTATAAATTAGTTTGTGGTTTTTGAGGAGTAGGCTTAAAGATCACGTGAATACATTACTTTCCATGAGGAGGAAATAATACTATGAACAAAACAGAATTAGTAGCAGCTATCGCTGCAAAGGCTGACCTTTCCAAGAAGGACGCTGAGGCTGCATTAAAGGCATTCACAGACGTTGTTACAGCTCAGTTAAAGAAGGGTGACAAGATCCAGTTAGTTGGATTCGGTACCTTCGAAGTATCCAAGAGAGCTGCCAGAACAGGTAGAAACCCCAGAACCGGCGAGAACATGAAGATCGCTGCTTCCAAGGCTCCTAAGTTCAAGGCTGGTAAGGCTTTAAAGGATGCTGTTAACAAGAAATAATTCATTTTTGTTAAAGTAGTTTTTAATTGGGCTCAAGCATATGCTTGAGCCCTTATTTATACAGGTGATAATTATGAGATTAGATAAATTCTTGAAAGTATCGCGGTTGATAAAAAGGCGGACGGTAGCCAATGAAGCTTGTGATGCGGGACGCGTCACGGTAAACGATAAGGTGGCGAAGGCCTCCACCACGGTAAAGGCCGGGGATATCATCGAGATCGCCTTCGGTAACAAGACGGTAAAGGTAAGGGTGTTGGACTTAAAGGACACCAGTAAAAAAGAAGAAGCAAAAGAGCTGTTTGAGTATATTTAAACTTTTTTCATTTTTTTTTAAAAAGGGCTAAAGTTTTCTAAAGAATGTCCGATACGAATAATAGAAGTGTATATTGCGACAGCGATTACACTCTTGGTGTGAGAGAATATGAGCAGAAAGAGAAACAGCCGAAGCAGAAAACGAACGAACCGTGTATATTTTTTCGTGATCGCAGCTTTTGTGGTGATCGTTATGACGGTGCAGATCGTGAACCTGTATCAGAAGAACGCCGCATATGCAGCTGAGGAGATCGTGCTCAAAAATGAGCTGGAAGCCCAGCAGGAAAAGCAGGAAGAGCTGGCGAATTACGAGAAATATATACAGACGGACGAGTATAAAGAGAACATCGCCCAGAGCAAGTTGGGGCTCGTCCATGAAAATGAGATCATCTTTCGCGAAAACGAGTAGATGAGGTTTACGTCAAAGGATTTTGACAACTGAATACCGACAGAAAACCTGATGATGGAATTGACATCCCCGGTTTTTGGCAACAGGCTTGCACCTTCACATGTCCCAAGTACCGAAAACCGGGCGATCGAAAGAAGTCCTCGGGTTTTTTATTGTCTTTTTTTCGAATAAGGCTTGCGGAAATCAGATCCCAGGTATATAATATTTTACACAATTCAATTATACGCAATTTGACGAAAGCGGAAAGGAACATCCCATGGAAAAAGAGTTTGATATTCAGGAATATATGACCAACGGTGTAAAGACCGTGGTAGGCGACGCGGTACGGGCCACCCTTAAGAACCCGAAGGAAGCGATCTTTATGGCAAAGTTTGCCATGGCCTCAAAGAAAGCTTCCGATTTCCGAAGGAAGCGTGAGGACGAGGGAGAGCATATTCCGCCTTTTCTGATCTCCAGTATTACGTCAAGCTGTAACCTGCATTGCGCGGGTTGCTATTCCCGGACCAACAATGCTTGCACCGATGAGGAACCGGTGGACCAGCTGACGGCAGAGCAGTGGGGCGATATCTTTTCCGAGGCGGACGATCTGGGCATCAGCTTCATCCTTTTAGCCGGCGGCGAGCCTTTGATCCGCTGGGATGTGATGCAGGAGGCTGCGAAGCATGAGAATATCCTGTTCCCCATCTTTACCAACGGTTTTTTTGTACATGATAAGTATTTAAAGCTCTTTGACGAGCATCGGAATATGATCCCCATCATCAGTATCGAAGGGGATCGGGAAAAGACAGACAGCCGCCGGGGTGAGGGTGTCTATGATCGGGTGATGCAGTCCATGGAAAGCCTAAAGGAAAACGGCCTGATCTTTGGCGTATCCGTAACCGTGACCACGGAGAATATGAAAGAGGTCTACTCCCGGGAATTTACGGATAAGCTTGCCGACTTGGGATGCAAGGCGGTGATCTACGTAGAGTTCGTTCCCGTAACGGAGGAGGCGGCCCATCTGGCCCCCGGCGAAAAGGAGCGGGAAGAGATGCAGGAGAGTATTTCCAGACTACGGGAGGAGCAGCCGGAGATGGTATTTATCGCTTTCCCCGGAGATGAAAAGAGTTCCGGTGGCTGTGTGGCAGCGGGCCGCGGATTTTTCCACATCAACTCCCACGGCGGAGCGGAGCCCTGTCCCTTCTCCCCGTACTCTGATATCAACGTGGCGGAGACGTCCCTCAGAGAAGCATTAAAGTCGCCCCTGTTCTATCAGGTGCAGGACCAGGGCCTTTTATTGGATGATCATGCCGGCGGATGTACGCTTTTCGCGAAAAAAGAAATGGTGGAGGCCATTGCCAGAGGGGAATCCGCAAAAGAGTCCGCATAAAAGCCGAATGGACATAAGTCACTTTTTTCGTGCGTTTTATGGTGGATTACTATAAAATGGACTTATGTTGGAACTGAAGGATTTTATAAAAAAGGAGAACTTGCTGTGCGACGGGGACCGGGTGCTGTTGGGCGTATCCGGCGGCGCGGATTCCGTCTGCCTGCTGTTCTCTTTTTTGGATCTAAAAAAAGAGTATGATATCACCCCCTATGTCTTATATGTAGAGCACGGGGTCCGGGGAGAGGACAGCGTGAAAGACGGTCGGTTCGTAGAGGATCTGTGCCGGCGGTTGTCGGTGGATCATACCATGGTGTCGGTGGATGCTCCGAGCTACGCGGAAAAAAACCATATGTCCTTAGAAGAGGCGGCCCGGATGCTGCGGTACGATGCCTTTTATGAGACCGCTTTAAAAAAAGGCTGCAACAAGATCGCCACGGCCCATAATGCCAACGACAATGCGGAGACCATCCTGTTTCGGATGATCCGGGGTACCGGTTTAAAAGGACTTTCCGGCATCCCGCCGAAGCGCCGGATGGAGGATATGGAGGTGATCCGGCCCCTTCTGTGCGTGACCCGGCAGGAGATCGAAGAAGATCTAAAAAGCCGGGGTGAATCCTATGTGACGGATGCTACCAACGAAGCGGATGACTATTCCAGAAACAGGCTCCGCCACCGGGTGCTGCCGGTTTTGGAGGAGATCAACGCCGGGGCCATCAACCACATCAACGAGGCAGGTCGCCGGATCGGAGAGATGTATGCGAGAGATGTTGCCGGAAGCGGTGTGACAGCTACAGAGGAGTTCGTAACGGGCGACGGAGCAAAAACGTTGGGGAAAACTGAAAACGGTGCCCCGGAGCCGCTGCTCTTAAAAGACCTGCAGGAAATGCCGGAGGAGATCCGCAAGGAGACCATCCTAAACTGGCTGCGGGCCCAGAATGCCGCTCATGACGTGGGCAGCGTCCATATCGAGATGATGGGCGAACTCATTTTTATGGGGGTGGGAAAGGAGTACCACCTGCCCCATGGATATTATGTAAAAAATGATTACGAATATCTGCGGCTGTATCGGAAACCGTCCTCCGAGCCGGAGATGACTGATGCAAGGGGAACGGCCCCGGAGCATCGCCCCGGCCGCGAACCGGATCGGAATACAGATCGAAAAGAGGACCCCATCCCGATCCCTCCGCTTTCACCCGGTGAGAACTACCGGATCTCCATGCCGGGGTTGGATCTTCGATTTTTGCTTTCCGATGATGCTCCCACGGGCGCATTTGAGCAAAAAGCCTATGCGAAAACCTTCGATTATGGTAAAATTATGGGAAGTTTGGAACTTAGGCACCGCAGGGAGGGAGATTATATCGTCATCCATCCCGACGGTCGCAAAAAGAAACTCCAGGATTATCTGGTAGAGCAGAAGATCCCACGAGAGGAACGAAACGACCTTTGGCTTTTGTGCAGCGGAGCCAAGGTATTGTGGGTCATCGGGCACAGGAACAGCGAGGATGCCCGGGTAGACGAGACGACGAAACAATGTTTGACCGTAGAATATTGGAGGAGTTGAAATGAGCGAAAAAGTCAATATCATGCTTTCGGAAGAGGAACTGACACAGAGGATTACCGAGTTGGGTGCCCAGATCTCCAAGGATTATGAGGGAGAGAGCATCTTTCTGGTTTGTATATTAAAGGGCGCGGCCTTCTTTGCCTGTGAGCTGGCAAAGCGTATCACCGTTCCCGTTACCATCGACTTCATGGCCACATCCAGTTACGGATCCGGTACGGTCTCCTCCGGAGAGGTACAGATCAAAAAAGACCTGGATCTGGGTGTCGAGGGCCGGAATGTCATCATCGTGGAGGATATCATCGACAGCGGAAATACCTTAAACTACCTGTCAAACATCTTCCGTGACCGTCGGGCAAAGAGTGTGAAGATGTGTGCCATGCTGGACAAGCCCGAGCGTCGGGAAGTGGATGTGAATGTGGACTATATCGGATTTACCATTCCGGATGCCTTTGTGGTAGGTTACGGACTGGATTACGATCAAAAATACAGAAATCTGCCGTACATCGGCGTTGTGGAATTTGAGTAGGAGTAAAAATTGAGAAGAAGAACCGGATTTGGCTTTTATATATTACTGATCTTAATGGTGCTGTTTCTCTGGTATTTCTTTACTGAGAACTCTGCACCTACCATGTCCATGGCGGACTTAAAGCACAGGATCGAACAAGGGGAGATTTCTTCCATTCGGATCGAACAAAATGTGGAGGTGCCCACAGGAACACTGACGATATACACCTATCCCGAGCCGGGAGAAAAAACCGCCGGAACGTATACCGTGTATGTATCGGATGTAAACGAGACCATCGCTCTATTGGACAGCTACGGTTTCGAGAACTATACCTTATATGACGTGCCCAAGGACAGCTGGTTTACCCAGATGTTGCCCATGCTTTTGATCGTGGCGGCGCTTTTCATCCTGTTTATGATCATGATGAACGGCCAGATGGCCGGGGGAGGCGCAGCGAATTCCCGGATGATGAACTTCGGGAAGTCCCGGGCAAAGATGACTACCCAGGATGACATGAAGGTCCGTTTTGCGGATGTGGCCGGTCTCATGGAGGAAAAGGAAGAACTGGTGGAGATCGTGGACTTTCTGAAGGATCCTGCCAAGTACACTAAGGTGGGAGCCCGTATTCCCAAGGGGCTTTTATTGGTGGGACCTCCCGGTACCGGAAAGACTCTTTTGGCAAAGGCAGTGGCCGGAGAAGCCGGCGTGCCCTTTTTCTCCATTTCCGGATCGGATTTCGTAGAGATGTTCGTGGGCGTGGGCGCTTCCCGTGTCCGTGACCTGTTTGAAGATGCAAAGAAAAACTCTCCCTGTATCGTGTTTATCGACGAGATCGATGCGGTAGCCAGAAAGCGCGGCTCCGGTATGGGCGGCGGCCATGATGAGCGGGAGCAGACCTTAAACCAGATGCTAGTGGAGATGGACGGCTTCGGTGTAAACGAAGGTATCATCGTGATGGCGGCAACCAACCGTGTGGACATTCTGGATCCCGCCATTATGCGTCCCGGTCGTTTCGATCGAAAGGTTTTTGTCGGCCGTCCCGACGTTCGTGGCAGGGAAGAGATCTTAAACGTTCATGCAAAGAATAAGCCCCTTTCCGATGATGTGGACTTAAAGCAGATCGCCCAGACCACGGCAGGCTTTACCGGGGCGGATCTGGAGAATCTTTTAAACGAGGCTGCCATTGCAGCGGCAAAGGATAATCGCCGGTTTATCGTGATGTCCGATATCAAAAACTCCTTTGTAAAAGTGGGCATCGGTACCGAGAAAAAGAGCAAGATCATTTCCGACAAGGAAAAGAAGATCACAGCCTATCACGAGGCGGGACACGCCATTTTATTCCATGTTCTGCCGGATGTGGGGCCGGTGTATTCCATATCCATCATCCCTACAGGTCAGGGTGCTGCAGGTTATACCATGCCTCTTCCGGAAAAGGATGAAATCTTTAACACCCGGGGCAAGATGCTCCAGGAGATCGTGGTGGACTTCGGCGGACGCGTGGCAGAGGAGATGATCTTTGAAGACGTGACCACAGGCGCATCCCAGGACATCAAGCAGGCCACAAAGACCGCCCGACACATGGTGACGGCTTACGGTTTCTCCGACCGCATCGGACCCGTGGACTATCATATGGACGAGGATGAGGTGTTCCTGGGCAGAGACTACGGACATGTAAAGGGATACAGTGAGGAGATCGCCTCTTTGATCGATGAGGAAGTAAAGAGCATCATCGAAGAGTGCTATCAGAAAGCAAGGGACATATTAAAGGCTCACGAAGACGTATTGCATTCCTGCGCGAAGCTTTTACTGGAAAAGGAAAAGATCAACCGCCAGGAGTTCGAATCCCTGTTTGGGGATGAAGTCATCGTGAAAAGTGAGGGAGTGCTGGATCGGGAAGGTGTAGCCGTACAGGATTAGTTGTGCAAACTGCACAAAATATTTTTTGATTTTTGTGCAAGTTTGGGCACACTTCAAATACGGCAGGGGATATAATTACATTCGTAAAAACCCCCCAATACATTTTATTTTTACTATCCCCCATAGTAGAAATACCTTCTCCTAAAAAGGCAGCATTCGTAGCTGTCTTTTTTTCATTCTATAAAAAACCTCGGGGGATGGACAGGAAGGCTTATGAATTACGAGGCAATGTTTTCCGACGGTACCGGTGAATATCGGATCCCGCCGGAACCAAAAGAATATGAGCAGGTGCGGATCCGGTTGCGTACGGCTGCCGGTGACGTAACGGATGCGGTTCTTTGTTCCGAAGGAAAGCGTCTGCCCATGCGCCTTGCAGAGAGCCGGGACGGCTTTGATTTCTACGAGACTTCCCTCACCTTAGGCAAAGAAAAGGTCATTTATTATTTTGAAATGCACAGCGGTTACGAGACCTGTTATTTGGATCGCTTCGGTGTATCCAGTGAGCAAAGGGGCCAGTACCAGTTTGCCATCGTGCCGGGCTTTTCCACGCCGGATTGGGCAAAGGGCGCGGTGATGTACCAGATCCTGGTGGACCGCTTCTGTAACAGCGACGGCGCCAATGATGTGGTGGACAACGAATACCACTACATCAATAGGTCCGTTCGCCATATCACCGACTGGAGTCAGAATCCGGCCAACTTCGACGTGGCCAGCTTTTATGGTGGCGACCTGCAGGGTGTCTACAATAAACTGGATTACCTGCAGCGTCTCGGGGTGGAGGTGATCTACTTCAATCCCCTTTTCGTTTCCCCTTCCAACCACAAATACGACATTCAGGACTATGACTATATCGATCCCCATTATGGGAAGATCATCGAAGACGGTGGTGAGCCTTTAGCAGAGGGCGACGAGGACAACCGTCACGCCACCAAGTACATCAAGCGGGTGACGGATAAAAAGAACTTAGAGGCCTCCAATGCCTTTTTTGCGGAGCTGGTGGCGGAAGCTCATCGGCGGGGTATAAAGATCATTTTGGATGGTGTGTTCAACCACTGCGGATCCTTTAACAAATGGCTGGATCGGGAACGTCTATACGAAGGTCAGGAAGGATACAAAGATGGGGCCTATGTATCAAAGGACAGCCCCTATCATAATTTCTTCCATTTTTACGAGGACGAATGGCCGTACAATCACACCTATGACGGTTGGTGGGGACATGATACCCTGCCGAAATTGAACTACGAAAACAGCGAAGAGTTGACGGATTATATCATCCATATCGGGAAAAAATGGGTGTCTCCCCCTTATAATGTGGACGGCTGGAGATTGGATGTGGCAGCGGATCTAGGACACTCCGAGGAGTTTAACCATAAGTTCTGGCGGCGGTTTCGAGATGCGGTAAAGGAAGCAAATCCTAATGCGGTGATCCTGGCAGAGCATTACGGAGATGCCTCTGCCTGGCTCCAGGGAGACCAGTGGGACACCATCATGAACTACGATGCCTTTATGGAACCCATCTCCTTCTTTTTGACCGGCATGGAGAAGCACAGCGACCGCTTCGAAGACTATGCGGTAGGTGACGGAAAGCGGTTTGAAATGACCATGTTGCACTGCATGGCGCAGTTTTTGACCCCTTCCTTATACTGTTCCATGAACCAGTTGGACAATCACGACCATTCCCGGTTTTTGACCAGGACCAATCATATGGTGGGACGTGTGGATCAGTTGGGCAGTGAGGCGGCATCCGAAAATATCAATCCCGCACTTTTGAAGCTGGCGGGGCTCATGCAGATGGGCTGGCCGGGAGCACCGACCCTTTATTACGGCGATGAAGCAGGAGTGGTGGGCTTTACGGATCCCGATAACCGACGGACCTATCCCTGGGACAATCCCGACTATGTGCTCATCGATTACCACAGAGATCTGATCGCTTTCCACAAGAATCATGTTGCACTGAAAAAAGGGTCCTTTATGTTTTTGAGCACCGGAAGGAATTACGTGTCCTTCGCCCGGTTCACAAAAGATGAAAAGGTCATCATCATCGTTAATTCCGGCGGAGACACCATGGAACTTTCCATCCCCGTTTGGAAGGCGGAGATTCCCGCTACCTGTGAGATCAACCAGGTGTTTATGACAAATGTTTTGGGCTATTCCCTGTTTCCCGTGCGACATCAGGTGCAGGGCGGCCATGTACACATTAAGCTGTTGCCCTTCTCGGGGGTAGTTCTCTGCTATACTCCGGAGGCGTAACGACATAAAAGAGGGGAGCGATCCCCTTTTTTTAAGGAGAAGAAAATGAAACTGATTCATACAGCGGATCTGCATCTGGATTCAAAAATGGAATCAAACCTGGATCCGGAACAGGCGCAGCTCCGACGACAAGAGCTTTTGGAACGTTTTTCCGAGCTGGTGGAATATGCCGTGGAAAACGAGGTGCAGGCCATCCTCATTGCCGGGGATCTTTTTGATAAGACCCGGATACGAAAAAATGTAAAAACACGGGTGCTGGACGAGATCCGACTACATCCGGATCTGGATTTTCTTTATCTCAAAGGAAATCATGACAACAACGACCTCTTGCAGGATGTGGATCTGTCGGAACTTAAGAATCTAAAAATGTTTGAGGGTGAAAAGTGGACTTCCTACACTTATGAGGAAGTGGTGATCACCGGCCGGGAGTTAACGGCAGCCAATGCCAGGACCCTTACCATGAACCTGGTGCTGGATGGTGCCAATTGCAATATCGTGATGCTCCACGGACAGGAATCCGAGTACGAAGGGAAGGATAGGACGGAGGTCATTCCTTTAAACGAGTTGAAGGGCAAGTACATCGACTACCTGGCATTGGGACACATTCATTCCTACAAAAAGGAAAAACTGGACGATCGTGGGGAATACTGCTACAGCGGTTGCCTTGAAGGAAGGGGCTTTGACGAGTGCGGAGAGAAGGGCTTTGTGCTCCTAAATGTAAATGACGGCAAAGTAAAAAGTGAGTTTATTCCCTTTGCAAAGAGGCATCTGCACGAGGTGGAGATCCGTGTTTCGGAAGAAGACGATATGCCCTCCATCCTGGATCGCCTGCAGGAGATCATCCGGGATATCCCGGAGGAGGATCTGGTAAAGGTCGTCTTTACCGGGGAGACGGAAGTGGAATTTGACATCGATACAGTGCGGGTGCAGCGTATACTGGATCGTAAGTTTTTCTTTGCAAAGATCTACGACCGGACCAGAAACCGGGTGCACTATGAGGACTTCATCAATGACAAGTCCTTGAAGGGGGAGTTCGTTCGTCTGATGGAGACGGAGGAGATAGATGAAGCGCAAAAGGGGAAGATCGTGGAGATCGGAGTAAAGGCGCTGATGGGAGAGGAAATCGAATGGTAAAACTCATATCCTGTTATATCACGGGATTCGGAAAACTGGAAAACTATGCCTATACCTTTCAGGAGGGGCTAAACACAGTATTTGAAGAAAACGGCTGGGGAAAGTCTACTTTCTGCGCCTTCTTAAAGGCTATGTTTTATGGCTTGGAGTATAAAGCCCGATCCAAAAGTCTGACAGAACGAAAGCACTACAGGCCTTGGAACGGTGGCGTCTATGGTGGGAATCTCATACTGGAGATCGAAGAAAAGCGATATCGGATCGAGCGAACCTTCGGATCAAAAGACAAGGATGACACCTTCCGCCTTATGGATGTGACCACCGAGACCGAAAGTGATGATTATTCCGAGAATATAGGGGAGGAGATCTTTGAAGTGGATCGGGAGGGCTTCGAAAAAAGCGTCTTCCTGCCCCAGGATAAGCTGGTGACCTCCATGACCGACAGCTTGAATGCAAAGATCGGAGACCTGGCGGCGGCAAAGGATGATATGAGCAATTTCGATGCGGCCATCGCCCGGATCGAAGACGCAAAAAGGCTTTATTCTTCCAGGGGTGCGGTCAATCCCGGCAAACTCCAGATGATAGCCCAGGAAATGTCTGTCTGTCGGGAAGCGGTGGAGACCCTCCCTGTTAAAATGGAGGCGTACACACTAAAGAGGAGTTTGGTAAAAGAGAAAAACAAACGTCTTCAGGCCCTCCGTTTGGAGCGAACCCTGATCGGTGAGGAGATCGCCGAGCAGAGCAAACGGGAGCAGGAGCTGGGGACTTTAAAGGCAAAGCGGCAGCAGTTGGCACAGCAGCAGGAAAAACTTTCTGCTTTGGATGATTTTTTTGCCGGGGGCATACCGGAGGAACAGGAGATCTTAAAGGCCCGGGAAAGGGAGGAAGCCCTCTTAAATATCGGTGGCCGTTTGGAGACCGTGGAAGCGTCTTTGCCCAACGCCACGGAGGAGGGCCGGTTAAACGAACTCTTTCGGGATTACGAGATCTCCGACGAACAGTTTTCTTTTTGGGAGGAGACGGCAGACCGGATCAGAGAACTGCGGCTCCAAAGCGAACACAACCAGATGCCGGAGGAAGAAAAGGAAAAGTTAAAGGACTTACGGTATTATTTTTCCGGAAAGGTTCCCACAGAAGAGGAGTTAAACGACATCGGTGAAAAGGTAAAGAACCTCCACCAGATGGACGGAGAGATCGACGCCAGGGAGACGAGGTATCACGCCGTGACAGCGGAGAAGGAAGCCCGGGAGAAACACAATACGGATACCCAGAAATATACCGGCGGTATGTGGCTCTTTTTCGGATTGACGGTAATCTGCGCCGTGGGAGCATATCTGTTTAAATTTCTGTTTTCAGATGAACTGAGTGACCTCTTTGCCATGGTATTTGCCATCGGCGCGGCCATCAGCCTGGCGGTGATGCTGAATCAGCTCATTAACATGGTACGGGCAAAACGAGGGATCACCCACGATGAAGAGGAAGAGCTGCTTCTGGCGGAAAAGGAGCTGGAGGAAAGCCGAGCCGCCCGGGAAGCTATCAAGAACGAGTGCAAGGAATTTTTAAGCGGTTATCTGGTGACCCCTACGGACAGCATGCAGCAGATGGTGACGGAGATCCAGAGTAAGGCAGTACTGTACCGACAGCTTCTGGAAGAAGAGGATGCCTTTGCGGAGTCCAATTCCAAGTGCTTAGAGGAACTCTCCGAAAAACAGATCACCTTAAACACCGCACTGGCCCATTATGCCACGGTCTACAATATAGACCTTTATCAGGATGGAAGCGAGACGGAGTTGCTGTTGGATCTGCGACGGGATTTTCGCTCCTATCGGGAGTACAGAGAGTACAAAAAGCAGGAAACAGAGCTTTTGGCCCAAAAGAAGGAATTAACGGAGGCCTTGGACGCCTTCCTTTCCCGTTTCCCGGAGGCGGAGACGGAAGAACTGCGATTAAATGCCATTGCCCATCGGCTCCGCAGTTTACGACAGCTGCAGGAGGAAGTGGACCGGCTGTCGGAGGAGCTAAAGGATTTCAAAGAGCTGGAAGGAATCCCGGAGGATGTGGTCTCCGTTCGGGATCTGCAGCAGAAGCAGCATGAGATTGAGCGGGAGTCAGAGGAACTGAATGAGCAGCTGGTGCGGGACAACGAAGAATTAAACCGCATGTCCGATGAGATCTTTACCTGTGAGGATGCAAAGGAGAAACTGGATTCTCTGGCAGAGGAGGAAAAGAGGATCAAAGAAAAAGTGGCTGTTTTGGAGGACACTGCCCGCTATCTGCAGATGGCGAAGGACAAGTTTTTGGGGCGGTACATGGGACCCCTGCGAAAGGGACTGCGCCAGTATCTGTCCCTGATCTGCGGAGATGAAGAGAGCCAGATGCTTGCCAAAAACTTTTCTTTGGATATGGATCTGTCCGTGCACTACAATTACCAGGGCTCCACCAAAGAGGCGGAGTATCTGTCCGCCGGCTATCGGGATATGGTGGCTTTCTGCAGCCGTCTGGCCCTTATCGATGCCCTGTATCAAAAGGAAAAACCGGTGGTGATCTTAGACGACCCTTTCACGGATTTGGACGAGGACAAGATAAAAGGAGCTTTGCAGCTCCTTCGTGATGTGTCGATATCCCGGCAGATGATCTACTTTACCTGCCACGAATCCCGCCTGCCCTAGAAAACGAAGGATCCGGGCGCAACGGAAGATGATGATAACAAAAAAGAACTTTGGGAACGGATGTCCCAAAGTTCTTTTGCATTGTAAATATATGTGTTTTTTGCTTTAGAGCATATGTGCAAATACCACATAGATATTTGCGATGATCAGCACGATGATGGTGGCCGGCACGTTTTCCTTGCAGTAACGGCCCCAGCTGATATGATGACCGGATTTCTCTGCGGTAGAGATACCCACAACGTTTGCGGAGGCTCCGATGGGAGTCGCGCTTCCACCGATATCGCAGCCCAGACTCAAGCTCCAGGCCAGGGACGGCAACGCCACACCCTGGGATGCGGAAAGAGCCTTGATCACCGGCAGCATAGTGGCTGCAAAGGGGATGTTGTCCACGAAGGCAGATGCCACACCGGAGATCCAGATGATCACGGTGGCGATCAATACGGGATTGCCCTGGCAGATGGTGCCGATGATATTTGCAATGGCGGTCAAAACGCCGGTCTGCTCCAATCCGGATACTACGACAAAAAGTCCCACAAAGAATAAAAGGGTTTCATAGTCTAAGTTGGAAAGCATCTCCTTTGCGTGCTTCGGGGCAGCCAGGATGGTAAGCGCTGCGATGAACACGCCGATGAATGCCACCGTCAGTCCGGTATAGGCATGGGTGATGAGAAGGGTAACGGCGATACCGAAGATCACGGAACTGCGGATGAACCCCTTTTTGTCCAGGATGGCACTCTCGGGAGTGGGCATCTTGGAGATGTCTACATTTAAGGGCTCCTTTAAGGTCTTAAGGTTGGTCAGGTAGAACCAGATGATCACGGCGATAAGTCCCAGACCTGCAGCCACACCGGTATTCTCCAAAAAGTCGAAGAAACTGTAGCCTAAGGAAGTGCCGATGATGATGTTCGGTGGATCTCCGCACATGGTAGCTGAGCCTCCCAGGTTCGCACAAAAGATCTCCGATAAGATCATGGGAACGGGGTTAAACTCCAGCAGTGTGGCCAGCTCGATGGTGACTGCCACCAAAAACAGGATCACGGTGATACTGTCGATGAACATGGCCAAACATGCACTCATAATGGTAAAAGCGATGAACAGCGCCGTCTTTTTGTAATGTACCATACGGGCGATCTTCATACACAACCAGCGGAAGAAGCCGACACGGGCCATGCCCTCTACCATAACCATCATTCCGGCGATAAAGATAATGGTGGCCCAGTTAATGCCGGAAGACTCTTCTGCCTCATGGGTGATCCAGAAGGAAGTGTGAGCAAAAGGCCGAAGATTTAGGGCATTCATGATGGCTTCGGGAGAACGCATGCACAGACCGAATACCAAAAGGATGGTAAGGGCGGCACATCCCAAAGTGATGTAGTGCCGGGGAAATTTTTCCGTTAAGATCAGCACGAACATCAGCAAAAATATTGATACAGCAGCAATTTGAGCAAGCATAAAAAAGCCTCCTTTGCGTAACAAACTCGCATATTTTTGGAACGGGCAGTGTATCGGCTACTCCATTCCTTTTTGACCCTTGTAGGACAAGTGCCCCTCACGGATCCAGCGTCGGATGGTATCCAAGGGCAGATCAAACTTATCCGCCACTTCCAATTCCGTGGCTTCATTGTGGAGGATGAATTCTTTGACTTCCTTATAGAGGGCGTCGTCCTTGCAATCGGCGCAAGTAGATCCTTTATAGGAACCGGGAAGTGCTTTCCCGCAGACATCGCAATAGCGCCGGTCAAATTTATCTTCCGAATAAAAACGTTTGATTGCCATGGCGTTTCCTCCAAACTCATGTTATTTTAGCACACAAGTATTAGATTTGTAATATACTTGTAAATGCTTTTGTATAAATTTAAAATAAGAAAGAACAGGAAAAATCCGCAGTACGGAGATGAGATATGGGAAGAGAGATAGCGGTTTTTGATTCCGGCGTAGGTGGGATCAGTGTTTTAAGAGAACTGGTCCGACAGATGCCCGGAGAGGATTTTTATTTTTACGGAGATTCGGCCCATGCCCCCTATGGGACAAAGAGCACCCAGGAGGTACGGGACCTTACCATCGCACATACAAAGGATTTTATCGCCAGGGGTTGTAAAGGTGTGGTCATCGCCTGTAATACGGCTACATCTGCGGCGGTCCGGGTACTTCGGCAGATGTATCCCGACCTTCCCATCGTGGGGATCGAACCGGCTTTAAAGCCGGCGGTGGAGAACTGCCCCGGCGGACGCATTCTGGTTTTGGCCACCCCCATGACCATCCGGGAGGAAAAGTTCCACCGGCTTTTGGCAAAGTATGAGGATCGTGCCTTTGTGATCCCCTTGCCGGCCCCCGGCCTGATGGAATTTGTGGAGAGGGGAGATATCCATTCCGCGGATCTTAAGGATTTTTTGGAGAAGCTTTTGGATCCTTACCGTATCGGAAAACCGGATGCGGTGGATGGGGTGGTACTGGGCTGCACCCACTATCCCTTTGTGGCGGATACCATCGCCGAAGTTTTGGGAGACGGAGTGCGGATCTTTGACGGCGCGGAGGGGACTGCCCGGGAGATGCGGCGGCGGTTGGATGTGGCCGGCCGTTTGGAAGTGGATGAAAAGCGAACAGGCAGGGTGATCTTTGCCAACAGTCAAAAAGACCCGGAAAAGATCGAACTAATGGAAAAATTGCTGGGTCATGGTAATTTTGCCTGAGCAGTGTTATAATACACAGCCGAAAGAAACCGAAAGCAGTTAGGTCGCGATGATTTTTTCCAGCGTTATATTTTTATTCTATTTTTTACCCATAGTTCTTGCGTTGTATTTTTTGCTTGGTAAGAGGTGCCGCAATGCGGTGCTTCTTTTTGCCAGCATTATTTTTTATGCCTGGGGCGAGCCGAAGCTGGTCTTTATTCTGCTATTATCTATCCTTTTGAACTACTTCTTTGGGATGGCGCTTCTCGGAGGAAAGGAAGGATTTCGGAAAACCGTGGTCACCCTGGCGGTGTTCTTCAATATCGGTATTTTGTTCCTATATAAGTATCTGGATTTTTCCATTACGATCCTAAATGATATTCTGGCACTTTTTCCCACGGAGAGTCGTATTCCCTTGCGGGGGCTGGCTCTTCCCATCGGATTATCCTTTTTCACCTTTCAGGGGCTTTCCTACGTCATCGATGTGTACCGAAAAAAAGTGGCGGTGCAAAAAAACCCTTTGCACGTGGCCCTTTATATCTCCATGTTCCCACAGCTGGTAGCGGGGCCCATCGTGCGATACGAGGCTGTCGAGCGGGAGATCGCCCAGAGGAGGGTGACACTGCAGGATGTATATGAGGGCGCCCGGCGGTTCATCGTGGGTCTTGGGAAAAAGGTGCTGATCGCTGACGTTCTGGCCTATCCGGCAGACCTGATCTTTGATGCAGGCTACGACCAGCTGACGGTAGCCAAGGCCTGGCTGGGGGTGATCCTTTATACGTTGCAGATCTACTTTGACTTTTCCGGCTATTCCGACATGGCCATCGGCCTGGGCAGGATCTTCGGTTTTCATTATCCGGAAAACTTTGACTATCCCTACACGAGTACCTCCATCACGGTATTCTGGCGGAAATGGCATATTTCCCTGAGTTCCTGGTTTCGGGATTATCTTTACATTCCCCTGGGAGGAAATCGGAGAGGGAATGTCTATCTGCATCTGATCATCGTCTTTTTGTGCACGGGACTCTGGCACGGTGCCGCCTTTACCTTTGTTTTCTGGGGTATCTGGCATGGGGCTTTTATCCTCCTGGAGCGGATCGGAAAGCAAAGGGGGATCCAACCCCATCTTCCCCAACCCCTTACCTGGATCTATACCATGGCGGTGGTAAGTATCGGATGGATGTTTTTCCGGGTGGACACCATGTCCTACGGATGGCAGTACCTGGGGGCTCTCTTCGGACACTGTTCCCATTCCTTTATCCAGTATACGCTGCCTTATTATCTGACCACCAAGGTGACGGTGGTGATGGTGGCGGGGATCCTGGCATCCTTAGGAGTCTTTAAGAGGCTATATGAAAAAGCAAAGACCACTACGGCGGGAGAGATCCTAACGAATGTCTTTCTCATCATTGTTTTATTTGTCAGCATCAGTTCGGTGGTAAACGGGAACTACAGTCCCTTTATTTACTTCCGGTTTTAGGAGAAAAAATGAAAAAAGTCACGATGCTTGTGTTTTTGACAGTGGCAGCCCTTATGCTGGTGCTGCCGGGAGTCAAAACACAGCGACAGGAAAACTACATATCGCCCATGGATAATAAATCCATGACGAACTTCCCCGAGAAGTGGTGGAGCGATCTGTCACAGGTGGAGCAGTACGTCAATGATCGTGTGGGATTCCGGGATCAGATGATCACGGCTTATCAGTATACGGATCTGCTTCTGTTTCGGGAGCTGAATCACCCTCTTTATCAGAGCGGAAAGGGGGGCCATGTATATTCCCGGGAGTGGGATCCTATTACCTACCAACATTTGGACGGGGATGAGGACTTCCCCGGTCAGATGGCGGATTTTCTATTGTATATACAGAATTACTGCAAGGAAAACGACATGGGGTTCTGTTTTCTTTTGGCTCCCAACAAGGAGTCCATCTACCCGGAATACTACCCCGACGGATATGGCATCAAGGATCAACCCAATCGCAGCGATCGGATCATGGAGGAACTGGACAAACGGGGGGTCAACCATGTGGATCCCCGGGCAATGCTGATAGAAGAAAAGGTGAAACAACCGGTATATAATCAAACGTACGATGTGGGGCACTGGAATCCCTACGGTATGTATCTTAGTGTAAATAAACTGTATGAGGACTATCTGCTCCCGACCTATCCACAGATACAGGCTCCCTTACTTTCGGAATATAAGGTGACAAAGGAGGACAGGGATTATCTGCCAAACTCTTATATCCGCATGGAAGATACGGAAAGTGTCTTTTCTTTAAAAGAAGACACTACGGAGCTGCAGTGGGATAATTCCGTAAATGATGTGTACCTCCGGGGTTGGAAGAACCCAAGCCGACCGGATGCTCCTAAGGTGCTGGTATTCGGTGATTCCTATTTCGGACATGGAGATCTGTTTTTTAAAGAGCAGTTTTCCGAGACTTACTTCCTTCACATCAGCAATATGTGGGATTTTTACGGCTGCGTGGATCTGCTGCAACCGGATATCATCCTTATCGAGGCCGGTGAAAGGGTGTTGGATACGGATATTTACAATCTCTTCAACTGGCAGCAGGAACACTTCCAAACCATTATGAAGTAGACGAAAAAAACTTCTTTAAATTATTTCTTGACAAAAATTAGTTAGTCTTGTATAACTTATATTGTTAGCACGGGCTAACTTAATTTTTGGCGTTATGATTAGGCACAACTAACGAAACAATGAAAGCAGGTGAATAAATGATGCCATTAATCTTTGCGGAACCCGGTGAAGAAAATGTGATCAAGCGGATCGGCGGGAACCCGGAGGTGAAAAGACACCTCGAAAATCTGGGGTTTACAGCCGGCGGGAACGTGACTTTGATCAACGTACTTGGGGGCAACGTCATCGTTAAGGTAAAGGAATCACGAATTGCCTTAAATGAGGAGATGGCGCGGAAGGTTATGATCTAGCGTACCCATAATACAAGGTATTTTGAAGTGGGCACACTAGCGCCAAAAGTCATAAAGGAGGACAGGAGATGAATACACTAAGAAGTGTGAAAGTCGGTGAAACCGTTACCGTGAAAAAACTGCACGGTGAGGGCGCCATCAAGAGAAGGATCATGGATATGGGTATCACGAAGGGTACACAGATCTATGTTCGCAAAGTGGCTCCTTTGGGAGATCCCATCGAAGTAACCGTCAGAGGCTATGAGCTTTCCATCAGAAAGGCAGATGCCGACATGATTGAAGTAGCAGAAGGAGGAGAGCAGGCATGAGCATAAAGATCGCACTTGCAGGTAACCCTAACAGCGGAAAGACTACCTTGTTTAACGCGCTGACCGGATCCAACCAGTTCGTGGGAAACTGGCCGGGAGTTACCGTGGAAAAGAAGGAAGGTAAATTAAAAAAGCATGATGATGTGGAGATCATCGACCTTCCGGGTATTTATTCTCTTTCACCTTATACATTGGAAGAAGTGGTAGCCAGAAACTACCTGATCGGTGAGCGCCCCGACGCTATCTTAAACATCGTGGACGGTACCAACCTGGAGCGTAACCTTTACTTAACCACCCAGCTCAT
>JAIKZU010000045.1 GCA_024681985.1 Lachnospiraceae bacterium | reverse complement strand
TATCGGTCTTACCATCGAGCAGCGGATCATCAAGCGGACCTTGGACATCGTCTTTTCCATTCTGGCGCTGGTGCTCACATCTCCTATCATGTTGGTTACGGCCATTTGTATCAAAGCCTATGACGGGGGTCCGGTATTCTACCGGCAGGAGCGCACCACCTTCCGGGGAAAGAAATTCTGGATCATTAAGTTTCGGAGTATGGTGGAGAATGCGGAAGCGGATGGAAAGGCAAATCCGGCCTCGGATGATGACGACCGCATCACTCCTGTGGGAAGATTTATTCGGAAGACCAGGATCGATGAACTGCCGCAGTTTTTGAACATCCTTAAGGGGGAGATGTCCATCGTAGGACCCCGTCCCGAGCGCGTGGAGCACATGGAAAAATATGCGGAAGTGGTGCCGGAGTTTGACTACCGCCTGAAGGTAAAGGGTGGACTGACGGGCTATGCCCAGGTCTACGGAAAGTATAATACTACCCCTCTGGACAAGCTGAAGATGGATCTGATGTATATCGTAAATTATTCCATCCTGTTGGATATCCAGATCTTTTTTGAAACCGTAAAGGTGATCTTTAAGTCCGAAGCCACGGAAGGCTTTACGGAAAAACAAAAGAAGCGGATCAAAGAGTAAAGGAAGCGCCGCCCTCACGGGCGGCGCTTTGAACGGAAGGCGCCATTCGGCGCAGGGTTCTTCCTTCTTGTAAGATATCGTTGACAATGGTACCATGACATGGTACTATACAAGTATGAATAACAGGCATAGAAAGATATATGATAAAATACATACGGATCCGATTCGGGCAGATATAGATTGGATGGACATAGAGGCTCTTTTTTATGAACTCGGCGCGGAAATAAAAGAAGGAAATGGATCCAGGGTGCGTGTTATGTTAAATGGAGAAAGGGCTGTATTTCACCGCCCACATCCGGAGCATACGGCAGATAAGGGCGCCGTAAAGTCGGTTCGAAAATTTTTAAAAAACGCGGGGATAAAGTTATGATGAATTACAAAGGATATATTGGAAATGTAGAATATGACGATGAACATCGCATTTTTTCCGGCAGTGTGATCAACACGAGAACCGTAATTACATTTCAAGGGAGTTCTGTGGAGGAACTGGAAAATGAATTCCGTGCTTCTGTAGACGACTATATTGCATGGTGTGAAGAGGATGGTATAGAGCCGGAAAAACCATATTCAGGCAGGTTTAATGTTAGGTTTTCGCCCGAACTTCACCAGAAAGTGGCTATTGGAGCAAAGATGCTGGGAATTTCCTTGAATAGCTTTGTCGAAAAGTCGGTCATAGATGAATTAAAGGTAATGAACGTTTAGCGATGCAGATTTTACTCCTTACAAAAGTATATTTCCCGGATAACGGTGGAGGGATCAGCCAGGCGGTGATGAGCCTGGCTGATTGTTTTCGTGGACAAAACGAAGAGGTTTTAACCTGCAGTCCGGGGCAAAAAGAACCTGTGACGGAGGACAGTTATGACGGTGTAAAGGTAGTTCGTTGCCGGCAGTTTATGGATGTGTTTTCGACTCCTCTGTCCTTTGTGCTTTTGCGGCAGTGGAAGAAGCGGACGGATGAAAACTCCATCTCCGTCTATAACTTCCCTTACCCGTTAGGAGATCTGGGCATCCTGTTCCACTGCTACCGTGGAAAACTCGTGGTGTGGTGGCACTGCGACTTTGTAAGCTATAAAAAACTGGCCCCGCTGTACCGGCCGTTGGTAAAACACACCCTGAAAAAAGCAGATGCGATTTTGGTGTCCTCCGACGGCACCATCGATGGATCGGATCTGTTGTCGCAGTTTCGGCAGAAGTGCGTAAAGGTGCCCTATGTGGTACCGGAGGAGTATCTGAAACTGGGGCAGGAGTATATGGGAAATCCCGTGCCCCACAAAGAGGACGCCATCCATTTACTCTTTATGGGGCGATTGGTCTGGTATAAAGGCGTAGAGGAACTGCTCCGTGTTATGAAAAAACTAGAGGATGAGATGCCCGGCAGATACGATCTCACCTTTGTTGGCGGCGGATTCAAAGAAGAAGAGTATAAGGCATACGCACAGGAATTGGGCCTTAACGTAATGACCGGCCCGACTGTGGACGACGACTCAGATAGAGCCGGCTTTGTCCGCTTCTGTGGTTATGTCTCCGAAGAAGAAAAGATCGCCGCCATCAAAGCCAGCGACTTTTTGGTGATGCCCTCCACTTCCGAAGCGGAGTCCTTTGGCATCGTCCAGATCGAGGCCATGGCTTTCGGAAAGCCGGTGATCAATACAAAGCTAAAAAGTGGTGTACCGGACGTGAGCATCAACGGTGAGACCGGCATCACGATCCCCCCGGGAGATGAAGATGCCCTGTATAAAGCCATCAAAACCCTGGGAAAGGACAGCACCTTACGCACACAGTACGGACGAAATGCATATGAGAGAGTGCGCAGGCATTATGCAAAGGACGTTATGGAGAAAATCGCAAGAGAAGCATTTGAAGAGTTGATGAGGAAATGACATTCAACGAACACCATTGAACTTCTTTGAGTAATCCTGCCAAAGCTAGTGTTTTTTACCTTGACCCGATGAGTTGCCAGTTTAGATTTCGTGACCTTATATCTGTTAAACTTAAGCTATGCTTCAGCATAGCTTAGTAATTGCCCCATGCATAGTGAGGCTA
>JAIKZU010000037.1 GCA_024681985.1 Lachnospiraceae bacterium | reverse complement strand
GGGGCGATCCACGTAGGCGAGCTGCCCGTCGATCTGTGCCAGTTTTAAAAAGGTATCCCAGTCGATGTTGAATTTAAACTCCGATGTAAAGAAACTTGGGCCCAGCACTTCCTTATTGTAGGTTACGGAAGGCGCACAGATGCTGTTGCCAAAGGCCAGGATCTGCTTTTTCCAAAAAGGGGATCCTGCCCGCCGTTCGTTTTTAATAGGACTACGGAGAAGCCGTCGGATCCTGGAATTGATATCCCGAGGTCCGATGACACCGTTTTTGATGGGGAGATAATCCGTCACAAAAGCAATAGGATGTTCCATGGATCCCACCTTCTGTGCCAGAGCGGCCGCATAATCCGGGTCATATCTGTCGTCCTGGTGAGCCACGGTAACCCACTTGGTTTCCGCGCGATCATAGGCGAAATTCCAGTCATCTTTGATATCGCTTTTTCCGTCCCGAACAAAGATGGGAATCTCATACTTATCCGCCAGGGAATAAATATAGTCGTTTGGGGTGGACGTCACCATAATGATCCGGGTGGGGAGTGTCTGTTTTTTTAGGGATAGAATGCATTCCTCCAAATACTCGGACTGCTTATAAGCACAGATGGAAAATGTATGGGAAAAGGCACTCATAACTCTATGGCTCCTTCGGGAATGAGGTAGATCTCCAATATACCGATATCGGCGATCTTTTTGGCATTATTTACGGCCGCTTCCGGAGCCATGGCAAGCTCCTCCGCTGTGGTGATGAGGGCAGTTTTTCCGGTAGCCCCTTTTTTCTCGTGGACTCTGGAGCTTCCTCCCCATCCGTAGGAAGGTTCCCCTTCGGAAGGAATGTAGAGCACATAGTCCGTGGTATCCCCATACGCCCGTAGTTTTCTGCCTTCCGCACCCATGACGGCCGTGTAGATCACCGCGGTGTCCACATCATTTTCTTCCATCAAGCCATCTATGGATTTCAGCATCTCGACTGATGAGACCTCTCCTGTGGGATTATCATTGAAATCAATAGATAGCAATGCCACTTGATCCGACAGATAAAGAGTCGCCGCAAGACCCACCACCGCCAGGGCGGAAATCCCAAATTTGATCAAAGGATTTCCTAAATGGAATTTCTCATCCAAAAAGAAGCCCACAGCCAGGATCAAAAACAACATGGGCATGATGTGATAACGATATTCATAGATCAGGGTGCCGTAACCGGTATCCAAGAGGATCAAGGCCAATCCATCGATCAATCCAATAAACAGCACGTACAGAACATGATTTGGCATGGTCTTTTCCAGCATAAACCGAAGAAGATAGTATAAAAACACCCCCAATACCAGAAGAGTGATCCCATATTTTATGGCATTTACTTTTCCAATCTGATCAAAGAGACCGATATGTTCGTTTTCCGGCAGGGCACCAAACATCATAAAGATCCCCGTAAACCAGTCACTGATGTTCTTTGTAAAGAACAAAGAAGGGATCAGCGCCTGCTCCGTGGATCTGGCGGTAAAACCCATATGGCTTTGGATCGTAAGGCCCAGCTTGCAGAAGACGATCATCAAAAGATGACAGACCCAGCGCAGATCCATAAGAGCCTTTAGATTCCCGTTTTTAAGGAAGATAAACACATCACAAAGAATGAGGGACAGGATGCCGAAAAGCATGACATAAAAGCCCGCACTGATGCTGGTCACAAGCATCAAGATCAGACAGGCAATGAACTTTAAGAGGCATTTTATATTCCTCCTGTCCGCATCGTAGAGATCTAAGATCACGGAGAAATACAAAAGAGGGATCAGGTTTCGAACTGTATTGCAAGCCACCCCTACGAACATGAGATTCCAATACCCCACCATACCCATACTGTAGGGAACGAGAATAAGGATCATAGAAATCAGCATAGCCTCCCGATTACCGTGGATCGCTTGAAAGATCTCCCGGATCACAAAAAGATAAGCCAGTATCACCAGGATATTGCAAATGCCCTGGGCTACAAAGACATTTTTGCAAATCGCAAAAATAAGGGCACCCAACCAAACGGTGGAATCCACATCCATGGTGGTGGCATATCCATAGGTGGCAGGAAAGAGGCTTCTCGATTTGTAAACATCCAGGATATGCACATAGGCTCCTGCAGCATCAAAATCGTTTAGTGCCTCATTACAAAACAAATTCACATACGCCAAAAAGCAGAACTGCGCCGCCAATATAATAAGCAGGCACAGATCTGCAATGGTAAACTCTTTTTCTTTTAAACTATTTATCAGTGATCTCATCTCAGCCTTTATAGTTCTTTGCTACCACGTCCCAATTCACCAGGTTCCAGAGATTCTCCACAAAGGAGGCCCGAAGATTTTTATACTTCAGATAGTAGGCATGCTCCCACACATCAATGGTAAAAATGGGAGTCTGGCCCAGACCTAAAGAAATAGGATTGTCCTGGTTGGCAGACTTGGAAACATAAAGCTTTCCGGCCGCATCCTTTGAAAGCCATGCCCAGCCGGAACCGAACTGTCCGATGGCCAAAGCAGTCATCTGCTTCTTCAATTCCTCAAAGCTGCCGAAGGCTTCATCGACGGCAGCCTTTAACTCTCCTATGGGTTCCTTTGCTCCACCGGGAGTGATCTCCTCGAAGAAAAGATTGTGGTTGTAGAAACCGCCGCCGTTGTTCTTTAATGCGGTACGCAGTGCCTCGTCCTTTACATCGTCAAGGTTTGCCAAAATCTCTTCGATGGACTGATTTGCCACACCGGCTTCCTCAGCAGCTTTATTTAAGTTTGCTGTATAGGTGGCATGGTGCTTTGCATAGTGGGTCTCCACTGTCTCCGCATCCATGATGGGTTCCAAT
>JAIKZU010000029.1 GCA_024681985.1 Lachnospiraceae bacterium | reverse complement strand
CATCGATGAGTTCCAGTATCGCGAACGAACCTTTTACAGTTCTGTGATCTTTTACTGCCTCTTTGCTTTTGCAGGAGTCGGCTACTTTTGGGTAGGAAAAGGCGGCGAGATGCATCTGGTATCCAACATGGCATTTCTCGGAAGATTCGTAGCCTTCTGTGCCGGCTTCGGTATGGCCGCCACGGGCATCATCATTTTTTCCACCTTTATCTCCAAAAAGAACCTGCCTCGCATCGTATTCCGCTGCGTCGTGGCCTTTGCCGCGTTGGATACCCTGATCCTGTTTTTGCAGATCATGAAGCGGAACAACATCATCATCGGTATCTGCTACATGATCCCCTCGGTCATGCTGTATCTGCTTTTCTACAGTAACCCCTACGACGAGAAGAACGGCATGCAGGGCAGCGCACCGCTAAACACAAAGATCTCCAATGCCATTACGAAAAACAAACCCTTTGTGGTGGTATTTTTAAGCATTCCTCAGATGAACAAGACCAACTACATCATTCAGGAAAAGGTGATCTTTGATACCATCGCAGACATCGCACGTCGGGTAGAGTGCGTCAGCCCCCATAGTCATGCTTTTCAGGTGTCCCAGAGCAACTACGCCATGTTCACTCCCATCGAAGACGGCATGGAGGCCAGGGACTATCTGAACCGGGTGGTAGACATCGTGGACCATCCCACCACGTTGGATTATCTGCCGGCCTACTATAAAATCGTGGCCATTACCAACCATCCGTTTTTAAAGAACTTAGAGATCTTCCAGCACTATTACACTTTTTTACAGAACAAGCAAAAGCTGGATACGGAAAATGAAGTGCTCTTCGCCGACACCTCCACCATGACGGAATTCATGGCCCACTACCGGGTGCATCTGGCTTTAGAGGATATCCGGGATCGAAAGGACTTAAACGATCCTCGGGTACTGACTTATGCCCAGCCCATCTACAGCGTGGAGAAAAAATCCTTCCGCAGTGCGGAGGCTTTGATGCGCTTGGAGATTGACGGAGAGATCCTGCAGCCCAACACCTTTATCCCCATTGCAGAGGATATCCGTTGCATCCATCCATTAACCTGTGTGATCCTAAACAAAGTCTGCCGACAGATCAAAGCGCTGGACTCTGCCTACGATTTTGACTGCATCACCGTAAACTGCTCCGCCATGGAAATCTCCACTAAATCCATGACCGACGAGCTGATGCACATCATCGAAAGCAACGGCATCGACTCCAAAAAGATCCGTCTGGAGATCACGGAAAGCTCCATGTACGACAATGAGGAAGTGGTTGCCAACAACATCTCCAGCATGAATGATCACGGTATCCGCTTCTATCTGGATGATTTCGGTACCGGTTATTCCAACTTTGAACGCCTGACTTCCGGAGACTTCCAGACCGTTAAATTTGATAAGACCATTCTCTACCGTGCCATGGAAAACGAGAATACCAAGGATCTGGTGCGCTCCATGGTAGAGATGTTAAAAGAAAGCGACATCATCCCTCTGGTGGAAGGTGTGGAAACGGAAGAACAGAAGCAGTTCTCCATCGATAACGGATTTGATTACATTCAAGGCTACAATTATGCAAAGCCCGTTCCTATTGAGGAGTTAAGAAACTATTTTGAAAAGCGCTGAATTTGAGATCTCTGCCCATACATTAAAATGGATCGCCCTCATTTCCATGACCATCGATCACATCGGTGTGGCGCTGTTTGAAGTCTTCGGAAGGGCAGACCTTCCCCTACGGGCCATGGGCCGCATTGCTTTTCCCATGTTCATCTTTTTATTGGCAGAGGGTTTTTTTCACACCCACAGTCGGCCGTTCTATCTGCTCCGACTGTTTCTTTTTTGTTTTATCTCGGAGATCCCCTTTGATCTGGCCTTTTTCCCTACAGACCCTACATTGGCAGGAAGCCGTCTTTTCTACCCACAGTACCAGAACATCTTCCTAACGCTGTGCATCGGTTTTTTCGTGATCCTGGCGGTGGAAAACATCCTTTGCACCATGGAATCCACGGATCGTTTGGGAAAGGGTGTGCAGTATGCGCTTTTATTTTTATGTCTGGTCATTTTAGCTGCCGGTATGGCTGCGGCCCAGTACCTGCACTCGGATTACCGCGCAGCCGGGGTTTTGGCCATTTTCGTGGCCTATATCGCCAAGCGCCATGGCATCAGCGATCCCATGGTGTATCTGTTAGGCTCCGCGGTACTGCTTTTGGTGGGCTGGCTGGAGATCTTTGCCTTTGCGGGAGTTCTTCCCCTGCTCTTATATCATGGCAAAAAAGGAAGAACCATTCACAAATGGTTCTTCTACCTCTACTTCCCGGGACATCTGCTGGCCCTGTGGGCCATTCGGGTATTTCTTATTGCTCGTTAAATCCCTTGATATAATCGATGGCTTCCTTCCCTCTTAAGGGTCTGGAGAATACATATCCCTGTCCGTAATCGATATGATGACGGATGATCTTTTCTTTGTGTTCCTGGGTTTCCACGCCGGCAATGGCGATACGAGAATCCATCTGGCGAATGGTATTTACGGTATTCTCCAAAATGATGTCTCCCGCCACATTATCATCCGCATTCCAAAGCACGGTACGGTCGATCTTTATGATGTCAAATCGGGTATTGAACAAAGTCTTTAGGTTGGAATAGCCGGTTCCTAAGTTATCCATGGAAATGATAAAGCCGATACCCCGCAGCTTTTCCACTACGCGGCGGATGGCCTCCTCATTCTCCACCACCGTACTCTCCTTAATACAAAGGCTGATGGAAGATGCAGGCACGCCGTATTTACCCAACAAAAAGCTTAAGGTGTCCGCCAGATCCGCCTGCAGACACTGTAAGGTGGACAGATTGATCTCCACGAATTCTATACCGTAATCCCTCAGTTTGTAATCGCTGATGAACCGGCAAACCTCCTCAAATACGTACACACCGATAGGAAGGATCATGCCGTTATTTTCCGCCACTCGCACCAGCTCGTCCGTAGGAATGAAGCCCAACTGATCGTCAATGAGACGGATCAATGCCTCGCAGGTATGGATCCGGTTATCCGTGCAATCCCAGATGGGCTGGTAATACACTTCGATGCTCTTTTTCTCCACGGCACTCTCTAAGGCTTTTTCCACCAGCTGGTAGCGTTTGATACGATCTAAGTCCGCACCGAAGTACACCGCCGTTTCATTGGAAGGATAATACTTTCGGTCCGCAACGGACAGAACGGAATTGATATCGGAAAAATCCATGGGCATGCCTACGGCAATGATCTGGGCCTTATAGAAGACCTCCGCCCGGCCTGCGGACCATGGCTCCCGGAACCGCTTTTCCAGGATCCGAAGGATATTTCTGGTCTTCTCGGGGCTTTCAAACCGATACAATACTGCGTAGTTATTATTTTCCAATGTGTAGGCATTTGTCAGCTTTTCTTCTTTGCAAAGCTGCTTTAAATACTCCGTCAGGGACTCCGTTACTCTGTGGTAATTATCATAACCGATGACAGAGATCACGTTGGGGGTGTTCAGCAGGCGGATGATCACCACCACACACTCCCGCCCCGCGCGGATCATACGGGAATTGTCGGCGATGAAGGTGTTGCGGTTATACAGCTTTGTCTTCGGATCGTAAAGCACATCCTCGTCGGTAATGGAAATGGAAATACCCATACACACCACCGCCTGGGAGAACATCTCCAAAAGTTTATCCGGATGGAAATACTGGAATCCCACCGCTATGAGGGAGCCCAGCCAGAAGACGATGAGCACCACCAGCTGAATAGATGTAAAGGCTCTGTGGAACCGTACCATTACCACGTACATAGCTGCCAGATACAAAAAGGCGCACACATACAGCACCACGATCATATTGCCACGATGGTAACCGCAGCTTTCGTCTAAATAGAATACCCAATGAAAGATGGGATTTAATACGATGACCAGCATGGTCAGGATATACGGAATGGCAATGGCTGCTGCCCCGGCCTTTAGCCACTTCTCAGAAAAACCGAATCCGGAAAGAAGCAGGATATAAGCAAAGCAATAGGGAGCAAAGGTAGTATGCAATAGCATATAGGCGTAATAGAGGAAATAGGATACGCTCACAGAAACCCAGCCCGGATTATTGCTGGAATATACGCTTAAAATATCAAACAGACAGGTAGCGGCGCAGATGCCTACCATGATGAGAAAGATCAGGTTTTCCACGCGCTTTAAGTCTTTGCGGATCAGGACAATGAAGATGGTCATGATGGCGATCAGCATGCCTGCGTAATCGTAGTCGAGGCTGTATATCATTTAATACTCCTTATTTTGATTTACTTATGTGTGATATAATATTCACAATCCCATTCATTATATACTAGGTTCGGGGGGAAAGGAAGAAATATGACAAAAAAATTATATGATGAAGATGCATATAGGACAGAATTTGAGGCGAAGGTTTTAAGCGTCACGGGACGGGATGACGGCGGCGAGTTGTGGGACGTGGTGCTTGATGAGACGCTGTTTTTTCCGGAGGAGGGAGGACAGACGCCGGATAAGGGGATGATCGAGGGGTATCCCGTGGTGGATGTACAGATCAAAGAGGATGTCATTACACATACATTGAGTCTGGGGCTGGAGGCCGAGGAGACGGATGTAGACGCCTTTTTAGCCATCTTCCGTGAGGGAAAAACCGTGCAGGGAAAGATCGACTGGAAGCACCGTTTTTCCAATATGCAGCAACACACCGGGGAACATATCGTATCCGGTCTGGTGCACAAGACCTACGGCTATGAAAATGTGGGGTTTCACTTAAGTGATTCCATCGTCACCATGGACTATGACGGACCTCTGACGGAAGCTCAGGTACGGGAGATCGAGTGGCAGGCCAATCGGGTCATCATCAAAAACGTGGAAGTCCACGCCGAGTATCCCGATGCAGACACCTTAAGCCGCCTTTCCTATCGCAGTAAAAAGGAACTGTCCGGACCCATCCGCATCGTCACCATTACCGGAGTGGACGTATGTGCCTGCTGCGCACCTCATGTACGAAGCACCGGAGAAGTGGGGCTTTTAAAGGTCATCGATGTCACCTCTTACAAAGGAGGCGTGCGACTTTCCGTGCTCTGCGGTTTTAGGGCACTCCTGGATTATCGCACCCGGCTGCACCAGGTACGGGAGATTTCTCGTCTCACCTCAAAACCTGCGGAGGAGATTGTGGAGGCGGTCCAAACCTTAAAGGAAGAGATCGGTCGCCAAAAGCAGCTGTTAAACGACACCGGCGCCGAGCTCATCCGGCAAAAGATCGCTCTCTTTGAAGCGGATCCCCAAAACGCTGCGTCCAAAAACATCATTCTGTTCGCACCGGAATGTGATATGAACCGGGTGCGAAAACTCATCAATGAGCTGACGGAGCGCTATGAAGGATACTGCGGCATTTTTTGTGAGAAAGTGGAGGGGGCAAAAGACGTCGGAGGGGACGTCGCCGCAAATGAACACGCTGAAGGAAACAGTTGTGAAGGTACGACACAATACAACTACATCATCGGCAGTCGAAATGCCGACTGTCAGGCACTATTAAAACAGATGCAGGAAAAATGGAACGCAAAAGGCGGCGGAAAACCCGTAATGATCCAGGGTTCTCTCACCGCCAATGAAAATGATATCTATCATCTGTTTCGGGACTAATCCGATCAGAAAATAAGAGTCGGGGCATTATGCCTCGGTTCTTACTTTTTTTCTCCAGTAATCCACCGTCTCCCGGATGGTCTGGTCCAGACCTATTTCAGGCGCCCAACCGGTGGCAGCTTTCAGTTTGGAAGCATCTGCCTCAAACAGTTCGATATCCACAGGACGGAATTTTTCCGGATCTTTTTCCACCCGGATGGGAACCTTTGCCTGGGATAAGATCCGATCCAAGATCTCCTGAATAGAGTAGGCCATTCCCCGGCCCACGTTGTAGGTCTCGCCCTTTTGTCCCTTTTCAATGAGCATGGCATAAGCCCGGACCACATCTCTCACATCCAAAAAGTCCCGACGGGCAGACAGATTTCCCACCCGGATGGGGGGAAGGTCCTTTTCTCCCTTTTCTGCCATGTACTCGATCTCCGCCACCTGCTTACAAAAGTCCGCTACCACGAACTGGGGCAGCTGGTTGGGACCGATATGGTTAAAGGAACGGGTCATCATGATCTCCAGGTCATAAGCCTGCGCATAGATGGAGCCGAACATATTCTGGCAGGCCTTGGTAGCTGCGTAGATATTTCCCGGGCGAAGGGGATTATCCTCGGTGATATGAGCCTCTTCACTTTTGATGTGTCCATACTCCTCGCAGGAGCCCACCAAAAGGATCCGGGCATTGGGCACCGTCTCCCGCACCGCATCCATTACGTTGATGGCACCGATGATATTGATCTCCACGGTAAGGGCCGTCTTTTTCCAGGCCAGGGCCACGGAGCTCTGGGCCGCCAGATGGTAGATCCGATCCGGCTGCACTTCCTTTAAAAGCGCTACGATATCCTCTTTTTTCAAAATGTCCAGATCATGGATCGTCGCCTGTTCCGCAATGGTTTCGTGGGCCATCTTCGTCACATGCACATCCTGTCCCAAGTCGTCTCTTAAATGTCTGATAAGATAAGGCCCCACAAAGCCGGCGCCTCCGATGATTAAACTCTTCATGCCTGTTTCTCACTCATTCGTTCAGTTCTCTTTTTTATAAAAGTTCCTTACGTCCCTGCTTCTTTAATTCATCCACCAAGAGCTTGACGTCCTGGGCACGGGACTTATCCACTACCATCACCGCATCATCGGTTTCCACGATGATGAGATCCTGCACCCCCACAGTAGAGATCAGTCTCTTTTTGGAATAAGTAATGCAACCCTTGGTATCAATAGCCAGATGGTCTCCGGCAAAGACATTGCCATCCCCGTCCTCTTCATACAAAACACCCAGGTTGTCCCAGCTTCCCACATCGTTCCATCCCATCTCCGCAGAGATGACGTTTACGATGTCGGATTTTTCCATAATGCCGTAATCGATGGAAATACTGGGAATGGTGGGATAGATCTCGTTGATGATCCGCTTTTCATCGGCACTTCCCATGGCCTCTCCCATTTTTTCCAGACACGCGTATACGTCGGGAAGAAGTTTTTTGAACTCCTCCAAAATAACGGAAGCCTTCCAGACAAACATACCGGAATTCCAGGCATACTCCCCGCTCTTTACATATTCCTCTGCGGTAGCCGCATCCGGCTTTTCCTTAAACTCCACCACGGGACGAGCGGTGATGCCCTCCCCTGCGGATGTGCCCGCGTCATTTTTATCGAAACGGATATAGCCGTAACCGGTGCAGGCAAAAGTGGGAGTGATACCCAAAGTCACCAGGCAGTTTTTCTCTTCGGCGATCTTTACCGCGCCCTTTAAAACTCTCGTGAAAGCGGCCTCGTCCTTGATAAAATGGTCTGCCGGGAAAATGGTCATGATGCCGTCACCGTATTTCTTTACGATCTCCATGGCAGCATAGCCCACGCAGGCTGCGGTGTTTCTGGCAGATGCCTCGGAGAGAATGTGGTCCGGACGGATCCGGCCGGCAGTGGCTTTTTCCATGCCGGGGACCTGGTCCACATTGGTGACGATGAAAATGTCTTCCTTTGCCGCCACTGTGGAGACACGGTCCACGGTTTCGTTGATCATTAGGTCTTTGCCGCTTAAGTTTAAAAGCTGCTTCGGGACTTCGTGTCTCGACATAGGCCAGAAGCGGGTGCCGCCGCCGCCGGCCATGATAACGCCGTATGTTTTCATGTGTTTTTTCTCCTTGATTTTGTTGACGCCTCCACAATGCAGAAAAACGCTCAGACACGCTCTCGCTCTGTGATCGACGTAGCAGTACTAAACTCACTTCGTTCGTTAAGTACTGACGTATCGATCAAAGGTCTTTCGCTGTTTTTTGCATTGAGGAGGCTGAATGCTATGTGATATGAAATTACTTCACTTGCAATTAAATGTTTGTTACTATAATTTCACACTTGCCTGTTATATGTACTACCTTCCGACCGGCGGAGATGAAGAAGCTTTCGCCGGGGGCGGCGGTCATGGACTCGTCGCCGGTGGAGATCACAGCATCTCCTTTTAGGATTACGATGGAGCGGAAGGAAGCGTCATCCATTTTTAACGTGATCTCGCCATCTACAATATACTTCGTGGATTCGAAATATTTGCAGCGGCAGAGAGTCTGGATGGTGGCATCGCCCTCCCGGTAGGGTTCGGAAAGACCGTAGGCATTCTGCTCGTAGGCCTCGGTATCCACCACATCCAATGCCTTTTCGATGTGGAGTTCTCTGGGCTTTCCGTTTTTGTCCAAGCGTCCAAAATCGTACACACGATAGGTACAGTTGGAGGACTGCTGGATCTCACAGATAAAGATCCCTTCTCCGATGGCGTGAATGGTGCCTGCGGGGATGAATACCACGTCACCCACTTTGACTTCCACTTTATTCAAGATGTCCGTAATGGTGTGGTCTTCGATGCGGCGGCGTATCTCCTCCTTGGGGGTGGCCTGTTTCAAACCACAGTAGAGATAAGAACCGGGGGCCGCATCCATCACATACCAGACTTCGTTTTTTCCGAACTCCCCTTCTTTTACGAAGGCATAGTCATCATCCGGATGGATCTGGACAGACAGGGATTTTTTTGCATCAATGAACTTGATCAAAATAGGGAACCGATCAAAGATCCGGGACTTCCATCCCATGACCTCGGGGCCGTGCTTTTCGATAAACTCCAAAAAGCTCATATCCGAAAACTCGCCACCCTCGGCATCTACGATCTGCGAAGGCCCCGCCGGATGAGCGGAAAGCTCCCAGGACTCTGCCGTGATCTCATAAGGCGTAGGTTTCTTATATACGGTCTTTAGCCGGTCGCCGCCCCAGAGATAATCCTTATAGGCCGGGCGCAGACGATACAGGGATGGCAGGACAGATTCGGTCTCGCTGTCCCGGTGCACCATATCCCGCTCTTCAATCTCCGCTCCCGTGTCCACCTCGATGGCGATCACCGGAAGGTCCGTGTCATTGTACAGCCGGTGCATCATCCCCGGCAAGATATTAATGCCGTCGCCCTGGTGCAGCTTCACCTGCCGGTTTTCCAGCTCAATGGATAACACCCCGGTGACAACGGAATAGTTTTCATTTCTTTTTTCATGAGAATGCATGGAAAGGGATGCACCGGGATACAGCATGATCCGTCGCACCCGATAGCCCGGAGATTTGTGGATGATCTCCCGGGTCCCCCAGGGGCGATAGCCCACAGGTCCGTAATTAAAATAGGCATCGTAGCTTTCCGCATTATCCTGTACGATGTCACGGATGTCGTCCGCATTCTCCTTTGAGGAAATATAAGTGGCATCGGCGGTATTGACGATCAAAAGGTTTTCCAGATCGTTGGCCACCACCAGATGATCCGTGGTCCGATTTAAGACGGTGACGTCACGGCAATTCTTTATGATCTCCGGTCCCTCTGTCTCCGTGCGATTTGTGCCTGCTGCCCCTGCATTTTCGTAAAGTGCCTTGGTATATTTCTCGTAGGCCGCAAAATCGGAAATATCCTGCCAGTTACACCGCAGCCGTACCACAGACATTCGGTCCGTCTGCTCCAAAAGGCATTTGTCGATGCTTACATTTTCAATACCGGAAAAAAGTTCCTTCCCGTAGCGGATGGTATTGGGGCTTACCTGCCTTCCCTGATCCGACACAGGCTTTAGATTCCG
>JAIKZU010000008.1 GCA_024681985.1 Lachnospiraceae bacterium | reverse complement strand
ATCATCGTATCCATTGTAAGTGGTGATCTGACCAGGAATGTAACGGAGTCACTACAACTTAGTGCAGATATGTACACCAACTCCATCAACGGATGGATGGAACGGGAAAAAGGCTTAAATATCGGTGGAGCAGCCGCTTTGGAGTCCCTGTCGGATCAAGCCTATACCGTAGGAAATATGCAGGCGATCGTAACTGCCGAATCGGCAGACCGGGCGAACCTGCTGAATCTATATTACGGAACCTATGACAAGATATTTTTGCAGACAGATCCCAATGCGGAGCCGCCGGCAGGATATGATCCCACCGCCAGGGGCTGGTATATCGCTGCAAAGGAAGCGGGTACCACCATTGTTACCGATCCTTATATGGATGTTTTGATCGGCGGTATGTGCGTCACCATCGCTACTCCGGTTTACCGGAATGACAAACTGGCCGGTGTACTGGGAGCGGACTTTACGCTGGATTATATTACGGACAGCATTGGAAGCATCCCTTATGAAAATGGGGAGTATGGATTTTTGATCGACTCCGCAGGAAATTATATCATCCATAACAATGAAGAATTTATGCCCAAGGACGAAGAATCTGTCGCTGTGACTGATGTGATGCCGGGGATCGCTTCCATCGTGGAAAATCCCGGAGCAAAGGTGATCTTAACGAAAGACTATGACGGGGAGCAGAACTATTTTGCCACGGCGGGTGTGGATGCCTGCGGATGGACTTTAGGTCTGGCTACCCCGAAAAAGAACGTGAGTGTGGAAACCAACCGGATCATTTTCCTTAGTCTGATCATCACAGTGATCGCTCTCGTGGCAGTGACACTGATCATGTCCAGGCTCATCGGACAGCAGCTGGCCCCCATGGTGCAGATGAAGACCTTTATCAATGAAAAGATCATTGGGGAGAGTGATACGTCCTCTGCAAAATCCGAAGTAGAGGAGATCCGTTATCTCTTATCCGAATTGGAAACCCGGTTCATCGATACCATCCACAAGACCCAGGATGAATCCAGGTTGATCGAAGGAAAGATGCACTCTGCATCGGATAAGATCGACTCCATCAGCGATAGTATTTCCGATATCAATACGGCCGTACAGCGAACGGAAACCGGCATCGTGGGACAGACCGAAAGTATTCAGAACATCAATGATATCTGTGAAAGCGTTACTTCGGCTGCGGATATGTTTGCGGAAGATACAAAGCAGATGAGTGAAAAGACAGCAGAGATCATCGGCCGTGTCAAAGCGATGGTTCCGGATATCTTAAAACACAAGAGCTACGCCGTTGATGTAACGAATCAGACAAAAGCGGAGCTGGAAAAGGCCATTCAAGGGATCAAGGTGGTAGAGCAGATCGTGGAAGTGGCAAATGCCATTCAGGAGATCGCCAGCCAGACAAATCTGTTGGCTTTAAATGCCACTATCGAAGCAGCCCGTGCAGGAGAAGCCGGAAAAGGATTCGCGGTTGTGGCGGATGAGATCAATAACTTAAGTACCACCACCGGGGATGAGATCGAAAAGGTCAACTCCCTTACCAAGGAAGTGACCACCAATATCGACATCCTTTCCAAGGTCAGCAATCAGATCGTGGCCTTCTTAAACGAAGATGTATTAAAGGACTACGAGAACTTGGAGACCATGGCCAACAGTTACATGGAGGATGCCACTTATTACGGCGATGTGAGCAAAGAACTGGGAAGCAGCGCAGGAGAGCTTCGTACATCCGTGGAAGAGATCAATCGTGTATTGGATGCCATCGGTTCCTCACAGAATGACTTAAATGAGGCGATCCATGATATTTCCGTAAACATGCAGAGTATCACGGACTCCAGTGAAAATGTTTCGGCGGAGACAAGGGATGTGATGGAAAGCATCACACTGTTACAGGATACCACCGGAAGATTCAATGTATAATGCATAAAACGAGGATGGATATCCATACAAAAAACTGTTGACAAGTCGCCTCAAGGTGTATAGAATATAACAGTACGTTTACATCGAACTGTCCGTGTCCGGCTCCGATGTAAGGAAGAACCAAAACACTTATATTTGGAGGTGTAGGAATTGGCTAATATCAAATCTGCAAAGAAGAGAGTCTTGGTAACAGCTATCAAAACGGAGAAGAACAAAGCGATCCGTTCCAGAGTAAAGACTTCCGTTAAAAAGGTTGAGTCTGCTGTTGCTGAAGGAAATAAAGATGCAGCTAAGGAAGCATTGAACAATGCGACCACCGAGATCGAGAAGGCTGCTTCCAAGGGCATTTATCACAAGAACAATGCTGCCCGCAAAGTTTCCAGACTTGCAAAGGCCGTTAACCAGATGGCATAAATTTTTAAATAAAGAAAGACCTTCGGTACCGTCAACCGAAGGTCTTTTTTTCGTGGTTTATCTGCAATACTCCATGATAAAAAGTTCCACACCGATCTTTTCGTTCATCTGTCCGGATCGGATCTTTTGCTGGGTGGAAAGGGCATCGTTTAAAAGGGCTTTCACTTTTTCCAGAGAAAATTTTTGGAGCATGCCGAAGCGGAAATACTTTTGCACTTCGAAGGCCTGGAGCCCCAAACGATGGGCGCATTCCTCGGGCCGCATGTTCTCATCGGCGTAGTCATGCAGGACCAAAAGGATGCGAAACTGCCGACAGATCAGACCCAGGATATTTCCGGCGGAGACCTTTGCTACCAGAAGCTCATTGTAAAGCCGCATGACCTTTTCCTTGTCCCGGCTTCCGATGGCATTGACCATATCAAAGATGTGATCCAGATATTGGGGAGAGCAGATAGCCAGCACATCCGCTTCCGTGATCTCATCCCGATCCCAGGTGTAGGAAATGAGCTTTTCGATCTCATTGTTCATGTACTCCATGCTGCGGGTCTTTTTATTGGCATAGGTGGCCTTTGCAAACGCATTCCATGCGCCGGTGGTCATTCGTTTGCCGGCATTTTTGGCGCGGCCCACGATCCATGTCATCAGTGTGTTTTCCGGCGGCATCACACATTCCTCCACGGTGCCCTTTGCGGCGATGGCCTTATATAAAGCGGTATTTTTGCGAACATCCTTTTCGCAGAAGACCACATAGGAAGTCTCCGGCAATTTGGAGACGGCATCTTTTAAGTTTTCATCTCCGGAGGCACAGAAGCCGCTGTTTTTAATGACAACGACCCGCTTGTCAGAAAGAAAAGGCATGGTACTTATGGTACCGGCGATCTCTGCGGAGTTTAAGTCATCTCCTTCGAATCTGGAAAAATTCATATCCGTTTCATCCACGCCGAAAGCTTCCGTCAGTTTCTTTAGGTTCTGCCGCTTTAAATAGTCTTCTTCGCCGTAGAGGAGATATACGTTTTTTAATTGTCCGGACTTGATATCCCGATTGATCTCGTTCATAGTCTTATATGTATCGCAAGCCTTGTGAAATACATCTTTTGTACAGTCCCACTATAGCATAAAATCCCTTGACATGCTACGCAGGTAAAGGGTAACATTTTCAGAGGATTACGCGTATATCGGAGGGGTATCTGCCCCTGCCGCAGCAGATGAATAGAATAGGAAAGAAATATGGCAGTTGACCAAAGTTTAATCAGAAATTTTTGTATCGTGGCTCACATCGACCACGGCAAATCCACCCTGGCAGACCGGCTCATTGAAAAAACCGGGCTTCTGACGGAACGGGAGATGCAGTCTCAGGTTTTGGACAATATGGATCTGGAACGGGAGAGAGGCATTACCATTAAATCCCAGGCCGTGCGGCTGATCTACAAAGCTAAGGATGGAAAGGAGTATATCTTAAATCTCATCGATACCCCCGGCCATGTGGATTTTAACTATGAAGTGTCCCGTAGCCTGGCAGCCTGTGACGGCGCCATCTTGGTGGTGGATGCGGCCCAGGGCATCGAAGCCCAGACTCTGGCCAATGTATATCTGGCATTGGATCATGATCTGGATGTGCTTCCCGTGATCAACAAGATCGATCTTCCCAGCGCCGATCCCCATCGGGTCATTGAAGAGATCGAAGACGTCATCGGATTGGAAGCGGCGGATGCGCCTCAGATCTCTGCCAAAACGGGACTGAATATCGAAAGTGTATTGGAAGAGATCATTCATAAGCTTCCGGCACCGAAGGGAGATATCAACGCTCCGTTAAAGGCACTGATCTTTGACTCTCTGTACGATTCTTACCGGGGTGTCATCGTTTTTTGCAGGATATTCGAAGGCCGGATGAAAGCAGGAGATAAGGTTCTCATGATGGCCACCGGCGCGGAGTTTGACATCGTGGAAGTGGGATACTTTGGCGCGGGGCAGTTCATCCCCTGCGATGAGTTGTCTGCCGGCATGGTAGGTTATATGACAGCTTCCATAAAAAATGTACGGGATACCCGGGTGGGAGATACCATTACTTCTTCGGTCAAGCCCTGCGGGGAAGCCCTTCCGGGTTATAAAAATGTAAATCCCATGGTCTATTGCGGCATGTATCCGGCAGATGGAGCCCGTTATCCGGATCTTCGAGACGCTCTTG
>JAIKZU010000073.1 GCA_024681985.1 Lachnospiraceae bacterium | reverse complement strand
ACTTTTCGACTGAGATTTTACCGAGGATTTCGTAGACTCCGTTGCGGTAGACTCCCCATAATACTTTCTAAGAAGTTTCCCGTAACTGCCGTTTCGAATAGAATTGTAATCTCCCAACATGCCGGAAAGACCGCTTGTCTTTCCAAAATTATAATCACTCATAGGCACCATCCTTTCATTCCATTGAAATTGAATCTGTGCTACGATCATCAAATCCAAAAGGCTACTTTCACGAATATATTATCTCACGTTTTGTCGGGATTGAAAAGACTCTAAATCTATTCACTAAATCACTTCCCTTTGTATCCTGTTCCATACGTGTTTCTTGTTGCCACTCCATTTTGGCGCTATGAGGATCTTCTTATCGCCATCCCCGGTCAAACGATGTATCACGACATTTTCCGGGATCACCTTTACACATTCTTTTAAAATGTCAATATATGCGTCTTCGGATAATACCTGCACCTTGCCCAAAGCATATTCCTTCGCAAGATCGGTGCCGGAAAGAACATGCAACAACTGTAATTTGATCCCGGTAGCCCCACTGTTACACACATATCGAACCGTCTCCACCATGTCTGCCGGTGTTTCGCCGGGCAGGCCGATGATGACATGGGCAATGACCTCTATATCCCTTTTTCTGAGGGCAGATACCGCCTCATCATAAACCGGCAGTTCGTACCCTCTCCTTATGTATGTTGCCGTATCCGGATGTATCGTCTGCAGACCGAGTTCGATCCAAACCGGCTTGATCTGCCGCATCTCCGACAGAAGCTCCAAAACCTCCTCCTGTAAACAATCCGGCCTGGTGGCAACGGAAAGTGCCACCACATCCGGATCCTCCATAGCTTCCGTATAAAGACTTCTTAGTCTTTCCACCGGTGCGTATGTTCCGGAATATGCCTGAAAATACGCAATATATTTCCCATCCTTTACCTTTCGGGAAACGCGTCGCTTTGCCTCTTTGAGCTGTTCGGCAATACCTTTATGTGGATCTGCGGCAAACTCACCGCTACCACCGGCAGAGCAAAATATGCAACCTCCGGTACCTATGGTTCCGTCACGATTGGGGCAGGCAAATCCGCCGTTTAAAGCGATCTTATATACTTTGCATCCGAAGGTTTCCCGGAGATAATCATTTAGCAATTTCATTTAGCAAATCCTTTTTCGGCCAGAAATCCCTGTATTTTCTCATATCGCTCGTTTATCGCGAGGTGGGCTTTATCCGGGATCCAGCTTCCATTGTGATGATGCAGGGTATAGCTTTCTTCTGTAGAGTAGACGATCCCCGTATCAAAACTTTTCCCCGTTAAGGTTTGAAATGGATAGATCGTGATATCCTCCACGGACTGGAAGCTGCCGTCTTTTATCAATCCATGCCTCTCTATGACCTGGGTGTAGCGCGCCGGGCAGGTGGAATTGTCCCAACTGCCGTCTTCTTTTAAATAGGGTCTTTTCTCATAGCTCTCGCGGATTTCCCGCAAGATCGGATGCCCGGGCTTTGCACCCATACCGGAACCGCATTCAATACGGTCCAAAGACTCAAAACTCATATAGGCGTCATGATAGAGCAGATCATCAATGGGCCGGAGCATCTCTACATCCAGATCCATATATATGCCGCCGTATCTGTATAGCAGATCCGCCCTGGCATAATCCGATGCAAAGGCCCAGTTTTTATCGGCAATGGCCTGATCGAAAAACCTGCAGTGATCCGGCCTGTAACTTGAAAGGTCCCATATTTTGATCTCAAAATCCGGGGCATATTTTTTCCAGGATGCCAGGCATCTTTCATACAACCCGGGCATGGGCTCTCCGGAAAACCAGATTGCGTGGATGATCTTCGGAATAACCGGCCGCTCATACTTTCTATAGTTTTTCGGCGGTTTTATTACATTTAGGAGCAAAAGATCTTCATACAGAAGCTCCGGATAAAGAGAGGGAACGGCTTCGAACTTTGCGCATACGTCATCCCCGCGCAGTTGAGCCATTATCTCCTCATATCCGGTAACGGCTATGAAAAGAAGCGTTTTGTCCCTGTCAAACTTCTGTAATTCTTCTTTTCGGATTCTTTTATAGTCTCCGTCATGAAGAAAAACAGCCGACGTTTCGGCTGTCTCCACAACTCCTCGCAAACGGCTGCTCAACCCACTTTTACGCAAAAACGGATAGGTGCTGTTTCGAAAATGCCTGCCATTTCCCCAGCAGATGATATCTTTGGTTTTTAATTCCTCAAAGTACGCTTTCATAACCTCCGAGGAATGATCCCTTACCACCGTCCCCATGGCTCATTCCATATACTGCCACTCGCCGGTGCTATCGTCGTAGTAATATACTTCACCGGAAGATTCATCATAATAGTAGGTGATCTCTGACTGATCATCATAGAGGTACATGGCACCGTCTTCGTAGCAGTACCAGATCTGTTCTTCGCAGTCGTAGATCCAGTCATCCCCGGCATATTCATCCTCGTAGCCGTAGTATTCCGCACTGTCGTAGTCATAACTGTACTCACAGGTGGCGCCGCTGGAGATGTTGCCACCATATTCGCTCTCGTAGTCACCCCAGCCACCCCAGCTGTTCTCGAAGCTGTCATAATCGTAATAGTCACTGTATCCGGAGCTTTTAACAAATCCTCCCAGCCATTCCACATACTCGGAATCCAGGCCGATATCCGTATACACACTCTTTAACTGGCTGTAGAATTCCGCATCTCCATAGGGCAAAGACACTGCCAGCCCCGTCAGCTCGTTTTTATCCGACGTGTGTCCGTAATATGCCACCGCCGCTTTTAAGACGGAGATCAGGCTCTTTGCCTCATCACTGTCCTTATCGATGCTCTCTGTGATCGCCAGGATGTCGCTGATGTAATAATCCGCCAGAGTAACATCACTGTCATCATACAACCACTGGTCAAAGAATCCTCTACCCTTGGCCCGGTGGCTCTTACTGTAGTTCTTATTCAAAAGAGCCGACTCGTTTTTGTAAGCATAGGTCTTCCAGGCAGAATACAGGCTCTTTGAGGTGGAAAGGTTAAAAAGCGCCATGCAGGCGGAATCTCCGCCGGAGACATTTTCATTGTCCTTTATGATGTCATCCACAATGTATTTACCCAAAACCGGTGTGGAGATACCGGGATTGTTTTCAAACTCCCGCATCCAGTTGGTATAGCTCCATCCCAGCCCGGACTCAAAATCCTCGGATAAAAGGGCGTATTTGGCGTAGGGCGCCAGGGACACGGATTCGATATTGGCGTAAGCGGCACCGCTGTCCCCCTGGCTTTCCACGTCCGCATCCGAAAGGGAACGTCCCTCCTCCGTGGATGTGTCATCATCGG
>JAIKZU010000189.1 GCA_024681985.1 Lachnospiraceae bacterium | reverse complement strand
GTGGCAGGTATAGTAAGTGCAGGGGTAGGTATCCAAAAGCACCGCACATTCCATCAGCTTATTATCCAAAGGGTGCTTCATAAAATGAAAGCCGCCGATGCACACATCCGGGGAAAACCAATCCATGATATTGACGATGCCATTGTGAGAGCACCCGGTAAACAGTACTCTCTTATCGCTGGTCTCCTGGATCATGAGGTACTGCTCGTGGGAATAGCTGTCCGGCATATAGGCGTCTCCTACTTTCTTTAAAAGGCCGCCTTCCCCCAAAGAGATCTTCTTATCCCGTCCCAAAGAATCGTGCAAGGTCAGCTCCCCATCCAACACCGTGGTGCCTCTGACGAAGGTGAGACGCTCCTTAAAGGATGGATTCAAAAGCCAGTCCTGGTCCAGTCCGATGTAGCGGTCCAGTCCGTGATAGAACCTGCCGTACGCATCCTCGTGGAGATAGATCTGGGCAAAGGAATTGATCTCGTAGAACTTTTTCAAACCACCGCCGTGATCATAGTGACCGTGGGAAAGGATACAGATATCCACTTCCGACAGATCGATCCCCAGCCTTTGGGCATTGTCGTAAAAGAGGTTCCCCTGCCCCGTATCAAACAGAATCTTGTGATTTCTGGTTTCGATATAAAGCGACAGACCGTGTTCCGTCGGAAGATGATTTTTGGAAGTGTTTTCCACCAATACCGTTATTTCCATATGACCCCCTTATGTCGCGTTTTATATGTGTTTACGCATTTTGATTATAAACCAAAGCCGGTGGAATGTTAAGGATGCGGGGTGGAAAATAACCATGGGATTTTTTCAAAAAAATTAGAAAAAAAATAAAAAACACTTGCACATTGTTATCATATATGATAACCTTAAATTGTCCATGAGAACGGTATTGAAAACGCGGTTTTCAAAGGCCGAATCTGAGATGGACAAAAGGTGTGTGAATTATGAATAAGCGGTATGCAGATGATATGCCGCCGGCAGAGGCGATGTCCGCCCGCGAGGATGTGGCTGTTCAGGTGAGGGATGCGCGAAAGGCGCTGCGTCTGACCCAGCAGAATTTAGCGGATATGACCGGCACGAAAAAATCCAATATCTCCCGTATGGAGAGCGGCAGGTATAATCCCAGCCTGGATTTTTTGGTAAAGATCGCTTCCTCTCTCGGCAAGGAGCTTACGGTGCGGATCCGATGATTCATGATCCATACGTCGGATAATAAGGGATGAGTAGCTTGCATATAGTACTTGGATCTTAGGGGATAGGATGAAAAGAAAATTAAAGATCGACGAATCTGTAAATCGTAGTGTCGTTTTGTGCGAGACCACAAACTTCCATGCGGGAAAACTCACTTCCAGGAAACTCACGGAAGATTCTATTTCATTCAGAAAAGCATGGAAGAAAATCCCATTCTTTAAAAGAGGCGCATATCAGGGTGCTGATAAGATATGTGTCATCTACATCAATCGCAACGAGTATTCCAGAGCGCGTCGCAGTTTGGACACTCTGGAGTTTAAGATCCGTGAGCGATTATTACTTAATGTCATTTAACTTACGTTTTGGTGTGAATGCTACAGAAAGCCCTCGACGAGACTCCTACTCCTCGCCGGGGGCTTTCGCATTTTTGTTTTAATCTATCATTTCTATTACGCCGCATCCTGTCCAACAAAAATCCACCAACACTTGGTTTATTCATCCAACGGTCTTTATATGGACGGCTTGGGGATAAAAAAAGAGCGGAAAAACCGCTCTTTTGTGATCCTTATAAATGATAGTCCCGGCATAAACCGAAAAACCTCTTACAGTGCCTGCAGATCCTTTAATGCGTGCCCCAGCAATATGGGGGTTCCGTGCTCCTGCAAACGGATCTCCAGATTCGCATCGTAAAATAACTGTCTGGAATACTCCGCTACGGCAAATACATTGTGAGCCATCTGCTTCTTGGTCTGTACCATCTTTACGGAGAGATAGTACATATCTTCGAATTTAAAGAGATCGGACTCCACATCGCCTAAATGGGTCAGGCTCTTGGATAGGCGGATGCAGTCCTCAAGGTCGTAGAACTCCGACCAGAGAGTCATCTGCAGAGGATCATCCTCCGCCGCCTCATCCACCACCTTTGCGCCGCCGGATGTCTCATCAAAGGGGATGGGTTTATAGGGCTTGATCTCCGGCTGGGACTTTCCGTTCAATCTGTCCTTTTCCGTTAACAGATAATCGGAAAAAGATTTCAGCTTGTCCTTGAACTGCTCCAACATCGCCCGGATGGCCATATTCTGGTCATCACAGATCATAAGGGAAATATCTCCGTCAGGCATCACGGAAAGCTGTACGTTTAAAGCTTCACCGTTTGCCTGGAAGTCCACTTCCGTCTTTGCTTCATCCAGGATCACCCGCAAAAAGCCTTCGGCCTTCTCCCGGTTCACCATGAGATCATCGATGTTTACACCGAAATCACTCATCTCCTGCTGGGAAATGACACAACGGATTGCATTTTCGTTTAATCTGGTAAACTTCATGATCTCACCTGCCTTTCAGATGCCGAAAAAGAGATATACATTCTCTGATTACTATATCGGCATATTATTATGTCTATTATATAGAATCCCCTAAAAAAATCAACTAAAAAAGGAGACAGGGGATATAATCCCTTTGTCTCCTACTCTTCTTCCTCTTCGTCCCGGAAAAATCCGGCTAAGATATCAAATACGCACCAGAGTCCACCGAAGATGGTGGAAGAGATAAAGATCCGGATCACGGAGTTTAGGATCAGCGGCAGGGTGATGGCATGATCGATATATCCGTGATAGAGATTTAAGATGGGGCGGATCAATAGCCAGTATCCGCAAAGATACGCCGAAAGCAGGGTTCCTCCCAAGGAGATAAAGACCGATAAAAATTTTCGCATTGGCTTTTTCATAGGTAGTCTCCTTCTAAAAGATCAGATAATAACCGATGCAGCCTGCCAGAATACCTGCTGCCGCGCCCACGATCACATCCTTGATAAAGTGCACGCCGCCGAAGACCCGAAGTGCCGCAAGAAGCGCGCCCGCCACGAGAAACCATGCACCCAGGATGACATCGATCTGCATAAAGGTCATGGCGATGATAAAAATGGAAAACACATGCCGGCTGGGAAAGCTTTTTCCGATGGTGTTCTTTTTGATCACCGGATCAAAATCATAGATCTCATAAGGCCGCTTTGCATTATAGCTCCTGCGGAAAAGGGTCACCAGAAAAAAGGAAACCCCGGGAACCGCAAAGGCCGGCACCAAAAATGGTGACTTCGTATAATACAAATATCCCAACAGCATGGGATAAGCCAAAAACACGATCATGGTAATGAGCTTATCCATCACATTGATAAAGAATGCCAGTGCTCTGCGGGAACGGATCCTGTCCGTCATTTTCACAAAAGCCTCTTCCGTCATTTTGCTTTCCTTTCAACCTCTGTCCAAAGTATAAAATATAACCCGGGTAAACCACCCGGGTTATTCCTTTACTGAATCTTAAGTGTCTTGATACACTGGTCCTTTTCTTTTTTCAGGTTTCCGAAAAAGGCTTTCTGGACGGTATCCATATCCTCCTCTAAGGCAAATGCCATCTCCTCGAAGAGCCTTCTGCCTGCAGTGGCCATCACCTTCTCATCGGAGGACATGGCCTTCTTTCCGGAGGCCATGCGGATCTGCTCCCGCAAGTATACAGTTTTTACTACCGTGGCCAAAGGCACCGGATCAAATTCGGACATAAGCTCTTTAAAGATCTCCCCCAGGGCACGGATATTCTGCTCCGTGATCACCGGAAGATCCAACACACTGTCCAAAAGCTTCTGCATCTCGTCCTTCGTCTTAACATCCCGGATGCGCATCTTGGATGCGACGGGAGTCAGCACCTGGCTGCCGCGCTGAAAAACGGGTTCCAAAGAATAGTACAACCTCTCAGAGCCTCTGCCCTGCAGAGCCTTTTCCGTGATCTCAGCCACCTGACAGACGCCGGATCCTTCGTGCATTAAATAATCACCGACCTGATAGTCACTCATCAAAGCACCATTCCACTTTCTTCGCGGATCTGATACGAGAAACCGCGCCTTTCCTTTCCCGAAAAATGGGGATAAAAAGTCTGCGGTGTCGCAATTTGACGACCGCAGACACATGTATATTATACAATGATTTTCCGAAATTTTCAAATGAAGTCACGAAAATTTCGGACATTTTCGGAGCATTTTTTCTCTCCGAAAGATCGGGATTTTACTTGCAGGCAAGGGCCGCTGTGATGATGGCCATGGAGTATACTTCAATGGCGTTACATCCGCGGGAAAGATCGTTGATAGGGGCGTTCAATCCCAGCAGGATCGGACCGTATGCTTCGAAGTTACCCAGGCGCTGTGCGATCTTGTAACCGATGTTTCCGGCATTGATATCCGGGAAGATAAAGGTATTTGCATAACCTGCCACCTTGGAATCCGGGCACTTGGTCTTTGCCACACGAGGAGAAACCGCCGCGTCGAACTGCAGCTCACCCTCGATGGGAAGCTTGGGATACTTTTCCTTTGCCTTTGCGCAGGCGTTGCGCATCTTGTCCACATCCTCGCCCTTTCCGGAGCCGAAGGTAGAATAGCTTAAGAAGGCAACCTTCGGATCCACACCGAAGATCTTTGCACACTCTGCCGTCTCACCGCAGATCTCCACCAGTTCATCCTCGTTGGGGGTGATGTTGATAGCACAGTCTGCCATGGCCAAAACTTCATTCTCTCCGGTTGCGGAAGGACGCACCAGGATGAAGCATGAAGATACGATGGAATTGCCGGGCTTGGTCTTGATAAGCTGCAGGGCCGGGCGTACCGTATCCGCCGTAGAATAGGTGGCGCCACCCAAAAGTGCATCTGCCACACCCATCTTTACCAGCATGGTCCCGAAATAATTCGCGCCGGATAGGATCTTCTTCGCATCCTCGGAGGTCACCCCCTTTGACTTACGAAGCTCACAGAAAAGCTCCACCATCTCGTCAAACCGGTCATAATCCTCCGGATCGATGATCTCCGCGCCGGTGATGTTGTAACCGACTTCCTCTGCACTCTTTATGATCTCCTCTTTTTTACCCAGCAAAATGGGCTTTAAGAAGTTACTGGATAAAAGGCGGGAAGAAGCCTCTAAGATCCTGGGGTCAGAGCCCTCCGTAAATACGATTTTTTTGGGACTTTTCTTTAAAGTCTCGATCATCTGTCCAAATCCAAACATTTGATAATCCTCTCTGTCGTAAAATATTTTGTCTGCGATCTCTCCGGTAAAAGATCCGCGGGAGATCGAACTACCCAACCATCATAGCACTAAAAAAACTATTTTTCCATACCCCTCTACTGCCGCAGGACGGAGAAGAGTTCGTGTCGGTGTAAATAGGTCGTTCCCAGGGTTTTGTCCCCTTCCATTTGCAGGATCGTATCCAATTTACCGGCCCATTCCTCATCGGAATTCACCAGTTTAATCTCTCCGGCACGAACCAGTTTAAAGAGTTCCTTTTGCACTCCCGTCAGCCGGTCACCAAGGGCTTTTCTTTCCTCCGCTGTCCGCAGATCCATCTGATCGGCAGCGGCTTCCTCCGCAGAATAGTGCATGATGGCCTGATAGAAATCCTTTGGTAAGAAGGGAACCTTTATGGCACCGGGCTTGCCCAGTCCCTGCAAAAGGCCTGCCTTATCCACTTCTTTATAGGGGAGCCTCCCAAAGGCCATATCATTATCGATGCCCTTTAATGAGGTGATGGTAATGGTCCCGTCTTCTCCTGTGGTGTAGAATGCCTGTATATTGGAACTGTTTCTGTCCACTTGCCCGCATATAAGGTCAAATACCTGTAACGTAAAGTACTGCTTCAGTGCTTTGGGTTCCAGCTTTAAGCCGGTGCCCTTTGCCTGACAGAACTCCACCAGGTTACCCAAACTCTTGGTCTCCACTCCCTCCATAGCATTGGCTCTAACGGGCGTCTGACCTTCTCTTTGGATCAATACCGTTTGGGATGATGCAATGAGGCTGTCCACCTTCAGTTTCTTTGCCACACGACTGGTAGAAACATTACGGTTGGATATTTTTGCACCCGGCCTAATCTTGGCCCTTCCGGTGGCAACATCATATTCGTTGGCTTTTTTATAAAAGAATTTTACAAAAGTAATAAACTGCGCTTCATCTTCCGCAATGATTGTTTTAAAATCTCCGTATTCGGCTATTTTATTGTGTACACGCTCAGCCAACTGCCGGTCGAAGTTCTCTTTTTCCAGCCGTCTGTAATCCTCTTCACTCATATCTGCCTCCCACTTCGGCGGATTGTTTCGCAGATCGGTGATAAAATCAAAGGTGGCACTAAGGTACGAGATTTTAAATATTCCGCCCTTTTCCTTAAAGGCACGGTATTTCTGCACAAACAATTCTGCCCCGGGTTCTCCGGAAAGGCTGTAACGATCCATAAATTCATCTACCGGCAAATCGTCACTACCGGACTTTACCAGGCTTTCCTCTTCTTTGATGTAGGACACCCTTCCATCCCTCTTCTGTTTTCGATACAGAGTAGAAGTGCCGGCTCCTGTCACGGTGACCCCGGGATCCCCGGCCTTCATTTTGAGAGCGCGGACGCCGTAAAGCACATCCTGCCAGGTACTGCCAGCATCATATGTATCCAGTTCCAACTCCTGTTGTGTCATGGATGTGAAAGCGGCATATTCCAAACGGCATTGGAACAGGATCCGTCGCACCAGTTCCAACCGCCGCTGTCCATCTTCGGAATGCCCTCTGCGAAAAGAAGAAGACTTCTTTTCGTAGGAGAGACAGTGATCGATGAGGGTCTGATATACCTGCTGCACCTCCTTCAATCCTTCCGCAAAACCAGCTTCCCCACCCAGGGGCTTAGCCATCACATCTTCCAGTTTTTGCAAGGAAGTCTTAACCGCCGTCATTTCTTTACTGTCCTTATGGGTTCCCACTTTACGGGACACTACGGAAGTTTTCAGCTCTGCAGCGGCGTCGTTTAATTCCTTATGCACCTGTTGCATGCCGCTTTCTTCTTCCGTCAACTGTCTGCGTCTTGTCTGCTCGGCAGTCTGCTCCCGGCTTTGTACCACCGTGGCATCATCGACAAGCGCACCGGTCAACACCATATCTTTTTGCGCCGCCAAAGTAGCATAATCCAGGTAAAACTTCAAATTACCGTTCTTGTCTTTGCCCTTGGCCCGCACATCATCCAACACACCTTTGAACAGATCTTTTTGTTGTACCTCCTGATAGACCGCCTGCAATTCCTCCGGATTGTGGTACAAACGGATCCTTTCACCTTCCTTCTCGGATGCCACAAGTTCATCCAACCGCTTACATACGTCCAAGATCCTCATATGCAACGCATTTACTTCCTCCGGGGAGCGAAGGCTTCCAAAATCTACCTTTAGCTTTTCCATATCCTGATAGTCATGAAGTTTTTTTACAAACTCTGCCGGCAGAAACTTTATGGATCCCGCATCCAGATCCCTTTCTTTAAATCCGCTCAGATTATGTGCGGTTCTGGATTCGATCCATCTCATCATGAGCTTTCCGAAGGACAGATCATTGTCGATGGCTTTGATCTTTTTCACCACCCGGACTTTTTCCTCTTTTTCACCGAATCTGGCCGTCATCTCTTCGTATTCCGTCACCATATAATTATTATGGTTTCGATCGATCTGACCGCAGACCATATCAAACACATGCATGGTCTGGATCTGGGCTATCGCCTCGGGAGAGAATACCACCTTCATCTTCATGGCTTCCGTCTCCTGCACAAAAGCAGCATATTCCATGCCCACTACCTCTTCCATAGCGTTGGCCTGTACCTTGCGTCCCGTTTCATCTTCCAAAAGAACAGTTTTGGATTTAGCCACCAGATCCGTCACCCCCAGACGGTCTGCCATGATGGAGGTGCATACGTTCCGATCGGATATGGTGCTTTCTGCTTCGATCCGCGCTATATTAACGGCAACGTCATATTCTGTCTGCCGTTTTCCTATATATGAGATCACATCAAGGAAAAGATCATAATTTCTTCGTATCACATGCAGCAATACCATGTCCGAATAAGGAAATTGGCACAGTTCCTTTAATTGCGTCATAATAACACCTTGTAAGGTGCTCTTATCTTTCGTTTCTGCGATCTGATTTTTTATGGGCATGGACACACCCACAAAGGATCGGAACATCATTTCCACTGTTTTTTTGATGTCTAAATTCGCATTCACCAGTTCCGCTTTTTTACGATCTTCCAGAAACTCTTCCACGGAGCGTGAAAGTTTCTCCATTTCGGGTCCTATGGTTTCTCTTGCATCCTTTATGGCAAGTATCGGATCCTCATCCCGTTCCAACACCTTCGTAGTTTTTTTTACGTAGGAGACGCTCCCGTCCTCTTCGTACATACGATACAACTTGGATGTACCGCCTCCTACGGTCTGTAAGTTGGGATCCTTTAGGTTGATCTTTAACAGACCGGCGTTTTTTTCCTCCTCCAGATGACGGGCCAAAAGATCCTGCGTCTTCATGCCTTTTCCGAAACGCAGATCCTTTCTCTTTTCCACCGCATCAAAATATGCTCTTGCTCCCTCGTTATCCTTCACGGAGGCTTTCAGCTTTTCATATTTTTCCTCTCCTTGCTGAAGATCGGATTCCAAAAGCAGGGCGTAATAAGGCGACTGCATGATCTGCATGCGGTTCTCATAAAAAGCCCTGATATCCTTAAAGGTTTCGATCTTTGCCTTTAAGCGGGTGATCCGCTCATCCATGATTCCGTCATCTATTTCCTTTAACAGCTTGTCCGCATTGGCGCAGGCACAGAGTTTGGGATAGTAGGCATTGAAGTTCTTTAAAAACTGTTCATCGCTTTCAAATTCCAGAAACGCCGGATCGAAAAACTCCACTTCTTTGATCAGATCCTCGGCTCCTTTTCGCCGCTGATCCCGCTTTTCGGAAAGCACATTTTTTAAACTTTCCATGCCCTGATCCTGGAAGGCCTGATCGATGCGATCCGTAAATAAAAAGGCACTCCAATCCTCCATAAAGGAGGCGTCTTGCTTTTGGATCCGAAGATCCGGCGCATGACGAAACAGGGCTTCTCTTCCGGCAGAACGTCCGTTTAAGACCCGCTTTGTAAAACCGCTGGCTTTGGTCTGCAAAGAAGCCTTTTCCATAAAGGCTTTCTTCCGTTTGTGCTGATGAGAATCCATCACCGGCGCATTTTTAAAAGCCTCCTTCACAGATTCCTCATAAGCCTGCTCCATGGCCTTTTCATCCGTCATAACGGGCAGTTCGGACCAGGCTGCCATCCTGGCGGTGGAACGCATGCTGTCCGTCAGCCGATGCTCCTGCTCTAAACTGTCCTGCTGCATGCGAAGGGCATCCACCCCTACCATCTCCTGCTGCGCCGTAAGCGGACCCTGCATGGCCATTTGCGTCTGTGTTTTTTTCCCTAAGAAAAATGCGGTCTGTCTTCCGTCTCCCATATTTCCTTCCCCCTTTTGCTCTCCTGCTCCCATGTGATGAGCGCAGGCACTTCCAATGGCCTTTGGCGCTACAGATTTCCGTAGGCCACCATCAGAGACATGGCGGATTCCTCTCCATCCGCCACAAACTTTTTAAAAATAGATACGACTTCGGACTGTCCGGTACAAAATGTAAGGTTTTTGTCCGTCAGTTTCTTTTTGATGAGAAGCTCCATAAAGATCTTTAGGATCAGCACCAGATCTTTGGGATTGCCTCCGGGATTGGCCAGATACAGGATGGTGATGGCATCCTCATTCTGATTTGCCAACAGAAGACAGCGCAGATCCCTGCCCTCCTCATCACGATACAAAAACAAAGAAAGCTCCGGATCGCATACCAGATGGATGAGATCTTCCACATAGCCGATCTCCGTGCTCTTTAGTGCTTTTATCACATGCTCTTTTTCCGCATCGCCTAAAGTGCACAGCCTTTTGCAATGCTTTATATCATTGGATTTCGGTGTGATCTTGGAAAAGATATTCTGACAGGTCTCGGATGTAAGGATCCTTTCGATGGGGATCCGATAAAAAGATACATCCTCGGCCAAAAGAAAGCCTTTACTCTGTAAAAAGGCGTCATTTGCTTCGTTTCCGGGATAGTCCATCCAGACGCTCTTTGCCCCGGACTGCCTTCCCACTTTAAACACTTCGTCTAACAGTGCGGAACCGATCCCGCGACGACGATAAGGTGCAGGAACAAATACCGTATGAATGACCACCGTCTCTCCCTCTCCGGAAAAAGCGATGGCACCCACTGCCTTTTGATCCTCTACCGCTCCCAGATAAAGCTCATTGGGAAGCAGCATACTGCGATTTAAAAGCGGCAAAAAATGTGACTCGTTTTTTTCACCGATGGCTGTGATCTCCATGTTCCAATCATCCCCCGATTATTCATTTCCTCGAATGGTACGTTATACCCGGATGTATACGGTGTGCGTACCCATACCGGGACCGTATTCCTCAAAGCCAAGCTTCGTAAGTACCCGCACAGATGCTTTATTTGCCTTATCCGCTCTGGCAAAAAGTCGTGTCATCCCCAGGGTGTTCACGCCGTAGTCTACAATAGCGCCGCAGACCTCCGTAGCGATCCCCTGTCCCCACAGGTCCTCCGCAAAACAAAACCCCAATTCCGATGTATGCTCCGCAAACATCCATGCATAGGGAAACTTCTCCCGTACCGGTGGGATACGATGTTCCAATCCTGCTTCGCCGATATAGCGGCCGGTGTCCTTTTGGATGACGCTCCACATGCCGTACCCATATACCCCGTAGATGCGTTCGTTATATCGCTTCTGGTACTCCTCTTCCTCTTCAAAGGAATCCAATGGCTCGATAAAGTCCACCATATGGGGACTGTCATAGAGATCAAAACGGTTTTGTATATCCGTGATCTCCGTCTCCCTCACATAGGTGCGCTCCGTCTCTATCAAAATTCGTCCCATTTTTACTTCCGGCCAGGCTGCCGTTTCCCTTCTTTTTCGTAAAAAAGCCCGCCAAAACGCAGATCATGCGAAATGGACGGGCCCTTTTTATAACAGTTTTTTTATGGTAAGGATGTTCTGTCCGTCCTTATACTCATAACTGACATCATCCATACTCTGCTTTACCATAAAGATACCCAGTCCGCCGATGTCTCGCTCATCCGCATCCAGGGTGACGTCGGGATCCGCTTTTGCCAAAGGGTCGTAAGGGATTCCGTTATCGAAAAAGGTAAGCTCCACCGCCACCGGATCCTCCAGGATCTCTACACGGATGGTAGCGGGTCCCGTTTGGGGGTTGTATGCATAATGGGAAATATTAACGAAAATCTCCTCCACCGCGATCTGCAATACGATCAGTTTCTCCGGGGGATCGGCATAAGGTGATACATTCTTTTCGATAAATTCCTGCACCACGCCGAGATTCTCATCTTTTGCCTCGATGATCAATTCTTCCATATGTCTGATTCCAATTCTATCCTTTAGTTACCCAATGTCACACTGGTTCCGGCATCTGCAGCCGAGTAATTTAACAGTTCATCCGGATATTCCTCCATGGGGATCTCCGTGATGGTGGTATACAGTTTCGTGATGTAGCAGATCTTTCCGTCGATGTAGACTAAGCGGCGTCTGCCTGTGCCGTTCTCATCAATGAGATATCCTGTCGATCCCGCGGAGACCATATCGATCACACTCTTTTGGTTTGGATCGTCATAGATGTTCAATCTGCCCGCATTGGAATTAACGGTCAGTTTATAAAAAGGTGCCTTGGATGCCTTGTCCACGGAAGATGTAGTGGATGCAGGTGCCTCCTCCGTCACTTCTTCCGTCACTTCCTCCTCTGCAGGCTCTGCTTCAGTCTCGGTCTCGTCTTCCGTGACCTCCTCTACCGGCTCCTCTTCCACGACTTCTTCTGCAGGTTCCTCTTCCGTAACTTCCGGTTCTTCCGTAACTTCCGGCACTTCCGTAACTTCCGGCACTTCCGCAACTTCCGGCTCTTCCTCTACCACCGGTACGGGCTCCGTCACCTCCGGTGTCTCCTGCACAGTGGTGGGAAGGGTGCTTTCCGCTGTGCGGTTCGCAATGCCGCCGTATCCCTCCTGATGCAGGATGCCAACGGTGCCTCCTGCGATCAAAAATGCCATGATCACTAACAGTACTATTCTTCTCATATCGATATCCGCCCTTTCCGAATCAGTCTAGATCTTATAATGCGGAAGGCAGATGGATGTAGATACCCATACCGCTTCCCTTTTGACTTCTGGCATAGATCATGCCGCCATAATATTCCACAATGGCTCTCGCCTGTGCCAGACCCAGGCCGTTTCCGCTGATGCGGTTCGATCCCTGGTAATTCAGTTCAAAGATGTGTTCCGTCTCGGAAGGTGCCAGGCCCTCCCCGTTGTCCTTCATAACGATGAAGAGTTCCTGCTCGATACGGGAGATGGTGATTTGCAGTGTACCTTCCTTGCTCATGTATTTAACGGCATTGTCGATAATATTTTTGAAGAGTACATCGATCATGGTGGGAGATGCCTTTACCATTAAAGTCGCATCCGTGGATACGGTGCGAATGGAAATACCTGCCTTCTCTGCAATGTCTCTCAAATCATCCGCTGCCTTTTGGGCTGCTTCTCCGATATTCAATACGATGGGAGGATCGTTCTTTGCATCCGGCAATATGGTGTCGGTGCCTTCCTTGCCATCGCCGTCGGGATCCTTTGCCTTCATATCCTCAATGGTGCGCTCCAAGGCAGTGATCTTTTCTTCCAGGAACTGATTCTCGCGCTTGGCATCCTCCAATTCCAACTGACTCTGTTCATAGCGCTCGGTGATCCGATCCACCTCTTCGTTCTTAACCTTCAGATTGGACTGAGCCTCTTCCAGATCCTCCCGGCGTTCCGCCAACTGATCGATGAGGGAATTCACGTGAACTCTCTCGTGCTCCCCATCTTCCGTGGTAACGGTGGCTTCCGGCTCTACATATCCGGTGTCGTCGCCATAATACTCATCGTAATCCGGCTCCTCTCCTTCCTTCGGGAGTCCCATCATAATGGAAAGCATGAACAGCACGCCCATACCGATGGCACAAGCCAGGATCAAATAATCCTGCATGTAAAAGTAGGACACCAGAAAACCTGCGTAGGCAGCGCAAGCCAACACAAAAAACACTTTTTGGATTCGATTCAGTCTCATCTTTTCCCCCTATACTATTTGTACTAAACGAGATTCACATCTAGTGAATATCTTCCCTCCACTGCATCAAAAAGTGCATCCGGCTGTAATGGCAAAGAGATATATGCATTGGCTCCGCCGGTGGTCGCTTCCTCTTTGTGGAGATCATTATCTGCCAGAATAATAATTATTATACCACTTTCTCGCATGCGTAGCATAGGGATAAGTTTGATTCCTTCCAAACCCATTACGATCACGTCTGCAGGCTCCATATATACGGACTTTGCAGCCAGCATGGAATCTGCATACTTTTCGGTAATACAGTTGGGATAATGCTCGTTCAGTTGACGTGCCACTTCGTTTCGCACGTATTTGTCTCTGTTACTGATCAATGCTTTCATGGCTATGCGTTTCTTCGATCCTTCTTATAACTGTCAATTTCCAACTTGGTATCGTACATAAAGTTTGTTGCTACCTCGTCCACGGCTCCCTGTTTCATGATGGAGGAAAGCCGTATCTCGTCCTGTCCGTCCAGTTTGTAGGTATCCGGCCGATACATGACCTGATTTACGTTCTTTACAAAATCTCCCGGTGTAAAGCTGGTTCCTATGCGGTTGATGATATCCAACTTCTTTTGTTTTTTCTCCGGCAGTCTTTTGAAGTATTCCGCATTCACCGGGTCATTGCGGATATCTTCGAAATATGCCAGCTGTGTCATAAAGTAAGCCACCTTGTCGATATTGTCCTTCAGATAGTCCTGGGTGTACATCTCTATACTGATGGCCAGATCCATCATATGATTGGTGATCCGCTCCAGGTGAGGCTTTCTGAGCCAGGCATCCTTGGATGCATAATCGCTGATGAAGCTTTCACATCTGGCCTTCTCCTGAGAGGTCCAGGCATCTCCCTGTCCTGCCGGAAGGAAGGCTGCCAGGACACCACGCATGTCCTTTTCTCCGCGGATCTCATCGTCATAGGATTCCAGTCGTTCAAAGATCCGCTTGTTCTGTCTGCGGATGGCTCGCTTTAATTTATATCCCACCGGATCCTGTGAGATGGTCACCAGATCCAGATAAGACGTATGTTCATCGATGTCACTGTAGCATTCGGAGGCGGTCTTTAACATGGTCTCGTTCATCCGGGTGGCGGCGCCCTTCAGTCGTCGTAAGGTCTGCCGCATATCCTGGTGTTCCACCGTCCATCCGTGACTCTCCTTGTCAAAGTCATCGATCCTCCGCATGAGATCTCCGTAAGCCGTGGCCGTCGGGGCATCCTGGAATTTGGATAACAGATCATCCAGCACCCGGTTGTCATTTAAGCAGATCCGCCAGGTAGCCAGGGCGTGCTGGATATCACCTACGATATCCGAGGAGGGGCGGGAGGGATCCGCAAACTGCTTTACATCCTTGTCAAAGCCACTGTTGATGTAGCTCCAGTCATCTGCGGAATCGTTGTTCCCTTTGCGGGTGGAAGTATGCCAATGCTCTCCCACATCCGAGGAAACATCCTCGTCACGCTCCAGGATCTCCTTCTCCTCCGGAGTTTTCTCTTTATGTTCGATCTCTTCTCGATAGGCTTCGGTTTCCTCCACCGCTTTTCTCATAGATACACTCCGTAATTGGCAAAATCCGTTGCATCGATGATGCGACCCAGTTTTTCCAGTTCCATCTTAAGAGCCATCACCAGATCCCGCATGGTCACGGTTGCATCCTTGGCTCCGGCCATATAAGCCGCCGTATGCAGGATCGCTTTGATGTTGCTGCCCGACAGTTCAAAGGTTTCCGCCAAGAATTCAAAATCCACATCCGGCGCCACGGGCATGGACTCCGGCAATGTGTGCTGCCACAATCGAAGCCGGGTGGCCTCGTCGGGGCTGTCTAAACGCACCGTATAGGTAATCCGTCGAACAAAGGCACTGTCAAAATTGTGATATAGGTTGGTGGCTAAAATAGTCATCCCGTTGTGCTCTTCGATCTTTTGTAAAAGGTAGGCCGTCTCCGCGTTGGCATAGCGGTCATTGGAATCTCCCACATCCGTACGCTTGGAGAACAGTGCATCCGCTTCATCGAAAAACAGGATCACATTTGCCTTCTTGGCTTCATCAAAGATCTTTCCCAGATTCTTTTGAGTCTCGCCGATGTATTTGGAAAAGATCTGGGATACATCCACCCGATACAGGGGGAGTCCCAATTCGTTTGCCACCACCTGGGAAGCCATGGTCTTTCCGGTACCCGGAGATCCGTATAAAAGTACGGAGACCCCGTTTCCGTAGGCATTGTTTGCCGCCACTTTGTATTTAGCGTCGATCCTTCCCCGCAGCCGATAGCGGTCACAAGCAATGGTAAGCTTCTGCTTCTGCGCTGCGTCGATCTCGATGTCATCCCAGGTATAGGCTGTATGTACCCGGGTGGCCAGTCCGTTGAACTGGGCTTCGTTATATCGGAACAACACCTGCCGGATCATATGACGGCTTACCGTCCCCGTCGCTTCCGTCACGGCCTTTAGCTTTAACTGGCCGATGATCTCCCGGATCTTTGTCAGGGAAAAATCAAAGGTGTCGGCGATGTCCTCCAAGGAAACATCCTCTCCTATCGTGAGGCTTTCTGCTTCAACGTAATGCTTCCATATCGAAAATCTCTCCTGCGGCGTGGGCAGGGATAATGTAAAAGGTATCACCGGCCGTCCCGCCGTCTCCTGTAAAAGAGCCTTTGGCATCTCTTCGGATCCGAAGATCCAAATCTGCTCCGCCTCCCCGGCCTCTTCCAAGATCTCTATGATCGTTTCACTGTCACGGGATCTGACCAACAACCGGCGTCTGTACAAAAGAGATCGGAGCAGCTGCCCCCGGACATCCTCCTTATCTCTGATGAGGCAAAGATCCCTTCCTTTTTCCAGGTACGATAATACGGTTTCCGCATCGGAGGCATCTTCGCATTCCAGGTAGAAAAATCTGCCTTCCGAAGTCTCCGCCTTTAAGAGTTCCTTTGTTTTTTCCTCATAGGAAGCCGGCAGATAGACCTCTTTTTCTTCTCCGCAGCCATCCCCTTCATAAAGGAAGTCCCGAAGATCCTGCTGCAATACCAGCGGGGTATGTAAATAAGGCCGCTTCTTTTCCGAAAGCGCCTCCCGGTCAAAGACAAGTTTCAAAAGCCGGGATCCGGATCCGAAGATCCGAGCCGTCACTTCATCAGCACGCTCCGGTGCAAAGGTCTCATATAAGGCCCGGTATACACCCAGGGTGGGGTACTGCATGGATGGTTCCGCTGCGATGTATCCAAAGATCCGTGTATATTTTAAGTCATATTCTCCGGCGAAGGACAATACTGCCGCCAGGCTCTCATCCCGATCCAGATCCAGCCTGCGTCCCATTTCCCTGACGGGAAGGAAAACCTCCGATGCCGTAGCCTTTGTCCTTTTTTCAATAAAGGTAAATGCTTTGTTTACATCCCCGGCAAAGGCTTCGGTATAACCGGTGCTCTTTCGGTCCGCGGGGGGCGCCATGTAATAGCTCTCCACCTCCGCTTCCGTCATCTTCATCCCCCGGGAAAAGATCAGTCCCTCGGAGGAATTGGTCTTTTCATCCAGATAATGCTCCAACAGAAGATCCAATAATAAAAGATGGGTTTTTATCTCTTCACGACCGTTTTCAAATCCGATATTTTCTTTTTCTTTGTCAAAATAGTCCGAAAAACCAAACATCCTTTATTCCTGTTTCTGTTCCTCTGCCACGGTATCTCCTTCATAGGGCTTATGGGTCAATATGTCCCGCAACAGATAGGTGGGCCGGTTGTTAAATCGAAAATCCGCATCGGGATTTTTTTGTCCGGCGTTTTCCTCCATTCGCCGGAGGAACTCGATGTACTCCTCCTTTTTCCAAAGGAGCCTGGGAAAAAACGCTTCCCCTTTTGTCCTTAACGCATCTTCTTTTTCCTGCTGCCTCTCCACGGCTGTCCGAAAGCCTTCCAACCGGTCGAAGAATGCATTAATCTCCGCATCGGACAAAAGGTCCGCATAATCTTTCTTAAAAGTAGTCTCCTCTAAAGAAAACACCTTCTGCATAAATTCCATGTCCACGGCGGGATACTGCATCTCCCCCAAAAGCTCCGGGCATGTACACAGTCCTGCGGTCACATTCTCCCTCACCTGTCGATAGGTCAGATTTCCGAAGGACAGGTCGTGATCGATGGCACAGACATGAAGGATATTGATCTTTCCTTCACCGAAGGCCACGGGTGGTACATTTTGCAGATCCACATCCGTCTTCAGCTGGATGTTCTTTACATGGCGGTCGATCTGGCCGCACACAAAGTCAAAACATACCAGGATGGTCAGCTCCCTCACCGCTTCCGGTGTGTAATAGGGCCGGTATCCCCGCAGGTCATTGAACCAACGCATGGTGACGTGAGTAGTGCCGCTGATGGGAGCCGTTCGGATCCCCCTTTTTTCCTCCCCGTCGATCACAACGGTGGCGTACTCTGTCTTTGCCACCAGATCGCCGATCCCCAACTGTTCCGCCAGCCGGGAAGTGGCCACGGCTCTGGCGTTTAGGGAACGATGGGCATCGATCCTGGCGGTCCTTCTGGCGCAGTAGATCACATTGTCATCCTTGGTAAATCCGCTTTCCGGGAGGATCAGCTCCTGCTTGAAATAATAATGTCCATCCGCTTCGTTTACAAAATACAGCTTTGGATCCCGAAATCCCCTTTGTCGGATCATTCGGTGGACTCCACTTTTTCAAACATGAGTCCGGTACCCATATCTTCCCGCTCATCAATCCAGAAGATATTGTCGTTGGACAGATAGAACATGCCGGTCCCATCGGTATAGGCTTCACTTACGGCGATACCGGAAGTCTCCGCCGCAGCATCCGCTTCCTCCGTGGTGTCTGCCTCCACCGGCTCCGAGAAGATGTAGTCCTTTCTGGTGGCATCCCGATAGATCAGTGCTTTTCTGTCTTTTGAATAGGCCGCTGTCATGGACCAGATGGAAAGCGTATCATCCGTCTCCGCATACGTAACGGTAATGTTGTAGCTCGTGCCGTCCCGTTCGATGACCATGGTGCCTTTTTGAGTGGCCATGTCAAAGTAATCTCCCGCATAGTCATAGGTGTCGGCATTCTCATCACCGTAAGGGATCACATCTACCTCGGCTTCC
>JAIKZU010000005.1 GCA_024681985.1 Lachnospiraceae bacterium | reverse complement strand
ACCTTCAGCTCGGAATCTACCCAGGCTTCTGTGATGGTAAATTTAGAGTCCGCGGCCTCCGGCGAAGTCACACTGACGGACAGCAACGGAAATGTGTTGGCAAGTCTTACTCCCACCAAGTCTTATAATTCCGTAGTCATTTCAACCCCTGACTTAACAGACGGCGAAACCTACACCTTAAAGACCGGTGACACGGAAACAGAAGTCACTCTGGAGGGCACCTCCACCACCGTTGGCCAGGCTGGCATGAACGGTCGTGGCGGTCGCGGTAAAATGGGCGGCGGCCCTTCGGAAAACTCGGGAGATGCCTCGGAAAACCAGGGAGAACGTCCGGAAGGCATGGCGGAACCACCGGAAGATAATGGGGAACGCCCGGCAGATATGAGACAGCCTCCGGAAAAACCGGATGGACAGGATGGAGAAAACGGACCCGGTCCCATGGGAGGAGGAAAATTTGACGGCGAACGTCCGGAACGCCCGGATGATACCACAAACGAAAGTGAATCCACCCTCTAAACAAATATGATATAATTGATCCCATGAGCGAATTAAGAGGATATGTGGATCATATCATATTCAGAAAACCTGAAAACGGCTACACCATTTTCGTATTGATACCGGAAGGGATCGTAGACGACGAAGAACTGGCGTCGGAATACGATATCACCTGCACCGGTATCTTTGCGTCTTTGACCGAAGGCGAAAACCTGAAGATGACGGGAGAGTATGTCACCCATCCCAATTACGGCCGGCAGTTTTCCGTAAAGACCCACGAGGTGGTAGTCCCTCAGGGAGAAGCTGCCATTTTGCGGTATCTGTCCTCCGGGGCGGTCAAGGGCATTGGTCCGGCCCTGGCGAAGCGTATTGTAAAGGCATTTAAGGCGGATACTTTCCGGGTGATGGAAGAGGAACCGGAACGGCTGGCGGAGATCAAAGGTATCAGCATGCGCATGGCTACGGAGATATCCGATTACGTTACGGAAAAAAAGGATCTTCGGGATGCTATGGTCTTTTTGTCCGAGTTCGGTCTGGGTACCACCCTTTGCCTTCGCATATACAACGAATACGGCCCAAAGACTTACGACATTGTAAAGGAGAACCCCTACCGTCTGGCGGAGGAGATCCCGGGGGTAGGATTTAAGATAGCGGATGACATTGCAGCCAAGGAAGGCATTCTTTTAAATTCTGAATTTCGGGTACAGTGCGGGATGCTGTACGTGTTGGGGAGCGCTGCGGTAAACGGCCACACCTATCTGCCTGAAGAGGAGATGATCCGGCAGAGCGCTTCTCTTTTGCGGGTGGACGAGGAAACGGTGATGGAAAACCTCCGCACCCTGGAGGCGGATCAAAAGGTGATCCCGGTGGAGGAGAAGATCTATTCCTCTGTCTATTACTATTTGGAAAAAAATACCGCTGCTCTTTTGCGCGCTTTGGACGAACGGTATGAAGTCCTGCCCGCTGAAGTAGACAAAACCATCGCACAGATCGAAAAAGAAGAGGATCTTACCTTTGATGAGATACAAAAAGAAGCTATTTTTGCTGCAGCCTCCAGGGGGATCTTTGTGCTGACCGGTGGTCCCGGCACGGGAAAGACCACCACCATCCGCGGCATTTTATCCTATTTTGAAAAAGAGGGGCTGGAAATCGCCCTGGCTGCACCCACCGGTCGGGCGGCCAAGCGTATGACGGAAGCGACGGGGCGCAGCGCCAAAACCCTCCATCGTCTGCTGGAGGTGAAAAACACCATGGAAGACGACATCCGTAAACCTCGGAGAGGTATGTTCGACCGAAATGAGGATAATCCCTTGGAAGCGGATGCGGTGATCGTGGACGAAATGTCCATGGTGGATATCAATTTGATGTACGCTTTGGTGCGGGCCATTCCTCTGGGATGCCGGCTGATCCTGGTGGGAGATGTCAACCAACTGCCCAGCGTGGGCCCCGGAAACGTACTGAAGGATATCATCGCCTCCGATCGGTTCCGCACCGTGAAACTGGAAAAGATTTTTCGGCAGGATACCACGGGGGACATTGTATTGTCTGCGCATCAGATCCGGGAAGGGATCCTGCCTAAACTGGACAATAAGAGCCGGGATTTCTTTTTTATGCAACGATCCGATGCGGACAGCATTCTCTCCGTAGTCCGGGATCTGGTGGAGACAAAGATGCCTCGCTATGTAAACACCACGCCCTTCGAGGTGCAGGTGTTAAGTCCCATGAAAAAAGGATATGTGGGAGTGGAAAACCTGAATGTGAGACTGCAGGAGTATCTGAATCCAAAGCATCCTTCCAAGGCAGAGCATCTCTTTGGGGAAGAAAAGCTGCTTCGGGTGGGGGATAAGGTGATGCAGATCAAAAACAATTACCAGTTGGAGTGGAAGGTATACGGCAAGAACCGTTTTGAGATCGATTCCGGAACCGGAGTCTTTAACGGAGATCTGGGGATCATCCGGGAGATCAATGAGTTTGCTTCGTTTTTGGTGGTGGAATTTGATGAAGGACGAATGGTGGAATATCCCTTCCGTTTGCAGGAAGAATTGGAACTGGCCTACGCCACCACCATCCACAAGTCCCAGGGAAGTGAGTATCCGGCAGTGGTGATCCCGCTCTTGCAGGGACCGGAGATGCTGATGCATCGGAATCTGATCTACACGGCCATCACCCGTGCCCAGAAGTGTGTGGTGCTGGTAGGGGATCCGAAGGTGTTCGTGTCCATGATCCAAAATACGAACCAGATGATCCGCTACAGCGGCTTACGGGAAATGCTAACAATGTAAGGACATTAGGAGTGTAAATTAAGAAAGATGAAATACACTTCAGATCGGAGGCCGTCCGCAACGTCAGCACTTAGCGAACGAAGTGAGCTTAGTACTGTTACGTGAGGACACGGCGATAGCGTAGCCGCAGATCGAAGTTGTATTTCATCTTTCGTATTATTATTCTTCTTCTTTTTCAACCCGCGTTGTATTCTCCCCGGCCTTATATTCTTTCAAAAATGCATCATATTCTTTAAAGGACTTCGGGAATTCCCTTCCCAGTTTCTCCGCCACATCATCCTGATAGAGCTTCACCACATTGGAGGAAGGAAGTCCGATCTTGATATCTCCGGGGTATTTCTCATCAATGAGGATTTTTTTGACCAGCTTGCCGGCACGGTACCCCATATCGTAGGGGTCCGCGTACAGGGTCACCAGTGTATGTTTTCCCAGGGTCATATCGCCCCCTAAGGTGGCAACTTTCTTTTCGTTTGCAATATCCGTAATAAGTTCGATCTGGTCCGTTAAGGTGCTTTCTGCAGCGATGTAGAGGGCATTGCACTCTTCGCAGGCTGTATTTACGATCTCGGCTGTTGCTGCAGCAGTAAGGGCTGCGGCTTCCTCCGGTGATAATTCCTCCGCATCCTCCGAAGTATCGGCATCTTCCGAAGATGCCTGTCCTTCTTCCGAAACGTCCTGCTCGTCTTCCGAAGGGACGGATTCCGGCGCATCTTGTTCTATCTCATCTGCAGAATCGTCACTATTTACATCATCTTTATCTGCCTCCGCATCTGTTTCTGCCGCATCGGAAGTTCCGGTATCTTCCGTCACTGCTTCCACTGTTTCCTCTTCCGGCCAGAATTCGGATACTTTCGGACTGCGGGCACTGTTGGGAGAGAGGATCTCGTGGATGACACCGTCACCTCCCAAGGGCTCCGGATCTAAGACCGCCCCTTCTTTTGCGGAAGCGGCAGCGATCTCACCGGGTGTGATAACAGAACCGTAAGCGTCGGCGATCTCTTCATACTGCCGATGGGCGGAACTGGTGGATGCGATCTCATATTCCTTCCAAGGGATGCCCGCCTGGTTTAGATATTTTTCCAGGATCTCATTTTGATAGATGGAATCCGTATCCTCCGGGGAGTATAAGATCCCCACGGCGGACAGATCGCCGGATGCCTCGATCAGAAGGGACAGTTGGTTGGCTACGGAGGGAGAACCGGAAATACCGGTGATGTTCCGGCCGGTGTACCGCTTCCATTTGTTATCCAGGATGTGCAGAGTGGATTTAAAGTCGATGACACCCGCGCTGACAATGGGAGTTTCCGAGGTGGCAATGGAAGCGGCGGATAATGCGGCTTTTCCGTTTGCAAAGATCAGATCCATCTGTTTGGTGACGAAACCGTTGATAATGGCCTCACCGCTTTGGTTTTCGGAAATGATCTTTGTGGTGACGGTCACATTGTCTTTTCCCAGAGTATCATATACTGCATCCAAAAATCCCGAGGTGATGGCCCGATGGTATTCGTTGTCTACGGACAGACAGATGCCAATGTTAAAGTATTCTTCGTCCTCTGCCTGGCTTGCATTGTCTTTGTCGGATTTGGCATTTACGGAGGTGGGGGTAGTCTCAAAATATGCGGCTGTCGCCACGGATCCTATTGTGAAAGCGAGTAAGAGACCCGCTGAGATCATTTTTTTTATTTGTCCGCGAAGCATGGCATGTCTCCTTTAGTAGGTATATATCCTTCGTTTCATGTGGTTTACTATAACACCCCGGAGAGAAAAAGTTAATAAAATTTTAAGAATTATAAAACACGCAACGGATTATAATAAAAGCGGAAAGAGAGTCGGAAAGGACAGGATGGGGTTTTTAAAACTTCTGTTTCCCCCAAGGTGCATCGGATGTGATGAGTTGCTTTCTGTCGCTGATGTAAAAAGGGGGTACTGCGCAAAATGTGCATCCCAAATGGTCTTTATCGAAGGAAAGACCTGTTTTGTATGTGGGAAGATGCTTTCGGTAGCCACTGCCGGACGTTGCAGCGACTGTGAGAAAAAAGAGCGGGTATTCTCCGAGGGAAAGGCGCTTTTTTTATACGAAGGTCCCATGAAGCTCTCCATGTATCGGTTTAAGTATTCCAATCGCAGATGCTACGGAAAGGTCTACGGGCGGATCGCGGCGGTGCGCTACGGTCATTGGATTAAAAAGATGGGGGTGGATGCCATCGTTCCTGTCCCCATGTATCCGTCAAAGGAGCGTATGCGGGGATACAACCAGGCGGAGGTATTTGCACGGGAGATCGGGAAACTCTTAAACATCCCGGTGGAGTCCAAACTTCTGATACGAACCAAAAACACGAAACCGCAAAAGATGCTGGGGGATGCAAAACGGGATGAGAATTTGAAAAATGCTTTTAAAATAGGGAAAAGTGATGTACAATTTAACTGTATACTGTTGGTGGATGATATTTACACCACAGGCTCTACGATGAATGGTGCAGCAAGGGCCCTGATCTCTTCGGGAGCGGGGAAAGTGGTGTGCTTATCCGCGTGCATAGGAAGTGACAATTAGGGGGATTTATTTATGGAAGTCAGAAACTGCAAATTATGCGGACGTATGTTTAACTATCTTGGAGGCCCTTCGATCTGTCCGATCTGTAAGGAATCCGCAGAGAAGAAGTTCAATCAAGTAAAGGAATATATCAGAGAGAACCCGCGAGCATCTATTTCCCAGATCTCGGAGGAGAATGAGGTCTCCATACAGCAGTTGCAGCAGTGGGTGCGGGAGGAGAGACTTGAGTTTTCAAAGGACTCACCGGTGGCGCTTACCTGTGAAAAGTGTGGAGAGTCCATTCGGACCGGCCGGTTCTGTGAAAAGTGTAAGAACAACATGGCTAGCGAGATATCCAGCGCCTTTAAGAAACCGGAGGCAGCGGTGGAGACTCCAAAGAAAGCACTCCACGACTCCGATAAGATGCGTTTTAAAAGATGAGTACATAAAGCAGCCTTTCCTACCCGGGAGAGGCTGTTTTTTTGATTTTGACGTTCACTGTAAATGTGGTAGAATATAAGGGATTATGAACAGGGGTAGACTATGCTTAGCGAACAGCGTGTGATCCATATGACGCATATGGCCATCGACGAGGAAAAACACTCCCGTGATTATATGTCCGTCATCAATATCAACAAAAAAGATTATCTGTCCTGGTACGGATTGGTTGCCTTTTTGGTGGGAACCATAACCTATCTGGCTTTTTTCGCGGCTGTGGTAGCGGTCGTGCTTCATTTTGTATTGGATAATATCACCAGCCTCTTTGTTCTGATGCTTTCCCTTTTAGGCATCATCGGGTATCTCATGTATCTGTACATCTATATGAGTTCCACCAGAAAATGGGCGCGCAAACAGTATGAACGCGGAAAGAGAGCCTTAAAGCGACGGGTGGCAGATTGGGAAAGACTGGAACAGATCTACCAGGAGGAGGAAGAGTCCAAATCTCCTACGGTTACCATAGCGCCTCAGGAGGTATTGGAAAAATTAAAAGAAAGCGAAGAAACTGTCTCCGAAGAAGAGGAGGAACTGCCCGTTCCGGAGATCGTGGTAGTGGATCCCGAACCGGAGGAGCCTGTGCAGGAAAGCGCTATCGAGAGATTGCAGCGAGCGAAAAGAGAAAGTGAGTGAAAAACGGTATGACCTACTTTATGCAGTTAAGAGATCTGGTCCGTAATTTTATATCGAAAAATGAAGTCGCCGTACTTCGTGTGTTTAAGGCGGTGATGGCGTTTGTCTGCATTTGTGTGATCCGCTCGAATTTTGACTATGCCGAAGTCTTACGTCATTCCTGGATCGGTTTTGCCATCGCGGTGCTCTGCGCATTTGTCAGTGCCAGCGCATATACCCTGATCCTGGCGGCGTATCTGTTTATCGAGCTTTTGTCTTTAAATGTGATGGTGGCATTTGTGACCATCGGATTGATCCTTTTGTCCATCCTTTTATCGGCGATCTACAGGGGTACCCATTATCATAATCTCATGGGTACGCCGGTAGGATATTTTATCCACTTGCCCTATGTGACCCCCATGATCTCCGCGTTGTACGGCAGATCCGGCGAGGCGGTCACCGTTCTTTGCGGCGGCATCATCACCTACTTCTTAAAGGGTGTAAAAGAACATGCCACCCAGTTCATGGATTCCTCAGAGGGGATACAGGTGTCGGAGCTTTTGATGGACGGGATGGTTTCCAATGTGATGTTCTATGTATTTTTGCTGGCTCTGGTGGTGATGTTTCTGGTGGTTTATGTCATCCGTTGCAATCATATTTCCTACGGATGGACGGTTGCCGTGGTTTCCGGCACCATATCAGAGTTCATCATCCTTTTGTCCGGATATCTGATCCTGAATCGTACCAGTCAGATTCCCTGGCTCATCGGAGGCAACCTGATCACACTTCTCGTCGGATTATTTACAAGCTACTTTATCTTCGATCTGGATTATCACCGTGCGGAAAAGGTTCAGTTTGAAGATGACGAATATTATTACTACGTAACGGCGATTCCGAAAGTTCGGGTGGAAAAAGAAGAAAAAGAAGTGAAAAAGATCACCGAGGGTGATCCTTCCACTAGGCGATCGCGGATGAACTACACCCGTGATTCCAGAGTCAAAAAACGCGGAAGGAAGGTGACGAGAGTTTGAATCATATGATGGACAATATCGACTCCTTCTTAAGTGAATACTTTCACCTGGGACTGCCTGCCATCTCAAAGACAGATATTATCGAAGTCGTGATCATCACGATCTTCATATACTACGTTTTGGCGTGGATCAAAGATACCCGAGCCTGGAATTTGTTCAAAGGAATCATTACGGTCCTGCTTTTGTTCTTTGCGGCGGCTATCTTCCAGATGAATACCATTCTGTGGTTGGGAGAAAAACTGATCAGTGCCGGACTCATTGCTCTGATCGTAGTGTTCCAGCCGGAACTTCGAAATGCCCTGGAACGTCTGGGTCGATCCAACCTGATCAATCGTATCTTCCCCTTTTACAATGGGAAGAATCTGGGGATGCGGTTTTCCGATCGTACGTTAAACGACATCGTAGGCGCCTGTTTTGATATGGGCGCTGTAAAGACCGGAGCTCTGATCGTCATGGAACAAGATGTACAGCTGACGGATTATGAGCGCACCGGGATCCCCTTGGACGCTCTGGTAACCAAGCAGCTTTTGATCAATATTTTCGAAAAGAATACACCCCTGCATGATGGTGCCATCATTATCCGTGGGGATCGGGTGGTTTCTGCCACCTGTTACCTGCCTCTTACGGACTCCCAGATGCTCAGCAAAGACTTGGGGACCCGTCACCGTGCGGCAGTGGGAGCCAGTGAGGCCAGCGATGCACTGATCATCGTGGTATCCGAGGAAACGGGGAAAATATCCGTGGCGAAGGAAGGCCGGCTGATCCGGGATGTGAGTTGGGAAGGACTGACAGACATCCTAAAACACCTGCAGGATCCGGAAATGCAATTCAAAGAAAAGAATTCGATCCTTACCCGGGTGGGAAGGAGGATCCGCAATGAGAGATAAGATCATTAAACTGTTCACCCATAATGTGGGCCTTAAGCTATTGGCGGTATTTTTTGCCGTACTTTTGTGGCTGGTGGTGGTAAACGTAGATAATCCCTCCCAGTCAAAGAACTTCACGGCTACTGTGTCGGTGGTGAACGAAGACGTCTTAACAGCCCAGGGAAAGTACTACACCATAAAGGACAACGAGAACACCGTTACCTTCCGTGTGACGGCGCGCCGTTCCATTATGGAGCAGCTGAGCGCATCTGATTTTTCCGCTATAGCAGATATGTCGAATTTGGAAAATGACAGCCGTATTCCGGTGGAGATCACGGCCAATCGGTATTCGGGATCCGTGACCATATCGGGAAGTACCAAGTATCTTCCGGTGGAGATCGGTGAGCGTATGGTCTCCAAATTCATTATTAATGGGCAAGCTACCGGGAAACCCGGAGACGGATATGCAGTCAGCAAAGTATCCGTCATCCCCAATGTGATCACCATCTCGGGTCCGGCGGATGAGGTATCCCGGATCGACTCTGTGGTGGCCATCTGCAACATAGAAGGTCTTACCTCAGATATTTCCGAGAGTGTGGTGCCGACACTGTTGGATACCATGGGTGATGTGGTGGATACCACGGATCTGGAATTGTCGGAGACTACGGTAAATGTTTCCGTTGCCATGCAAAGCGTAAAGAGTGTGGCTATCTCCGTGGAGACTTCCGGAGAACTGGGGGAGGGACTGATCTTAAAAGATCTGACCACTGATCCCGGCAACATCCAGATCATGGGAGACGGCAGTGTGATCAACGACATCACAAAAGTTACCATCCCGGGCACGGTCATTGACCTGTCAAAGATCACGGAAAGCATGGAGACTTCCGTGGATATCGCCACATATCTGCCTGAAGGCGTGTCTCTGGTGGGAGACTCTGCGGCAAAGGTGGTGATCTCCGTAAAAGTGGATCAGATCATCAGTGAAGAGCTTGAACTCTCCACATCCAATCTGTCGTTTGAAAATAAGCAGAACGGATTCTCTTACGAATTCGTGAATGACACCTTCGTTGCCACCATTACGGGAGCTTCCGAGGAGATTGAAAAGATAAAGACTTCCACCATCAAAGGAAAGGTGGATGTGGAAGGTCTGACGGAGGGTACCCATGAAGTACCGGTGGTTTTGAATATTGATGAGGAGACATTCGAAGCGGAAGCGGAGAATGTGGAAGTTCTGATCGCATCAAAAACGGCTGCGGCAGGAACAGAAGAATAAGGAAACAGTCATGGTTAGTAAAACAGTTACGGTTACAAACCCCTCGGGGCTTCATCTGCGCCCCGCGGGTTTGCTGTGTGATGCAGCAGTGCAGTTTCAGTCACATATAGTTTTTAAGTACAAAAATTCCGGTGAAGCAAACGCCAAAAGTGTACTCAGTGTTTTGGGAGCCTGCGTCCGAAACGGCGATGAGATCGAGATCTGCTGTGACGGCGAAGACGAAGAAAAAGCGCTTGAGACACTGGCAGATCTGGTGGAATCGGGATTTGGAGAAAAGTGAGAGGACAGAAATATGAATTACAAGCGGTATAAACGGAATCCGGTGGTAAACTATCCGGAACGGCAGTGGCCCAATAAAGAGATTGAAAAAGCACCTATCTGGTGCAGCGTGGACTTACGGGATGGAAACCAGGCTTTGATCGAGCCTATGTCCGTAGATGAAAAAATGGAGATGTTCGATCTTTTGATCAAGCTTGGATTTAAGGAGATCGAGATCGGATTTCCGGCAGCCAGCCAGATCGAATTCGACTTTTTACGCCGGCTGGTGGCGGAGAACAAGATCCCTGATGATGTAAAAGTACAGGTGCTTTCCCAGTGCCGTCAGGAACTCATCGATCGTACCTATGAAGCCATCAAGGGGATCAAAAACGTGGTGTTCCACATTTATAATTCCACCTCCACTTTACAGAGAGATGTGGTGTTTAAGATGTCTGAGGATGAGATCGTACAGATAGCCATAGACGGAACACGCATGGTAAAAGAAGGACTTCACAAATTCGACGGAAACCTGCAGCTGGAGTATTCTCCCGAGAGCTTTTCCGGAACCGAGGTGGAGTTTTCTGCCCGGATCTGTAACGCGGTGGCAAAGGAATGGGATCATGCCACAGAGGCACCCATCATCTTTAACCTGCCCAATACAGTGGAAATGAATACTCCCAATGTGTATGCGGATCAGATCGAGTGGGTATCGAATCATATCGAAGACAGAGAAAACATGATCATCAGCATTCATCCGCACAATGACAGAGGATGCGGTGTGGCCTGTACGGAGCTGGCACTTTTGGCCGGAGCGGATCGTGTGGAGGGAACCCTTTTGGGCAACGGCGAGCGGACCGGAAACGTGGACATCCTTACGGTGGCATATAATATGTTCTCCCAGGGCATCGATCCGGAACTGCATATCGAAAACATCAACGAGATCATCGATGTATTTGAACGCTGCTGTAAGATGGATGTTGACATGCGTCATCCCTATGCCGGCAAATTGGTGTTCACCGCCTTCTCCGGATCTCATCAGGATGCCATCAACAAGGGCGTCAAGGCCATGAAGGAGCGAAACAGCCAGATCTGGCAGGTGCCTTATCTGCCTATCGACCCGGCGGATATCGGCAGAAAATACGAGCCTGTGGTCCGCATCAACAGCCAGTCCGGAAAGGGCGGCGTGGCCTTTGTCATGGATACGGTATACGGCTACAAGCTTCCAAAGAAGATGCAGAGAGAATTTGCGGATGTGATCCAGTACATTTCGGAAAAAGAGGGTGGGGAAGTAAAACCCGAGATCATCATGGCAGCTTTCAAGCGGGAATACCTGGAAATGAAAGAGCCCTACACTTTAAATTTTGTGGATATCGATGATAATACGGGAGATGATGATACCCATGTGGCTTTGGACTTTACCTATCGGGGAGAGACGTTCCATTCGGAGGCGGACGGAAACGGCCCCATCGATGCCGTGAAGCTGGCCATCAAGCAGTGCGTTCCCGAGATGGATTTCAGCGTACAGGACTATTCGGAGCACGCATTGGGAGTGGGTAGCCATGCAAAGGCAGCCGCCTACATTGAGATGGAGGATCCTAGAACTGGAAACCGAACCTTTGGTGTGGGCCTTTCCTCCAATATCACCAGAGCTTCCATCCGCGGTATGTTTTCCGCATTGAACCGACTTGTCAGATTATCCCAGGAATACGTGTAGGAAGGGAATACTTATGAAAAAAATACTGTTGACCGGTTGTAACGGACAGCTGGGACGCGCCATCCAAAAGGAATATCATTCGGAGGCGGATTTTGTTCTCACGGATATGATCGATATGGAGGGGATCACCAAACTGGATATCTCCGACGTGGATGCAGTGATGCGGATGACAAAGGATACAAAGCCCGATGTGATCATCAACTGCGCCGCATTTACCAACGTAGACGGATGCGAGACCGCTGAAGATACGGCTTACCGGGCCAATGCCATCGGACCCCGAAATCTGGCTATTGCTGCAAACGAGTATCATGCAAAGCTGGTGCACATCTCTACAGATTATGTATTTGCGGGAGACGGGGATCGTCCGTATATCGAGTTTGATACGCCGGCCCCTGTCAGTGCGTATGGTCGGACAAAGCTGGCAGGAGAGGAATTTGTTCGTCAGTTTGCGGATCGCTATTTCATTCTGCGAACGGCCTGGCTTTACGGAGATGGAAAAAACTTTGTTAAGACCATGCTCCGTCTGTCACAGGATCATGATGAGATCAGTGTAGTATGTGACCAGAAGGGCTCTCCCACCAGTGCGGTGGAGCTGGCAAAGATGATCCGGTTTTTAGAACCCACGGATAATTTCGGCCTCTATCATGCCACCTGCGAAGGAGACACCAACTGGGCGGATTTTACCAAAACCATATTTGCGAAAAAAGGTATCAGTACCGTTGTAAAACCTGTTACTTCCGAAGAATACGCCGCCATGAACCCGGCAGCAGCCAATCGTCCCAAGTATTCCATATTGGAGAATAAGATGTTGAAACTGGTGACGGACGCTTTTTCCATGGCACAGTGGGAAGACGCCTTGGACGTTTATCTGCGGGACGTATAGCATTGATCAGAGATATTCCATATGGCTAGGAAAAAACGTTTGGTTATCATCCCCGCCTTTAACGAGGCGGGAAACATCATAAAAACTGTGGAGGACATCCGGGCAAACGCCCCCTCCTTTGACTATGTCATTATCAATGACGCATCCAAAGACGACACCGCCAGGCTTTGTGAAAAAGCTGCCTATAACGTGATCCATCTGCCGATTAACTCCGGCATCGGCGCTGCTGTTCAGGCCGGTTATCTGTATGCCAAGCGATACGGATATGAGTGTGTGGTACAGGTGGATGGGGACGGACAGCACGAAGCCACCTTTTTGACAGAGATGGCGGAAGAACTGGAAAGCTCCGGCGCTAATATGATCATTGGGTCCCGTTTTCTGGAAAAAGAGGGATTTCAGTCCACAGGATTACGAAGGATCGGTATCAAGTGGTTTTCTTTTTTGATCCGGGTATTAACGGGGAAGACTATCACGGATCCAACCAGTGGCATGCGTATGGTGAACAGGGACGTGATTAATTTTTTTGCTGAGGAATACCCAAAGGATTACCCGGAGCCGGAGACAGCCATTACTCTGTTGCGGTTGGGTTACACCATCAATGAGATCCCTGTACGGATGAAGGAACGCGCGGACGGGAAGTCGTCGATTTCCTTTAAGCGTGCCGTATATTATATGTTTAAAGTGACTCTCGCATGTGCACTGGCTCGGTTTGCATTGGAGCCGTTCCCGCCGGAGAAATTCGTCACACAATATTACGGAGGTGAAAATCCATGAGTTTTAAGCTGCAGATTTTTATCGCCGTTATCACCGTTATCGCCCTTTTGTATATTGGTAATAAGGTACGGAACCGGGTGATTGAATTAAAATATGCGTTGGTATGGTTTTTTGTGGCCATATTGTTTTTGATCCTAGACATCTTCCCCAACATACTGCAATGGTTGTCACAGCTTTTGGGGATCGTCCTTCCGGTGAACATGCTGATGTTCTTTGGATTCGGGTTCATCCTGCTGATCCTGTATACCTTCACCGTGGTTCTGACCAATCAGGACCGGCGGATCAAGCGGTTGATCCAGGAGGAAGCACTTTTAGCCTATCGGGTGGATGAACTGGAACGGGAGTTACAAAAGAAAGATTTTAAGGTTCGTCGGCTAAAGACCCGCACAGCGGACGGCGGACCGGAACATAAAGTAAAGATCATAAAGAAAAACACGGAGGAAAGTAAATGAGAACTTATTTGGTGACAGGAGGTGCCGGATTCATCGGCTCCAATTACATTCATTATATGTTTCGCAAGTACGATCATGAGATCCGCATCATCAATGTGGACAAGCTGACCTATGCCGGAAACTTAGAAAATCTAAAGGATATCGAAGATCGCGACAACTACACCTTTGTCCGGGCAGACATCTGTGACAAGGAAGCTATCCGAAAGATCTTTAAAGAAAACGATATAGACCGGGTGGTGCATTTTGCCGCCGAATCCCATGTGGATCGTTCCATCAAAGATCCCGAAGTCTTCGTGCAGACCAATGTTTTGGGAACGGCCGTTATGTTAAACTGCGCAAAGGAAGCCTGGGAACTGCCTGACGGAAGTTTCAAAGAAGGAAAGAAATTTTTGCACGTATCCACGGATGAGGTATATGGGTCTTTGGATGAGGACCCCAACGCTTATTTTTACGAGACTACGCCCTATGATCCCCATAGCCCCTATTCCGCATCAAAGGCTTCTTCCGACTTTTTGGTAAAAGCCTACATGGATACCTATCATTTTCCGGCAAACATCACCAACTGTTCCAACAATTACGGACCTTATCAGTTCCCGGAGAAGCTGATCCCTCTGATCATCAATAACGCACTTCAGGGAAAGGAACTGCCGGTATACGGTGACGGAAAGAACGTCCGGGACTGGCTGTATGTGGATGATCACGCCAAGGGTATCGATATGGTGCAGGAAAAAGGACGTTTGGGAGAAACCTATAACATCGGCGGGCACAACGAGCGCCAGAATATCCAGATCATCCATATCATTCTGGATACCCTTCTGGAGATGCTGCCGGCGGATGATCCCCGGAGAGCTAATGTTTCCGAAAAGCTTATCACCTATGTGACGGACAGAAAAGGACATGATCGCCGCTATGCCATTGCCCCGGACAAGATTAAAAAAGAAGTGGGCTGGGAGCCGGAAACCATGTTTGAACAGGGAATCAAAAAGACCATCGCCTGGTTCTTCGAGCACGAAGAGTGGATGAAAAACGTGACTTCCGGAGACTATCAGAAGTATTACGAGGAAATGTATAAGGAGGGCTGATCGATAGCCTTCAAAAACCATAATGAGAACTATCGCAGTAATCGTGACGTATAACCGTATAGAGCTGTTAAAGGAATGTCTTGGCAAGGTAGATGCCCAGGAGATTCCTTTTTCGCGTATTATAGTGGTTGATAATGCTTCCACCGATGGCACCCGGGAATATCTGGATTCCATTGCGGATCCCCGCTATGTGATCCTGCATGCAAAGGTCAACGAAGGCGGAGCCGGAGGGTTTTACCGTGGCATGGAAAAGGCTATGGAGGAGCCCTTCGACTGGATCCTTTTGATCGATGATGATGCCATGATCCGGCCGGATTATATGCGGATCCTTTTGGAAAAAGCTCCGGACTTTTCGGGGGCTCCCGCCCTGGCAGGAAGAGTGGTGACGGATCATAGAACGGACGTCTCCCACCGCCGGAGAGTGACGAACCGGTTGATTTTTTCCGAGACTCCGGTGGAGGAAAAAGAGTATGAGAGGGAGAACTTTTATTGTGATACCGCCACTTTTTGTGGTCTGCTTTTACGGGGAGATGTGGTACGTCGTGCCGGACTTCCGAAAAAGGAATACTTTATCTGGTGCGATGACACGGAGTATTGTCTTCGCATCATCGACAAAGAGCACAGGGTTACCGTGATCCCTCAGGCGGTACTGGATCACAAGACAGTTCTTTCCACAGATAAAGGATCCCTTCTCATGCGGATCGAGACCAAGAGTTATTACGGATACCGGAATCGATATGATGCGGCAAAGTTGCATATCGGCGGCCTGACGCCCCTTATGATCCGGCTGGAGTATCGGATCTTTTATATCTTAAGCTTTTGGATCAGCCGATCCTCGGATCCGAAAGTAAGAGAACAGGGACAGTTTAACCGGAGGGTGCTAAAGGCCATTTTAGAGGATACGAAAAGCGGCCGCTTAGGAAAGCGGGAAGGATTTCTTTGATGACCCCCAAAAATATGAGAGCAAAGATCGCAGCAGTGGTGGTGACCTATAACCGCCTTACACTTTTAAAAGAAAATATAAATGCCCTTCTGTCGCAGAGTAGACGGGATTTCGCTATTTATGTGGTGGACAATCACAGTACGGATGGGACGGTAGAATATCTTCGGGAAACCTGCGGAGAGACTGCCGCGGTTCCTTTGGAAGAACCGGGCGGGAAAAAACGGCCACAGGTGAAAGCTATATTTCTGGAGAAAAACGAAGGCGGTGCCGGTGGCTTTTATCAGGGCATGCAGCAAGCCATGAAAGATGGGTATGATGCGCTTTGGATCATGGACGACGATACCCTTCCGGAGCCGGATTCCCTGGAGAAATTGCTGGAAGCTGCTGACAAACTGGGAGGATACGAGCACATTGGGTATCTGGCATCCCATGTAGTATGGACGGACGGCAGCCCCTGTCGTATGAATGGGACGAAGAAAACCGGAGAAAGCCGGGAAGGGTATGATCGCATCACCCAGGGAAGTTTTGTGTCTCTTTTGATCCCCGCAGATACCGTAAACCTTGTGGGCTTCCCCATTCGGGAGTATTTCATCTGGGGAGATGACAAGGAATACACCCTGCGGATCAGCGATCGTAAGCCCTGTTATTTCGTGGCTGATAGCCGGGTGATCCATAAAACGGCAACAAATGAAGGAAGCAGTATCTCTTCGGATGACAGCAGTCGGATCGATCGGTATTTCTACGCCTATCGTAATGACTATGTAACCGCAAGAAACAGGGGGGCGAGGGACCTTTTGATCTATCATCTGGCCTTTGTTTTAAATATATGTCGCATCCTTTTTAAATCCGACGAAAAACTTCGACGGATCGGCGTTATGCAAAAGGGTAAAAAAGCAGGAAGGATCCTATGCGAACAAAAAATTCATTCTTAAACTTCATGGCCAATACAGGAAGTCATTTGTTAAATATCCTGTTGTCCTTTGTTTGCAGGACGGTGTTCATCTATACCCTGTCCGTGGAATACTTAGGTATCAACGGTCTCTTCGGAAATGTGCTGACGGTACTTTCTTTTGCGGAATTGGGCATCGGAACAGCCATGATCTACAAGCTTTACCGGCCGGTCTATGAAAATGACCGGGTAGAGATTCAAAAGCTGATGAACCTCTACCGCAGACTTTATGTGGCAGTGGCGGCAGTTATTGCAGCGGCGGGGCTTTGTCTGCTTCCTTTTTTGCCGAAGCTCATTGCGGACTATGACAGTTATCGGGACCTGGAGAATCTGACGCTGATCTATCTGTTGTTTTTGTTTGATGCGGTCAGTTCCTATTTCTTCAGCTACAAGCGCTCCATCATCTACGCCCATCAGAAGATGTATATCACCACCATGATCGATACGGTCTGTACCGTCTCCCAGTTTTTGGTACAGATCATTCTTTTGGTGGCATATAAAAAGTTTCTGGTCTATCTCTTGGTGCAGGTGATCACCAGCATTACAAAGAACGTGATCTGCTCCGCCATGGCTGATCGGATGTATCCCTATCTGAAGGAGGACAAAAGATCCCTGCCCTCAAAGGAGACGAGAAAGGACATCGGAAAGAATATCTCCGCCATGGCGCTTCACAAACTGGGAGACATCGTGGTCAACAACACGGACAACCTTCTGATGTCGGCTTTTGTAGGGTTGAAAAGTGTGGGGGTCTACTCCAACTACATTCTGATCCAGTCCACGGTCTTTACGGCGTTAAACGGTTTTTTTGGCGCCTTTACCGCCAGTATCGGAAACCTGGGAGCCGAGGAAGACAAGGAGAGGATGTACCAGGTGTTTAAGACGCTAAACTTTTTGGGATTCTGGATGTACGGTTTTTGTGCTACTGCATTTATGGTGCTTTATAATCCTTTTATCCGCCTCTGGGCGGGAGAATCCTATCTCTTTCCCATGTGGCTGGTGTTTCTCATCGTCTTGGTGTTTTACTTAAACGGTGTGCGAAAGGTGAACCTCACTTTTCGGGATGCCATGGGACTCTACTGGTATGATCGGTATAAACCTTTGGCGGAGATCATCATCAACCTGGGGGTGTCCCTATTTGCGGTGATCAAAATCGGCATCGCCGGTATCTTTGTGGGTACCGTGGTCAGCGTCCTGTCCACTTGTTTTTGGGTCGAACCCCTGGTGACTTTTAAGTACGGTTTTCATCGCAGCGTGGCAGAGTACTTTAAAGCCTACGGACTCTATACTTTGGTGGTTGCTTTGGACGGCACGCTTTGTTATGCCCTGTGCGATCATCTTGCGCCGGATGGTATCCCGGGGATCCTGGTCCGCGCAATTTTGTGCGTGGTAGTGTATAATGGTATTGTTTTTGTGCTGTTTCACAAAACAGAGGAATGGAAGGAAATCCTGAGACGTACGTTACAGATCCTAAAACGACGTAGCACGTCAGAGGAGATGAAAGGCTAAATGGAACTACAAAAGATCTTATTTCCCAATAAAGACATCTGTCCGGATTTTTTGATGTATTTTCGGGGAGACGCAAGACCGCAGATTCCAACGGATGATGAAGCCCCCCGTATCGGGGTAAAAAAGGGGGAGACCCTTTCCCTGGAGAGCTACTTCAACGCTTTTTCCGTGGGAAAATGGAAAGAGTTTACGAGACTGGAGGATCTGACTCTTAAGCTTTTTCTGACGGGAGAAGCGGATATCCGCGCACTTCATGTCATCGGAGACAAGGAGGATACCATCTTTCGTGCCCGGAGTACCGCGGAAAAGACTTTAAAGATGCATCGCAGGGAAGAAGAAGCGGATGCTGCTGTGATAAGGGAAGATGGCGGATACCGAGTAGATTTTCGGAACCTTTATGAAGAGGGAATCCTGTTTGCAGAGATCACAGCAAAAGAAGATCTGTATTTCTGCGGCGGTGCTTATGAGACCAAGGAGACAAAGCGGAACGATGTGCGGATCTCCTTTAATATCTGTACC
>JAIKZU010000141.1 GCA_024681985.1 Lachnospiraceae bacterium | reverse complement strand
CATGAACGAACTGGCGGCAGAGTTGCAGACGGCAGCGGACATGCCCGTATCCCTAACTTTCGGCTGGGACGAAAACACGGATGCAAACGACATCCATCGGGCACAGGATCCCGGCTTCGAAACCACAGAGGAGCGCCGCTCCATCCAGACCACGAAGCTCTACGGCATCGCCCGCGCATTCATCCACCAGCTGAATGAACTATACTCTTAAGAAAAAATTAATCAATTGTAGCGAGCCGTGAAAGTGTATAAAGCAGCGAAAGCCCCTCCGCAACGCCGGCACTTAACGAACGAAGTGAGTTTAGTACCGCTGCGTGAGGACAGGGCGATAGCGAAGGCTGAGCGCTTTACTACACCTTTCACGGCGGATAAATCATTATTTTCGACTAAAGAATAACGAAAACCATCCGATATAAATTACATAAGACAAGGATCGTCAAAAGAGTGCATGGATGCATCGTGGGGCCGGACCTAAATTCGGGTTGCAACGCCCTGGTGATAAAATGTAGCTCTTTTGACTTTTTTATGGGCATTTTTAAAGTAAGCCCGGAGAGGAAATCGAAACATGAAAGTAAATAACAATATTTCCGCAGTGATCACAAATAATCAGTTGCTCCGTACAGAGGATTCTTTGGCGAAGTCCATGGAGCGGCTTTCTTCTGGATTAAAGATCAACCATTCCAAGGACAATCCTTCCGGAATGGCCATTTCCAATAAAATGCAGGCCCAGATCAACGGTCTGGATCAGGCCAGCCGGAATTCCGCTGACGGAAGCTCTGTTTTGGAGACGGCGGACGGTGCTTTGAATGAATTGGAAAATATGCTGCAGCGTATGCGTGAGCTTTGCGTGCAAGCAGCCAACGATACCAATTCCCAGTCCGACAAACGTGCCATCCAGGACGAGATCGATAAATTAAAGGAAGAAGTGGATCGTATCTCTTCCACCACGGAATTTAATACCAAATCCCTTTTGAACGGATCTTTGGACAAGCGGGTATATGCCGACAATGTCTCCCGGGTGCAGGTTTCCGAGAAGGTGGAGTCCGGAGCATACAGTTTTACCATCACACAGTGTGCACAGCCTGCAAATATAGCGTCAAATAACGTTTCTCTGCCGGTTTCCCCGGCGACCCTTGAAAATTCCGGTACGGTAAATATCAATGGATCGGCGGTAGAACTTACGGCAGGCATGACGGATCAGGAAGTCTATGAAGCATTAAGAGGTGCGGCAGAGATCGGAGAGGTAAAGGCGAGCTGGTCCGGCCCCGGCGGTGTTGTAGTATATGACACCACAGCTTATGGTGCAGAGGCGACCATCAATATCACCGTCAGCAATAATGCTCTGGCTGAGGAATTGGGTTTGAATACAGTTAACGGCATTACACAATACGGCAGAGATGCGCAGGTGACGATGGACAAAACCAATTCGGCATTCAAGGATCATCCTTATGCGACAGTGAAGTATGAAGGTAATAAGCTTACTTTTACCGACGCGGGTGGCTTTAAGATCTCCTGTCTGTTGGATGCAGGTGTAGATAAAGACAATGACCCTTATCATACCGGAGCGGATGATCCCGACAAGGGTAAGGTGACATTAAATGTAACGGACTTAGGTCCTATGGACTTACAGATTGGTGCAAACGAGCACCAGCAGATGACAGTAAAGATCCCGGCCACGGATACCAAGAGTCTCTATATCGACGATCTGGATGTGACCACCGTAAATGGCGCCCCTCGGGGTATTTCCAAGATGGATGAAGCCATTGCCCAGATCAACCAGATCCGCGCATCTTTAGGTGCTTATACCAACCGTCTGGAATCGGCGGTGTCCAGTTTGGATCAGACTTCCGAAAACATGAACGCGGCCATTTCCCGCATCTCGGATGTGGATATGGCTCTTGAAATGACAGAATACACCAGATTGAATGTACTGACCCAGGCATCCACATCGGCGCTTTCCCAGGCAAATGAACTACCCCAGATGGCACTGCAGCTGTTGGGTTAAGGTTAAGAGGTAGCGTAAATGACCAATGATAAAGTATCCTCCTTTAAATTTCGGATCACCGAGAGCAATCGCACGGAACTGATCTGCATATTGTATGAGATATTTTTTTCCTACATCGAAGATGCTACGGCAGAACTTCGAAAAACGAAGGAACAAAGAAGCATGGAAGGCTTGGATGCCTATGGGGAAGCCTTACGCAGCGCCTCTTTGGTGGTGCGTCACTTGGAAGATGCCCTGGACTTTTCCTATGAGATCTCCGGCAATTTGTTTTCTCTGTACAGTTTTGTGGAGCGCTCCCTTGCAAAGGCCAGTTACCGCATGGAGGAAGAGGATCTGGAAAACTGTCTGAAGGTGATGAAGCCCTTATACGAGAGCTTTTCGGAGGTGGCGGCACAGGATGATTCCAAGCCATTGATGCAAAATACCCAGAGGGTGACCGCCGGATATACCTATGGCAGAAATGATGTGACAGAGGCTTATGGGGCATCCGATAACCGGGGATTTTTTGCTTAAATTTTTTTTGAGGAAGAGAGAAAAAAGAGACAACTTCATACAGATGAACGATAACAAGCTGTTTTTCCATGGAAAAGCAGCTTGTTTCTTGTTATTGTGTACAAAACAAATCGGGTAAATTTCGTGAGAAGTATCCAAAAAAAATCTTCCGCGCCATGCATATTGAAATTTTGGGATGTGCGGCTATATAATTGCAATCATCAGGAAAAACTTCTTGCTCCGACATGAGTCTGTCGGAGACTCCCCCCTCAGAAAATCATAAAAACATCATAGGAGGAAATTATGGAAAAATTTTCTGTGCTGCTCTGCGATAAGGACAGCAGCTACATTCGTGCGGTGGTGCGATTTCTAGTCACCTCGCAAAAGCAGATTTCCGTGGCGGCCTTTACAGAGGAGGAGGCATTCCAAAAGGCAACGGGAGATTATGACCTGGCGCTGCTGGGAGAGGAATTCTTACATCTGTACGTAGAAAATCAAACGGAAGTGCGGATCAAACAGATCCTGTTTCTGTCATCCAAAGCGGGGGAAAGGATGGAGAGCCACGAAACCTTTTATAAGTTTCAGAATATGACGGCTCTGTTGGAAAAGATCTGCACCATGAACATGAGAAAGAAAACGGATCACGCGGGGGAAGTGGCCAAAAAAACGGCGATCTATTCGCCCATCTATCATGATCTCCGGTTGCCTTTTGCACTGACATATGCTCATATCTGCTCCGCAGAACGGAAAGTGCTGTTTTTGGATCTGGAGAATTTCAGTCCTTTATCGGATCTGGTCGTAAGTGAGAGTGCAAAAAAGGATCTGTACGATGTCATTTATCTCATGGAAAGCTGCAGAGGGGAAGCTTTCGACATCACGCCTTTTATCTTTACTTATGAGGGGATTGGCATGCTGCCTACCTTCCAAAATCCGGAGAATATAGCGGAGATCACCGAGGAGCAGTGGAGCAACCTGTTTAATTGTATCGAACAGTCAGGGTATACGCTGGTAGTGTTGTTTGAGCAGCTTTTACAGGGGAGTGAGGAGCTCCTAAGCGACTTTGATGATGTGATACTTTTGGGGAGACCGGAGGACTATTTTCTGCCGGCACAGCAAAAATGCATGGACCTTTTGCAAAACATGATGCAGGCCCCAGTGGTGCATGAAGTGAAACTGAATATGTCCGCATACGGCCTGGTGGAAGGAACCTATAGTTTAAGACATTTGATGGAAGGGAATCTGGGGAGTTTTGTACGAAATGAATTTAAGAGAACGGCTGCGTTTTCAAATCCTTAACCGGATCGATCTGACCCGGGATGTGGAGGATGACGAGATCCGGGATCTGATCCGGCAGGAGATCGTCGCCTTGTCAAAAGAAAAAAACCTGACCTTGGAATCCAGATTGCAGCTGGAAAGGGAGGTATTTAACTCTCTGCGAAAGCTGGATGTGCTGCAGGATCTTCTGGATCAAGATGACATTTCCGAGATCATGATCAACGGTCCCAATGATATCTTCGTGGAAAAAAACGGACAGATCCAACGCAGCAATCTGCATTTCTCATCTGAGGAAAAGCTCTTCGATGTCATCCAGCAGATCGTGGCCATGAACAACCGAATGGTGAACGAGAGCACTCCCATTGTGGACACGAAGCTTCCGGACGGTTCCCGGGTCAATGTGATCCTGTCTCCCATTTCTTTAAATCACAGTACTGTTACGATCCGACGTTTCCCCAAAGAGCATATTACCATGCAGCGGCTTTTGGAACTTTCTTCCCTGTCACCGGAGGTGGCGGAGTTCCTAAAGAAACTGGTCCGCTCCGGCTACAACATGTTCATAGCGGGAGGCACATCCAGTGGAAAGACCACTTTTTTAAACGCCTTGACGGAGTATATCCCAAAGGGAGAGCGGGTGATTACCATCGAGGATTCGGCGGAGCTACAGGTGATTGGTGTGGACAATCTGGTGCGGCTGGAGTCCCGGAACGCCACCTTAGAGGGAAGGTTGGAAGTAAAGATCAGGGATCTGGTAAAAGCGGCGCTTCGCATGCGACCGGATCGGATCATCATCGGGGAATGTCGAGGGGCGGAGGCCCTTGAGATGCTGCAGGCAGCCAACACAGGACACGACGGGACACTCAGCACCGGCCATGGGAATTCCTGCCGGGATATGATCTCTAGGCTTGAGACCATGGTGCTCATGGCCTCCGATGTGGAATTGCCCCTTTCCGCCATTGACAAACAGATCGCATCGGGGATCGACATCTTTGTGCATTTGGGCAGGGTGAACAAAAACCAGAGAAAACTTCTGGAGGTGGCTGAGGTGGTGGGGATAGAAGATGGGGAAGTGAAACTGCAGACTCTGTATCGCTATGAAAATCGGGAAGGAAAGGATGTATGGAATCGGGAAGGCACGTTGAAAAACTGCGAAAAATTACAAGCCGCTTTCGGCGGGAGCGATACGGATATCGGCCGGACATAAAGGACGGGGGGCTAATCCTGGGAGAAGGGGTTCTTTTGACTGTCATGGTGGCATTTTTATTCTATGATTCTCCGACGGCGCTGGTCTTATTTCCCCTGATCCTTATTGGGAACGGGATCCGTTTTGTCGCAAAGAAAATCGAAGAGCGTCACGGTCGGATCCAGATCGAGTTTAAGGAAATGTTACGTTCCATCGCAGAAAGTCTGGCTGCGGGATATTCCGTAGAGAATGCATTTACAGAGGCAGAACAAAGTCTGACGGATCTTTTTGGGGAGGCATCGGTGTTAAGAGGAGACATCCATTATCTGAACAACAAAGTGCAGATGGGGGAACCGGTGGAACGGCAGTTCATGTATCTGGTGAAAAAATATCCATTGGATGAAATACGAACCTTTGGAGAGTTGTTTTTGTTTTGTAAAAAAATGGGAGGTGATTATACAAAGAACATGAAAAGATTGGCGCTTCGTATCGATGAGGGGATCGCCGTTAAAGAGGAAATACTGGGGCAGATCGCAGAGAAACAGCTGGAGCTGAATATCATGTCGGTGGTACCTTTCGGCATCATCTTTTACATGCGGATCACGGCAGGAGGATTTATGGATCCTTTGTACGGCAGTGCCGGAGGGGCGGCGCTGATGAGTGTGTGCCTGTGTCTGTATGGCGGCTCCATGCTCCTGGGCAGACAAATGATACGAAGCAGTATGGAGGTATAAGGATGAAAAAGGATATCCGACGCCTGATCATTTTGATCGAAGTCTTAGGTCTGGCATTACAGGGTTATGCCATCTATCGGTTTTATTTCGAAAGTGAAACCCATATCGCCCGAGAAGAGGGGAAAGAAGAAACATTTTTGGTAACGGGTGGGGAGGAAACTTACGAGGTGACCCTGGATGTGACCGGGGAAACGCCGGACAAAAAACAGCGGGCAAAAGCCATAAAAAAAGCAAAAAAGGAGATTGATGAAACATTTTTGAAGGAGAATCGCTCTCGGTCAGAGATCACGGGATCCGTAACTATGAAAGAGAAGTATGCGGAGGGAATGGTAAATGCCGTCTGGGAGGTAACGCCCTCCCGGGTGTTTAAAAGAGACGGCACTCTGCGCTACGACGAAGTGAAGGGGGATATGGTGGTTACGGTTTGTGCAACTCTGCAGTGCGAAGATGATGTGGAACTCTATTCTTTTCCGGTGAAGGTGAAGAAACCGAGTATGTATACGAAGGAGGGATTTTTGTATCTGGTGTCTTCTGTGTTTAAAACGGAAGACGAAAAATCCGAAGAGAAGGAGGTGAAACTTCCGACAGAAGTGGAGGGCATGTCTCTTAAGTGGAGCAGACCTATGGACTACACCGGTTTGCAGATCTGTCTTTTGGGGATCGCCGGGGTTATGATCTTTCGCTTCGGCACGGAGTTTGATGAAAAGAAGGAAAAGGAAAAGAAGAAGGAAGCTTATCTGAAGGACTATCCTGACATCGTCAGTGCCCTGACTTTGTATGTGGGGGCAGGTATGAGTGTCAGAAATGCCTTCGAACGGATGGGAGAGGCCTATCTGGTACAGAGAAAAACGAGAAATATTAAAGAAAAGCCGGCTTATGAAAACATGATCCGGATGAACCGGGCATTAAAAGACGGACAGATGGAGCATAAGGTGTATGAGGATTTCGGACGGAGTTGTCTGCACCCGGTCTACACCAAACTGGCACTGATGCTGAATCAAAACAGTCGAAAGGGAAACCGAGAACTATTGGCGCAACTGGAGAGAGAAGAACAGAATCTCTACGAGCAGCGACAAAGGCAGTTAAAGATCGCAGGAGAGCTGACATCCACAAAGTTATTGATCCCCATGGGAGGGCTTTTGGCCATGGTCTTGATCGTGATCATTGTCCCGGCCTTTTCCGGCATGCGTATGTAAAGCATGAGTAAGTTGGATCGGGCGTCCGTAGAATGCCCGGAGCAGTAAGGTTTACGTCAAGGAGGAAATAAAATGAAAAAATATATGATGCATTATGAAGACGCCATCGGCGTGGTGGAAGTGTTGTTGATATTGGTGGTACTCATCGCCCTGGTGCTGATATTTAAAGAAAACATCACGGATCTGGTGGAGTCGATATTTGACACCATCCGGGACAGCGCAGGACAGGTATGATGAGAGGAACCATGTCGGTATTCCTGGGGATGGTGCTTACCATGGTCATGTCTCTATTCTTTTCCATGACGGAGGTGACCAGATATTTCTGTATATCCAAGGAGGCGGATTCCTCCACCACCCTGGCGGTGCAGAATCTTTTTGGGGAATATCTGCGCCCGCTATGGGAGGATTACGGCATACTGGCCATAGATGCATCCTACGGTGAAGACGAAGATACTACAGAGCCGATGGAGGGAAGGCTGCAGTCCTACTATGGGGGAAACTGCCCCGATGAAAACATGGAAGGCGTGGATCTGTTACAGGTATCCATGGCGCAGTGCAATATATATAACCGTGTTTTCCTGACAGACAATGAGGGGGCGCCCTTTGTAAAGGAAGCGGCAACGTTTGAAAAGACAGAGATCCCGGAGGACGTGTTGGAAAATCTTTTGGGCATCAGTCGACAGAGCAGTGAGTCAAATGCTTCTGATTTTCCAATCCGGGATCTGATCACAAACAACGAATCTCTTCTTCCGGATCAAGGCGGCCCTCCGGCCATCAGTGGCAGCAGCAGTTACAAGGGATATGACGGGGCGGGACCCGCTCTCCCGGCGGAGGCATCTTCTAAATCGTCTCTCCCGGCAGATCCGTTTTCGGGATCCACCGAGTATGGCGAAGTAGAGCAGTCCACAGAAAACGATCTGGCCCACCAGAAGAACATGGCCGTATTGTCCCAGGTTTTGGAAGAACCGGAGTCGGTATCTCATTTGGGTTTCATAGTAGAAGAGCGGGTGTCGGAACGACCTCTGTTAAAAGGAGACGGTTACAGCGAAAATGCGAACCTCACGGAAGGCGCACTGTTCCGTTACTACCTGTCTCAACACTTTGGCTCTTTTCGGAAGGATTTAAAACACGAGGGACTAAAGTACGAGCAGGAATATATCCTCTGCGGAGAGGAAACGGATGAGGACAATCTGACAGAGACCGTAGTACGGCTTTTGGCATTGCGGGAAGTGGAAAATGTGCTTTCTATCCGTGCAGATGCAAATAAGATGACACAGGTGCATGGGGTGGCAGCGGCGTCCTCTGCAGTCATCGCCAATCCGGAGTTGGAAGAAGTGGTGTGCGTTGCGCTGATCGCGGCCTGGGCATATCTGGAAAGTGTATTGGATGTGCGGCTTCTATTAAGCGGCGGGAAGGTGTCCATGGTGAAAACTCCCCAGGAGTGGACCAGTGATCTTGCATCGATATTTTCAAGTCTTTCCGTAAGTGTAAAGGCAAAGGATTGCCCGGCCGGGCTGGATTACTCTGCGTTTTTGTTCGCACTGTTTTCGCTGGAGGGGCAAAAGAAACTGGCCTTTCGCGCCCTGGATCTGATGGAGGACGCCCTGCGTCACGTGGAAGGATGTGCAAATGTGTGTATGGATCGCATGCTGGTATCGGCTGACTTTGATATGACTATGACGGCCACGCCCTTGTTTTTGTCTTTTATCCCACTGATGACAGGCCGGCTCTCTGACTACGAATATGAAAAGGAAAAACGCATGTCCTATCTATGAAAAACGGCCATTTGCGAGGAGGTATATACAGGTGTCTCTTTCTGCCATTGTTAAAAAGTCAATAAAATCTATCAAAGGTACTCTCTTTCCATCCTCAATGTTTGTATCTATTATTTCTCATGATCTATCTCTCAAAACACAAACTTCAATCAAAAAGAGACACCTGTACATGCCCCCTCGCAGATGCCACGGGAGTTATACCGTGGAAGCAGCCGTTCTTTTGCCTGTGTTTCTCATGTTTTCCGTCACTGTATTCTTTTTTTTAAAAGCGGAATATATTCAGTGGCGGGTGGGGGAAGCTATGACGGAGACCTTAAAGGAAGTGACACTATACGGAAAGGAAGTGGATCCAGCGGCACTGGAGTTGGCTTTTGCTGCGAATGGGTTGGTGGAAAAACTTCCCATCCGTTCCATAAAGGGTGGCGTTCTGGGATTTGATTTTTCGGAAACCGAGGTAAAAGACTCAAAGATCACATTTGCAGTGGATTATGAAGTGGCCTTTCCTTTTTCCGTATTCGGAAAAAATGCGCTTCCTATCAGCCAGAAGCGTACCGGCAGGATATGGGACGGATCGATCCCGGGAGCGGATGATACGGATAATCTTTATGTTTATGTGACACCTTACGGTACCGCATATCATAGAAGCCGGCTGTGTCCCTATATCAATCCCAGCATTCGAAGTGCTCCCGTGGCACAGGTTTCATTTTTGCGAAATTCAAGTGGCGGAAGGTATAAGCGTTGTCCCAGATGCGCGCGGGGCAGCTCTTCCATATGTTACATCACCAGCTGGGGAACCAATTATCACTATAAGATCTCCTGCAGCGGACTAAAAAGGACCATATATCAGATCCCTTTGGAAAAGGCAAAACTCCGATATCATGCCTGCTCCAAATGCGGCGGGTAAGAGGAAAAGAGGAAAATATGGAAATGATCATAGAAAACGGATGCATGTTGGGAATGCTGGGATTTTTAGCAGTAGAAGATATTCGAAAGAGAAAAATACCGGTGGAGCCGGTGGTGGCCTGTGGTATTGCAGGAGTGATCATTCGATGGTTCTTTTCGGAGATCGCCCTCGTAAATATGGTGGGAGGAGTGGCCGTGGGGGTGTGCCTGCTTTTGTTCAGCAAAGTAAGCCGAGGAAAGATCGGTGGCGGAGACGGGATACTCCTAATGGCGACCGGAGTGTTCATGGGCTTTTGGGACAATCTGCTGCTCTTGTGGCTGGCTTCCCTTTTGGCGGGAATGTGCGGCATCGCTTACTGTATCAGGGTGAAACGGTTTAAAGATGTGCGTCTCCCTTTTGTGCCCTTTGTATTGGCTGCCTTTGTGGTGATCCTTTTGGGTCGGGAGGGGGTGCTGTCGTGAAATATGTGGATGCATCTTATACGGTGGAAGCTACGGCCATTATCGGAATGACTATGGTGATCTTGATGTCCTTGATGCTGGTGGGGTTTTCGGCCTATCAGAGGACCCTTTCCGAGGTGAGGGAATACGAGGAGCGGGATGAGAATCCTGTGGACATCTTTCGGCTGACACAGGTGCTAAAAGATATAGGAGAGGAATGAGGAAATATGGATATTACATATAAGAGGGATGCCACCGCCAGCCATATGGTGATCAGCGGTCGGCCAAAAGAGATCGGATTTGAGGAGGAAATGTTAAAGCAGAACCACATCGGAGTTCTCCTGGGATTTTTTACGACGGAGTACGAGGGATTCACACAGTTTTGGTATGACATCACAGGGAAAAAGTCCTTCCGGGATTTTGTGGAGATGGAAGGATTAAGCCGGGAGAATCTAAAGTTGGTTTTCGAGTGCATCTGTATGGCCTATCGCGGTCTGGCGGAGTATCTCATCGCTGACGACAATGTCTACATCAGTCCGGATACCGTTTTTATGGAGCAAAACAGGGTCGCCTGGCAGGTGTTTTTGATCTATTGCCCCATGGAACACATGGGCTTTTGTGAGCAGATACGGAACATGACAAAGTTTTGCCTGGATGAGGCCACGGAGAGGCAGCTGGAGGTGGTAGAGATCTGCCGCAGGATGTTTGAAGTGACGCAAAACGAGGGATTTACGTTAACGGAGATCCTGCAGATCCTAAGGGATGAAAACGAAGCCTCGGAAGAGGGGGAGTCCTCTGCTTTGCCATCACCGGAAAATGAACATCGAATTCATGAGGAAAAATCTGCTTTGGATTTCTCGGATCTGAAGGTGGTGCCGGATGATCTGTCCGGAGATTTTCCGGAAGAGTATCTGGCAGATCTTTCGGATATGGAAGAAAATGTAAAAGAGCGAAAGATCAATACCTCGTTTCTTACGGAGGCGGTGACAAGGTGGATAAAGAAGCTGAAGGAGAGATTTCGCCGAGAGAAGGAAGACCTGTTTCCTCCGGATGACATCTTAAGCGATCTGGAATTTGACCCTGTGGAGGAACCGGTAGAGGAGACAACCATTTTATCGGAGACAGATCTGGGCTGTATCGGAAAGCTTTTGTACGAGGGTGCGGATAAGGAGGAAAGGGATCATGTCATCTCCCACACGCCATTTCGGATCGGCAGTAAGGCAGGAAAGAACGACGCCGTGCTGCATTCCAAGGTGGTGAGCCGTTGTCATGCAAAGATCTTAAAGGAAAACGGGATCTACTATCTCGTGGACTTAAACTCCCGGAACGGGACCTATATAAACGGTCGGATGATCCCCTATCGGGAGGCTACGCCCTTAAAGCCCATGGACATGATCACCTTCGCCGATGTCACCTATCGGGTGGTGTAAAATGATTGATTTTTACCCTTGGAAATTCTATACTTATGAAGGATAAAAGGACGGATTTTTGGGGGAAACCTATGAAGATCAACATATATTACGGCGGGCGGGGAGTCATCGATGATCCCACCCTTTACGTGATCAAAAAGATGGAAGATGTGCTGACGGAACTTCGGGTGGAGGTACATCATTACAATATATACGAATACGAATCGCAGATCGCTACGTTGCCGGCCACGTTAAAGGATGTGGATGGAGTGATTCTGGCTACCACGGTGGAATGGCTGGGGATCGGTGGCTATATGAACCAGTTCTTGGATGCCTGCTGGCTCTACGGAGACAAGGAGAAGATCGCCACGATTTATATGCAGCCCGTGGTATTATCAAAGACCTACGGCGAGCGGGATGGCATGATGACCCTGGAAAAAGCCTGGGAGATCTTAGGCGGTCTCCCCTGTAACGGCCTGGCGGGTTATGTGGAGGATCGGGCGACCTTTGAGTCGAATCAGGAATATGCCCATATCATCGAAAAGAAGGCGGAGAACCTTTACCGTTCCATCTCCCAAAAGGCAAAGGGTCTGCCCACCAGTAACCAGGCGGTGACAAAGAACGTTTTGCGATCCGAAGCCATGGAACTGACGCCCCAGGAGAGTGAGCAGCTGGCGGCCAATGCATCGAACAAGGAATTTGTAGAGCAGCAGAAGGAAGATATCATTGAGCTTTCTTCCATGTACCGGAACATGCTGGGACAGGAGAAGGAAGACGCTTCCACAGAGTTCATCTCTTCCTTTAAATCCCATTACGTGTCCACTCCCGATGCAAAGGCATCCTTTCTCTTTTACATAGACGGTAAAGCCAAGCCTTTGTTTGTTTCCATAGCGGGCAATGACATTGACTGTCACTACGGCGAGGAAGCGGGGGTAGATGTGACCCTTCGTTTGAAATATGACATCATGAACCATATTGTTTCCGGAAGAGAGACCTTCCAGCGGGCCTTTACGGTGGGGGACATGACCTCAAAGGGGGACGCCACTTTGCTTCGGCTGTTGGATAATTCCTTCCCGTTTATGGGGTAAGGCAGCATACAGACACGGATCTTTCGTGAGTTAGATAAGGAGAAAGCAGATGAAAAAAGAGGATTGTATTTTTTGCAAACTGGCAAACGGGATCATTCCCACCAACAGTATCTACGAAGATGAGGATTTTAAGGTGATCCTGGATGCGGATCCTGCCACAAAGGGCCATGCGTTGATCCTGCCCAAGGAGCATTTTGCAAATATCTATGAAGTGGATGATGCAGTCGCTGCAAAGATCCTGCCTTTGGCAAAACGCCTGGCGACCCATATGACGGAAAAGCTGGGTTGTGACGGGTTTAATATCCTTCAGAATAACGGAGAGGCAGCAGGACAGACAGTGTTCCATCTTCACGTACATCTGGTGCCCCGTTATGATGACGGCAGAAACATCCTTACCTGGTCTCATGTGAAGTTTACGGAAGAGGAGACAAAAGAAATCTGCGAGTCCCTACAGATGAAGTAGGAGATCGCAGATCTATAGGGAACTTATGAAAGCGCGTCGATCAAGTCGGCGATGGTGGCAATGGCGTCCTTTTGGTCGCTGGCTTCCATGGCCCGGATGTAATCGTCGCGTTTTTTGTATACGGACTTCACCGCTTCCGCCAGGGTGTCGGCTTTTACGCTTTCTTCTTCCATCACGTGGGAGAATCCCTGCGCTTCGAAGGAACGAGCATTTAGGATCTGATCACCGCGGCTTGCGTTTAAGGAAAGGGGGACCAAAATGTTTGGTTTGTGCAGAGCCAGAAGTTCGCAGATGGCGTTGGCGCCTGCCCGGGAGATCACCATGTCTGCCGCCGCAAAGAGATCCGGCAGTTCATCACTGATGAATTCATACTGTACATAGCCGGTTTTTCCCGTCAGACTTTCATCCAGATTTCCCCGCCCGCAGAGATGGATGATCTCAAAATCATTTAAGAGTTCCTCCAATGCACCCCGTACCGCCTTGTTCACAAATACAGAACCAAGGGATCCGCCGATGATGAGAAGGATGGGTTTTGTTCCGGGAAGCCCAGTAAAGGATAGAGCTTTTTCTCAGTCGCCCTCCAATAATTCCCGTCGGATGGGACAGCCGGTAAGAACCGCCTTGCCTTCCGGCAGATATTTTAAGGTCTCCGGGAAATTACAGCAGATCTTTGTGGCACCGCCCATGGCCAGTTTGTTTGCCAGCCCCGGCGT
>JAIKZU010000133.1 GCA_024681985.1 Lachnospiraceae bacterium | reverse complement strand
GGTCATAGTTATGGGTGTTGCCGTGGGTGTTAGAGTAATTCCACAGGTCCGCATCATGCCAGTAAAATATCAAAGTGCCGTCCAACTGCAAGTTGGGATCGTAATGATACCAGCCCTCTCCGATGTCGATCAAGAGCCAGTAGTGTCCCCGGTGATCCCGGATCTTTTCGATCTCCATGTTTTTGATCCCAGGCGGTTCAGCATCACTTCCGCCGTCTTTTGTTTGACGGTGCAGTCCCCGATGTGGTAGTTCATGCCCTTGTATGCCGCAGACAACAGATCATCCATGCCGGCGGACTCGGAGTATCCGATGTTGTTGACCACCCAGTCAAAGACCGCCTTTGCCTGCTCCTTTTGTCCCATGTCATCGGTGATGATCTCCTTTAAGATCCCGTCCGCCATGGCATATACAGCTTCTTCCGTAGCTCCGGCGATCTTTGCCGAAACAATGTGGATGGTGGTCTTTTCCGTAGCGACATTCCCGGCCGCATCCGTAGCGGTATAGGTAACGTTGTAGGTGCCGCGTTTATCCGCATTCACCTCCGATGTATCCACTTCCAGGGTGGGGTTCTCGTCGAAATCGTCCGTTACCGTGATATCCTTTTTATAGGAAATGGTCTCTCCCTGAGCCACCTCCAGGGGCTTAACTCCCTCGATCACCGGCGGGGTACTGTCGGAGATCACGGTACAGGGCACGGAAGCCTCCGTGGAATTCCCGGCGGCATCCGTCACCACCAGCGTCACATCAAAGTTTCCTCCCACCGTAAAATCATAGTCTTTTAAAAACTCGGTCTTACATTCCGTCACATCGGTGATACTTTTGACAAACTCCTGCGCCTTCGGAGGGTTCTTTTCCCCCTCATAGGTAAACACCGTATATTCATCCACCGCTTCCACTACCGGCGCCGTAGTATCCGTGATATGCAGGGTGGTCTGAAACGCCTGCTGCCCAAAGACCGGCATTTTCCATAAGACCGTAAGTGCATAATCTCCGGGGGTCTGCATATCGAATTTTGTATCCTTTGCAAAAGACGCCTCCGGCTCCGGGCGTTTTAAAAACTCCGCCACGTCCGGCGCATCGCTTCCGGCTTCTGCATATACTTCCTTATATACCAGATCCGTCTCGTTCTGATACCAAGCAAAAACACCACCGGCTGCCGCAACAAGGGCTGCTGCCGCGATACAACCGATGATGATCCCTTTTTTCTTCATGATTACGTTAACCTCTCATGTCCGGATAGAATCCGGTTATGAAAAAATCAAGCACGGCTTCGTTACTATCGTAAACGAGATCCATCATCTCGTCCGCTATAATTGTAATCGTTTTTATGTTAATTGCAATACGGGGCGCCCATCCGTATCTTGCCCGGGACCAATACCATCCTTCCGGCCGCGGCATTGTAACGGACGGTCTCTTCCTCCCAGATCTTTGCCAGGCCGGCCTCATTCCGTCGATCGCAAGCGCCTGCCTTCAAAAGGATGGGCCCGATATAACGGGACAGCTTTTCCGCCCCGGTAAGATTCATATGCAATCCGCCGTCGTAGGTATCGGTGGAATAATCGATGCCGGTTTCCTCCTGCAGTTCCAGGAAGTTGATATAGGTAAGCTCATGGGCAGATGCATACTCCTCCACCTGTTTTTCATATTCGTCATACCAGTAGGGCCAGAGGCTGGGGGCTTTTGTAAGGACCAGGGTGATCCCGTTTTCTTCACAGAGCAGCCGCATTTTTTCCAGATATTCCCAGGCGCGGTCACCGAAGGCATAATCCTCCAAGGGTCTTCCCTCCGGCACGTTTTCCGCCGGCAGCACATCGGTGCGCATGTAATAACCATTAAAGGTGGCCGGCTCCGTACGGAACATATAACGGACATCATCGTCACTTAAGTCATTCCACCGGTCGTGGTAGCGAAGGAGCGGAAAGACGTATTCGATGAAGTGTTCCTCCTTCGTCATGGAGGCGCGGATGGAATCCACCTTTGCGGGGCTCCACCGCATCCCCTCTAAGGTCATGCGGTTATATGCCTCGGACTGGGACTCATCATACTGCAGGGACTGGATGTTAAACACCACCACCTTGGGGGTGTGATACCGCAGGGTATCTTTTAAAAGATAATAGGACTGCCAGATATATTGCTGGGCACTGCCCCGGATGTAGCTGTGGATCCCGTAATCCTGCCACAAAACCACCGGGGAGAAGTTCTCATATACCTCGCAGTCTCCCACAAAGATCACGTCAAAGCTTTTATCCTCTTCCCGATAGTATTCCCCCACGAAGCGTCCTTCGATGACATCCCCCATGTACTTGGGCACAAACAGGCGCTGCAATAAAAAGAGAATGAAGACAAGGATCAAAAACACCGCGACGATACGGATCCCTGTTTTCTTTTTTTCATTTACGGTTCTTTCCAAAACAAACTTCCTTTAAAAACGATTATAGATAAACTGGGAGGCATCATAGCCCACACCGTAAGCGCCGAAGATCAGCGTCACCAAAAACAGGCCCATACCCACTGCGGCCCGAAGGGCAAAGGGCTTTTTCGAAAGCTGCAGCCGCACACTTTCCCGTCGCTGTAAAAGAGATACCCCAAGCATCAAAAGCGCACCGCATCCAGCCACCAGATAATCCCAAGGGGTTAGTCCAAGAGAAAAGAGATTCGCTCCCACCTCTCCCGGATTTGGCTCGGAAAAGGCACTGCCAAAAGCCCGAAACACTTCTCCTGCGGTGGCGTAACAGTCAAAGAGTTTTAAAAAGCAGAGCATGGTAAAGGTGCGGAGCACCATAAAAGCCTGCCATCCGCGACGGGATGCAGGGATGAAACGGGCATGAAACTTTTCATATAAGGGCTCCAGTTCCTCGGACACCATGAGAATGAACCAGTTGATGATCCCCCAGACGATAAAGTTAGAGGTGGTGCCGTGCCAGATGCCGGTAACTGCCCATACGATAAAGGAAGCCAGATAGACCGGCAACCGCTTGCCGACGCGTTCTCCGCATTTTTTCCGAAGGAACCTGGACAGATTTTGCATCCAGGGAGTGATGGAAATGGGATAAAAAAGATAATCCCGAAACCAGGTGCTCATGGTGATGTGCCAGCGGCGCCAGTATTCCTTTAAGGATTTTGAGAAGTAGGGGCGGATGAAGTTCTCCGTTACATGAATGCCAAACATCTCCGATAGGCCGATGGTCACATCGATGCCCCCGGAAAAATCTGCGTACAACTGAATGGTATATAAAAACATCTCCAAAAAGATGTAACTGCCGTGATAGGTCCCGAAATCCCCGGAGATGGTGCCCACCGCCACCGCTAAGCGATCGGCGATCACCAGTTTTTTAAAGAATCCCCAGAGAATGCGGTACAGTCCAAAAGTTATATTTTTCCCTTCAAAATCATGTTCTTTGAAAAGGGTCTCGGAGAGTTCGTTAAACCGGCTGATGGGTCCCTGCACCAGCTGTGGGAAATAGGAAACAAACAGTGCGTAGCGGAAGAGATTCTTTTCCGCTTCCTGGGTTTCCCGGTAGACATCAAACAGATAGCCCAAAGACATCAGGGTATAAAAAGAGATCCCCATGGGCATTAAAAACTGAAACTGGGTATGGGGGAATTTTACAAAGGCCAGAAGGCCCACGTTTACGATGGCAGCGATCGCCACTGCCATTTTTCGCTTTGTCTTTTCCCCGGACCGGTAGGCCTTTTTCTGCTCCCGATCCCAATCTGCTTTGTGAAGGGCCAGCTGTTCCTTTTGGGCTTTTAAGTTTTTGTCCACCCAAAGTGCTGCCCCAAAGGTGGTGCAGATGGTGACAAAGAGAAAGATGAGATTCTGCCAGCCGGTTACGGCGTAAAAGATCATGTTGCCGCAGAACAGCACGTATTTCTGTGCGGTCTTGGGCAGGATATAGTATAGAAGCAGAAGGATCGCGGCAAAAGCAATGAATTCGTACGAAGTAAACAGCATGAGATCAAAACTCCGCCAGCAGGTTTTCCACCATTTCCGTCATGGCATCCAGGGAATTGAAATTCTCAGGGACCATATCTGCCGCCGTGATCTCGATATCAAAAGCGCTGCCAAGCTCCGTCACCAGAGTGACCACATCAAAGGAATCCAGCACCTTGTCGTCGATGAGGCTTTTTTCCGTCTCAAAGTCGATATCCGGATGCAGTTCTTCCAATATCTCCAAAACTTCCTTGCGTGTGTCCATCTTTGAATCCTCCTCAGATCACATTTTTTCCAACGCTTTTCGGTCTACTTTTCCGTTTGCGGTAAAACACATTTCCTCCATCCGGTGGAGCCGGGCGGGAAGCATATAGCGGGGCAGGACATCCTTTAAAACTCCGGTCAGTTCTTTTTCGGAAAGATCCCCTACGTAATGCAGGATAATTTTATCCTTTTCCTTTTGATATGTACAGGCGCAGATTTTAATGCCCTCGATCTTTGCTGCATCAGCCTCGATCTCTCCTAATT
>JAIKZU010000096.1 GCA_024681985.1 Lachnospiraceae bacterium | reverse complement strand
GCAAAGACGCCCCTCGGCAGCGCCATCATAAAGGGCTTAAAAGAAAACTGTGCCCGGCTTTCAAAGGAAATGCTCTCATCCGGCACGGATCCTTTGGATGTGATCAATTCTTACATCGTGCCCTCTTTAGATGTGGTTGGCAAAGGCTTTGAAAAGAACACCATCTTCCTCCCTCAGTTATTGATGAGTGCGGAAGCTGCCCAGGTATGTTTTGACGAGATCAAGACTGCCCTTTCCTCCGCCGGCGTAAAAAGCGAACCCAAAGGCCGTGTCATCATGGCCACGGTAAAGGGAGACATCCACGACATCGGCAAGAACATCGTCAAAGTTCTTTTGGAAAACTATTCCTTTGACGTCATCGACTTGGGAAAAGACGTAGCTCCGGAGACCATTGTGGAGTGTGCCATCAAAGAAGATATCCACTTCATCGGCTTAAGCGCTTTGATGACCACCACCGTAAGCAGTATGGAAGAGACCATAAAAGCTTTGCGGGAAGCCCATGTGGATTGTAAAGTGGCTGTTGGTGGAGCTGTTTTGAATCAGGAATATGCGGATATGATCGGCGCGGATTACTACTGCAAGGATGCAATGCAGACAGTCCGCTGCGCAGAAGAATTCTTCGGGAATAAATGAGCCTCAGGGACGGTGGCAAGGGCTCATTTTTTTGAGCCCTTGCCACCGTCCCCGGGGCTCCTTTTCTACCAGTTGTTTTCTTCAGACTCGGTAGGTGCTTCTGCCGGAACCGTCTCCTGTGCAGGTGCTGCACCCTGATCCTGCAGCTTCAGGTACTTTAATGCTTCGTACAAGGTTGCCTCTGTGGACATCTCATAGGGAAGTACATAAAAGGTCAACAGGATACCGCAGGTGAAAATGGAAAGGATCCACCATCCGATAAAGGAAAGATCCAAAAGGAATGCATGAAGCTTCTCACCTTTCATCAGATATTTACTGCGGGCAAAAGCCTCTTCCATGGAGATCTCCGGATCATCGGATAAGATGTAAGGGATCATCCGATATTCATAAGCCTTTACGATACCCGGGATGATGAAGAGCAGGGACCACAGGAAGATGTAAAGATCACGGAAGAACAGGATCTTTGCATGATTCTTGAAGTTTCTGTCAAAAGCAAAGCAGACTTCCTTCACCTCCGCGTTATCCTGCTGGTTGATCAGGAAGAACCGCTGTGTACCCATTTCCAAAGGATTGATGATGAACACATCCGTCACAATGGCTACAGCCATGATGATCACGAACAGTATAGCAAAAATGGAAACAAAAGCGGCTATCGCTGCAACCTTTGCTCCTCCGGCGATCTCGTTCTCGATCTCGTTCTCGATCTCGCCCTCGATCCCAAACTCATCAAGACCGAATTCAGAAGCATCATAGTCGAAGCTGTCGTTTCCCTGGCTGTTCTCGATCTGCTGACCGATGGATGCACCGGTGGATCCGCCGGACGCAGCACCGGATGCGGCTCCAATTCCGCCACTGATCATCGTAAGTAACAAGCCTACCAGAACGCACTTCCAGTAATTGCGCTTAAAGGCTGTCTTACCGCGTTTCTTTAAGTTTCCGATTGACCACATGATCTATCGCCTCCTCTACTGAATGATAATATTTTCACATACCTTGGACTATTTTACCAAATGATCAGTAAAAATACAAACTAAATCGTTTTCGAGTCGGTCATCTCATGACCAGGGAAATTCAAAGCAGCGGATATTGGTCCACATCCGCATGATCCGTGCATTTGCTTCCTGATCATAACAGGCCATCACCGCACAACGTCGGATGGTCTCTTTCGTGGGATACTGTGCTGACAGCTGTCGGTTCAGCAGAGAGGGATCCACATGGAGAACAAAGCTTCCTTCGGGAGTGTCTTTGGTCCCGAAGAAATAATCCAGCGGATAATCCACCGCCTCCTCCGCTTCAGGATCCTCCACCTCGTAATTGTATCGCAGATAGTCAAAGACCATCCCGTCGTCTCCACCGGAAATACAGGAAGTATAGCCGATATAATACATATTCCGAACCACGTTTTCCGGCGCGGAAATGAAATTCACAAAGGCCTCCGCTGCCTGCTGCCGTTCCGGATCGCCGCCGATGCCGTCCTTTAGCATCACCCAGCCGTCAAACCAGAGGTTGGATCCTTCCTCCGGTACAAAAAAGCAAAGCTCCACGTCATCCTCTTCCGCTTGGTCCATGGTGTATACCGCATCCCCGGACCACTGCATGTTGCAGAGCACCTTTCCGCTGACCATGTCCGCTTTTCCGCTGTCCGTCTCCATGGAATATGCATTCTGCCGCATATCGGAGAGCACACGTTCCGCCTGATCCACTGTTTTTTGATCCGTAGCGTTCAGCAGCGCAGAGAGATTTTTTTCATACGCCGGATCTTCCAGAAAATCGGGAGAGGTCATGACATCTTCGTTTAAGATGCAAAGGGATACAAAGTAGGAATCCCGCACGCTGTCCTTCATGGTGATCTGTTTTTTGTAGGTGGGATCTAAAAGTACATTCCAGTGTTTTAAGTCCTCTTTGGCCACTGCCTCGGGATTGTAAACGATACCCATGGTGCCCCACATATAACCGGCAGCATAGCGGCCGATGGGCTCTCCGTTCTGCGTTAATCCCGCGAACACATTCCGTATATAGTCGGATACGCCCCGGGCATAGAAATTATCCGGGATGCCCGCATCGGAAAACGCCTCCGAAAAAGGTACCAGCTTTTTTTCTCCCATAAGCTTTAATATCATATACTCGGAGGGGCACACCAGATCGAACCTGCTCCCCAAGGTCAGCTGGTTATACAGATCCTCATTGGTGCCGTAGGTGGAATACTCCACCCGGATCTCTTTTCCGTAGGTCTCTTTATACCAGTCCTCGAAGTCCTCCACCATGGAGTTTTCGCCCAGGATCTTACTCCCGTCGGAAAGCTCGATGGTCTCTTCCTCGTCCCAGTCTCCCTCGTCGATATATTCCTCACAGTTGGCGATACGCAGGGTCAGGACTTCATCCTCTGTCTTTTTGCACCCTCCGAAAGCGAAAGCCATTCCAAGGAGCAAAAGCAAAAGTCCTGCCACACGCCCATTTATCTTTCTAATCTTCAACTCTTTCTTCCTCAACCCGATCATGTTTCATGGAATAAAAATAATTGATCAACACTGCGATCACAACCAACAGGAAGATCACTGCGGAAAGCGCCCAAAGTGCGGTCTTGATCTTGGTCTGTGCACCCTTGGTGGCGTTTACCACATAGGTGCTGATGGTATCAAAGGCTGCCGGCTTCGTGTAAGTAGTGATGAAATAGTCATCCACCGCCAGGGTGATGCTGGTGACGAATCCGCCGATCATGCCGGGGATGATCTCCGGGAGCACCACGAAAAAAAGTGCCCGTCGGGGTGTCGCTCCCAGATCCAGGGCTGCCTCGTAGAGCCTGGGGTCCATGTTTTTAAGCCGGGGCATCACCGACAGATACACAAAAGGCGTACATAAAACACATAGTCCCGCCACCAAGGGCACAAAGCTGTCCTTGGGTATCC
>JAIKZU010000095.1 GCA_024681985.1 Lachnospiraceae bacterium | reverse complement strand
AATCCAAACCCCATGGTACCCAGGCCGCCGGAGGTGATCATGGCGCCGCCTTCTCCCACCTTGATATACTGGGTGGCCCACATCTGGTGCTGGCCCACGTCGGTGCAAACGATGGCATTCGGGAACACTTCATTGATACCTTCCATTACCTTTTGGGGAGAGATGCCCCGTCCCTTTTTCATGGTAAGGGGATTTTCCGCTTCCCACTTTTTGATCTTTTCCAGCCACTTATCCGTCTTCATGGGCTCCGCCCACTCATTTAGCTTTTCCAATGCCAGTTTCGCATCCGAAACCACCGGCACATCCACCACCACATTTCTGGAAATGGAAGCCGTCTCCACGTCCACGTGAATGATCTTTGCATGGGGTGCAAACTCATTTAAATCTCCGGTGATCCGGTCATTAAAGCGGGTGCCGATGGAAAAAAGCACATCACATTCCATGACTGCCATATTGGCTGCGTAACGCCCGTGCATACCGGAATTTCCGATATAGTATGCATCATCCTCGGGAACTACTCCCTTTCCCATAATGGTGGTCACCACAGGGATCTTCATCTCATGGGAAAAAGCCAGAAGTTCCTTGCCCGCACCGGAGATACGCACACCGCCGCCGGCTAAGATCATGGGCTGCTTGGCGCTCCTTAACAACTTATAGGCACGTTTCAACTGGCCCACATGTACCGATTCATTGGGCTTATAACCACGGATAGTCACCTCTGTGGGATACTCCGAAGGGCCGTTTTCCAGCTGCAGATCCTTCGGGATATCAATGAGCACCGGTCCCGGCTTTCCTGTGGAAGCAATGACAAAAGCCATCTTTAGGATCCGCCCAAGTTCCTTTCTGTCCCGTACGGTGACACCGTATTTTACTACAGAGCGGGTCATGCCCACGATATCTACTTCCTGAAACGCATCATTACCGATGAGATTCTGGGCTACCTGTCCGGTGATCACCACCAGTGGAATGCTGTCATAATGGGCATCCGCTATAGCCGTAATGGTATTGGTGGCACCGGGTCCGCTGGTCACCAGACAGACACCGGTCTTTCCCGTGGCACGGGCATATCCCTCTGCCTCATGTACCAACGCCTGCTCATGTCTGGGCAACACCACATGAATGGAATCCTGCTTATACAGTTCATCCATGATATCCGTGATCATGCCCCCGGGGTATGCAAATATGGTATCCACCCCTTCTTCCAAAAGGGCTTTAATAATCAGCTTTTTTCCTGTGATCTCCATGGTTTTATCCTTTACTTATTTCTTCCTGTACACATTGAACGAATAACACAGATCGTAGTAGGTTTCTTCTTCGCCTTCCACGGACAGTTCCCAGTCGTCCATTTCCTCCAGATTGGGGAAATACGCATCCGCATCGTATGCATAATCGATCTGGGTGATATATGCTTCGTCGCAGAGATCGATCATCTGACGATAGATGCTTTCGCCGCCGATGACAAATATATCATCAGAGTCATAATCCGCAAGGACCTTCTGCAATTCCTCCATATCGTGTACGATGATGGTGCCTTCTTTTTGATATGCTCTGTCCCTTGTCAGGACGATATTGACTCGATCCTTTAGGGGCTTTCCGTTGGGGAAGCTCTCCAGAGTCTTTCGGCCCATGACCACGACCTTTCCCAGCGTGGTGGCGCGGAAGAATTTCATGTCTGCAGGGATGGATAATAAGAGTTTTCCTTTGTTTCCGATCCCCCAGTTTTTATCAACTGCTGCAATTGCCTTCATGTTTTACCTCTTTTTTATCTTATTACGATGTTGTGTAAGTGTGCAAAAACCGCGAGGCACACTCTCGTTCTTGATTTTACATAGCGGACACTAAGTTCACTTCATTCACTAAGTGCCGATGTAAAATCAGGTCCTCGCTTTCCTTTTTGCAACTTCCACAACATCTCGCTTGACCGTAGTTAGATTTATACTGCAATCGGTATATTCTTGATCTGCGGTCCGGTTTCGTAGTCGTCCAGCCGGATATCCGCATCGGTAAACTGATAGAAGTCTTTGACTTCGGGATTTAACCAAAACTTCGGCGCCGGATGCTGCTCCCGAGTGATAAGCTCCTCCACCAGGGGAATATGTCGGTCGTAGATGTGGGCATCCGCAATGACGTGTACAAATTCTCCCACCTGCATGTCGCACACCTGGGCCATCATATGGGTCAGCACCGCATACTGGCATACGTTCCAGTTATTAGCCGCCAGCACATCCTGGGACCTCTGATTTAAAATGGTATTTAAGACCAGCTGATCAGATCCCTTTTTGGCAGTGACGTTAAAAGTCATACTGTAAGCGCAGGGATACAGATGCATCTCGGAGAGATCCCCGTGCACATAAATATTGGTCAGTATCCTTCTGGAAAAAGGATTGTTCTTTAAATCGTAGATCACCCGATCCACCTGATCCATATAATATCCACTGTTCTCTTCTTTAAAGGAAGCTGCTTTTTCTTCCCCAAAGGCATGGACCAGGCCCTCTCGATTGATATCCTTATAAAAATGCTTCACGCTCATCTGGTAGCCGTAGGCTTTTCCGATGGAGCCTTCCTCATCCGCCCACTCATCCCAGACACTGGCCTTTAAGTCATGGATATTATTAGACTTCTGCTGCCAGATCCAAAGCATCTCGTTTGTCGCACTTTTGATGGCGGTCCGGCGTAAAGTGATGGCCGGGAACTCCTCCGCTAAGTTATAGCGGTTTACCACACCGAATTTTTTTATGGTGTAAGCACTGCTTCCATCCTCCCAGTGGGGACGAACTTTTTCGCCCTCCGTGCTGGTTCCGTTATCGATAATGTCTCTGCACATATCCACAAATATGCGATCTGCCAAACTCATAGCCACATCCCCCGTTCTCTTTTATCTCGCGTTTTATAAAAAACCTCTCCCTATCATAGCAGTTTCGAAAAAAAACCTCAAGAATGAGCGGGGGTGCGGTTTGAGCCCAGGGCTCACCCCTTGACACCGCACCCCTTGCCCATTATAGT
>JAIKZU010000062.1 GCA_024681985.1 Lachnospiraceae bacterium | reverse complement strand
GTAATCCTTGCCGGGCAAAATGGCATTTAAGAGGATACCGAGAATGGCTGCGATGGCAAGCGATGTAAGGGTGATGCTGGTAGAGCCTACCGTAAAGGTAAGTCCGTCGGAGAATCCCAAACCGCTGACTAAGATCACTGCAGCTACGATCAGGTTTCTGGACTGTGTAAAGTCTACCTTATTCTCTACCACGTTACGAACACCGATGGCGGAGATCATTCCGTAAAGGACAAAACTGATACCGCCGATGATGGCTGTGGGAAGGGAACCGATGAGTTCCGCAAACTTCGGAGAGAAACTTAAGATCACTGCATATACGGCTGCGAATCGGATCACCTTCGGATCATGTACTTTGGAGAGTTCCAAAACGCCGGTATTCTCACCGTAAGTCGTATTGGCAGGTCCGCCGATCAGTCCCGCAAAAGCGGTAGCCAGACCGTCACCCAACAGTGTGCGATTTAAGCCGGGATCTTCGATAAAATTTTCATCCACGGTAGCGGAAATGGCGGAAATATCACCGATGTGCTCCATCATGGTCGCAATGGCAATGGGTGCCATAACCAAGATCGCAGTCAGATCAAATTTACAAAGCACAAAAGGCTGTACGGAAACCACCTTTGCGGCCGCCATACCCGTAAAGTCCAAAATGGCGCTACCGTCTGCGTTTGTCATACCTGCCGCATTAAAGATCACTGCAACGACATAGGAGATCACAACACCCATCAGGATGGGAATGATCCGAAACATACCTTTGCCCCAGATGTTGAATACCACCACTACACCGAAAGCGATGAGTGCCAAGATCCAGTTAGCGGAAGCATTGGATACAGCTGAAGGAGCCAGTGAAAGTCCGATACAGATGATGATGGGTCCCGTCACTACCGGAGGCAGAAAGCGCATAACCCTCTGAATACCCACGACTCTGATGATCAAGGCCAAAACCAGATACAAAAGTCCGGCCACCACGATACCGCCGCAGGCATAGGGAAGTTTTTCTCCCATGGTCATATTGGCGTAGATGCCTGTGTTCAGGCCGGCGATGGTTGCAAAGCCGCCCAAGAAGGCAAAGGATGATCCCAAAAATGCGGGCACCTTACGCTTCGTGATAAAATGAAACAATAACGTGCCGATTCCGGCGCAGAACAGCGTTACCTGGATGGATAAACCCTGTCCCTCGAAATAGTTGTTTACCAGGATCGGTACCAAGATCGTCGCACCGAACATAGCAAACATATGCTGCAGACCCAGTACCATCATCTTACCGGTACCGAGGGTTGAAGCATCTTTAATTACTCTGTTTTCCATGTTTCCCTCCTACTCGTTTTGTTGGAATGCTATTTGGATTGATAAAAAACCCAAATAAGAGTATACTTTTTTTCGGTTTGCAGTTCAATGATTAATATCATTAAAAATATGGTATAATCTCAATCGAAAGTAGCATGCAACTGCAGCCGAAAATGAGTAGGAGGATTTCCATATGATGGAAAACAACGTTATGATCATGGATCATCCTTTGATCCAGCACAAAATATCCATGTTAAGAGACAAAAATACCGGAACGAACGAGTTCCGTACCCTGGTGGAAGAGATCGCCACACTGATGGGATTTGAAGCACTGCGGGATCTTCCCTTGGAAGACGTGGAAGTGGAGACACCCATTGAAAAATGCATGACTCCCATGATCGCAGGAAAGAAACTGGCAGTAGTTCCCATCTTGCGTGCAGGTTTGGGCATGGTGGAGGGCATCATGAACCTGGTACCCACTGCAAAGATCGGTCACATCGGTCTCTATCGTGATCCCGAGACCCATGAACCCCATGAGTATTACTGCAAGCTTCCCAGCCCCATCGAGCAGCGTACCATCCTGGTGGTGGATCCCATGCTCGCTACCGGCGGAAGTGCTTCCGAGGCTCTTGGTTTCATCAAAGAGCACGGTGGCCGAAAGATCAAGCTCATGTGCATCATTGCCGCTCCCGAAGGTCTGGCTCGCATCCAGAAGGATCATCCGGACGTTCAGATCTATGTGGGACATCTGGATCGTGAATTAAACGCAGACGCTTACATCTGCCCCGGACTGGGTGATGCCGGCGACCGCATATTTGGTACAAAATAAAACAGAGGTTATTTCATGTTTGGAATCAAACGTTCAGAGGCTCCCGTACGACCACTGCGGATCATCATCGTCGGAGCCGGCAAAGTTGGTGTCACTCTGGTGGAACAACTTAGCAAAGAAGGAAATGATATTGCTTTGATCGACAACGACCAGCAAAAGGTGGAGGAGATCAATAACTCCTACGATGTCTTAGGTATCGTGGGGAACGGCGCCAGCACCCGGGTCCTTCGGGAAGCAGGTATCGAAGATACGGATCTGTTTATTGCCGTGACAGAATCGGACGAGTTGAATCTGTTATGCTGTACCGTTGCCACCATGGCGCAGCCCCACTGCTCTGCCATCGCCAGAGTACGTACCCCCGACTACAGTCAGGAGGCATCCTACCTTCGTGACAAACTGGGTCTGGCTATGATCATCAATCCGGAACTGGAGGCATCCAACGAGATCGCCCGGATCTTAAGTCTTCCGGCAGCTTTGGAAGTCAATTCCTTTGCCCACGGAAATGCGGAGCAGATCAAATTAAAACTAAAGGACACCTGCAAACTGGTGGGAGAAAGTATCATAGATTTTTCAAAAGAAAAGCATCCCCGGATGCTTTTTACTGCTGTTGAGCGAAATGGCGAAGTCATCATCCCCAACGGTAGTTTTGTTTTTGAAGTGGGTGATACCGTCAGCTTTGTGGCGCCCAAAAAAATGAGTGCCAAATGTCTTCGGGATATCGGCGTTCCCACAAACCATACCAAAGACTGTCTCATCGTAGGCGGCGGAAAAGCCTCCTACTATCTGGCAAACCGCCTGATCAGTGAAGGCATCGAAGTAAAGATCATCGAATGGGACAGAAAGCGTTGCGAGGAACTGACGGATCTGATCCCGAAGGCCATCATCATCAACAGTGACGGTACGGATGCCGAGATTTTAAAAGAGGCAGGCATTGATTCCATCGACGCCTTTATTCCACTGACAGGGATCGACGAAGAAAACATCCTTTTGACATTGCATGCCCATCAGGTATCCGATGCAAAGGTCGTCACGAAGGTAAACCGCTTCTCCTTCCAGAATGTGATCAGCACACTGGACTTAGACAGCGTGGTCTTTCCCCGGCTCATCACCTCGGAAGCCATCGTGGCATACGCCCGTGCAAAACGAGCATCCATCCGGAGCAGCAATATCGAGACTCTCTCTCATATGTTTGACGGGCGGGCGGAAGCCGTGGAATTTCGCGTAGAAAGCGCTTCCACCGTTACCGGCACCCCTTTGATGGATCTGAAATTAAAAGAGAACCTGGTGATCGCATTTATCGGACGCGGAAAGGACATCATCTTCCCCTCCGGTTCTGATACCATCGAGGTTGGCGACAGTGTGATGGTGGTTACCACCCACTCCGGCTTTTCGAATATCCAGGATATTCTGTTGTAGGAGGCGTCATGAATACTTCCATCGTTCGCTATATTTTAGGATCGGTCCTAAAGATCGAGGGTGCGCTTTTGATGCTCCCGGTGATCACAGGGGCCATTTACGGAGAATCCGAAGGCTTCACCTATCTTTTGGTGGGGCTTCTGTGTTTTCTGGTGGGGCTTTTGTTTACCCGGAGAAAACCAAAGGATACCATCTTCTATTTAAAAGAAGGCTGTATCAGCACCGCTTTAAGTTGGATCGTTTTATCCCTCTTCGGTGCGATCCCCTTTATGGCCACAGGTGAGATTCCCAATTACATCGATGCATTATTTGAAACCGTATCCGGTTTTACCACCACCGGAGCATCCATTCTGACAGATGTGGAGGCATTGTCCCATACGTCCCTTTTATGGCGTAGTTTTACCCACTGGATCGGCGGTATGGGTGTGCTGGTATTTTTACTTGCCATCATCCCCATGAGCGGCGGTTCCAACATCAATCTGATGCGGGCGGAGTCTCCGGGGCCCAGCGTAGGTAAACTGGTTCCGAAGATGAAGACCACGGCGCTCCTTCTCTACCGCATCTACTTCCTGTTGACTGCGGCAGAGTTTGTGATCCTGCTGTTCTGCAGGATGCCGGTCTTTGATGCCATCTGCCTTTCCTTCGGCACCGCGGGAACCGGCGGATTCGGGGTGTTAAATACCAGCGTAGCAAGTTATTCCGTTACCATCCAATGGGTCATCACCGTATTTATGATCCTCTTCGGAGTCAACTTCAATGCATACTTTTTTATCCTGATGCATGATGCTAAAAAAGCATTTGCCATGGAGGAAGTAAAGGCATACTTCGGTATCATCTTAGCTTCCATCGTGATGATCAGCATCAACATTTACCGCATGTGCGACAACCTCTTTGATGCAGTGACGAAGTCTGCTTTTCAGGTGGCCTCCGTTATCACCACCACCGGTTTTTCCACTGCGGATTTTGATGCGTGGCCATCCTTCAGCCAGACAGTTTTGGTGCTTTTGATGTTTGTCGGTGCATGCGCCGGCTCTACCGGCGGCGGTATCAAAGTCTCCCGGATCCTCATCGTCCTTAAAGCCGTTGCTAAGGAAGCCTTTTCCTATATTCACCCGAAGAGCATCCGGCATCTGTCCCTGGACGGTACGCCGGTGAAGCATGAAGTGGTCCGTTCCATCAATGTATTCTTTGATACTTACATCGCCATCTTCATTTTATCCCTGCTTTTAGTCTCCCTGGAGGGATACGATATGCAGACAAATGTGACGGCGGTTTTAGCGGCCTTCAACAACATCGGACCGGGACTTGCAAAGGTAGGACCGACCCAGAACTTTTTCTTCTTTTCCGCTCTGTCCAAGATCGTTCTGATGTTTGACATGCTGGCAGGAAGACTGGAACTTTTCCCCATGGTGCTCCTCTTCCATCCCACCATTTGGAAGGAAGCCTTTGAACGGCGCTATCACAGTAAAAAAGAGATCAAAAAAGCAAACAAAAAGCAGGCTTAAATGCCTGCTTTTTTCATTCCAACGATCTGTTTAGCATTTTTATTTTACTGCGATCACATCCGGCATGCTGTAAAGTCCGGGGGTACGTCCCACTAAAAACTTCGCTGCTTCCACGGCACCTCTGCCGAACACTGCCTTGGAATATGCCGTATGGGTGAAGGTGATCACCTCATCCGTTCCCGCAAAGATCACTTCGTGCTCGCCCACGATGTTGCCACCCCGTACGGCGGAAATGCCGATCTCTTTTTTCTCCCGCTTCTTTCTAACCTGGGAGCGGTCATATACGTATTCGTATTCATTCTCCAACACTTCATTGATGCTGTCCGCCAGCGCTATGGCTGTGCCGCTGGGTGCATCCAGCTTCTGATTGTGATGCTTCTCCACGATTTCGATATCAAAGCCCGCATCGGCAAATACACTGGTGGCTTTTTTCAAAAGATCCATCAGAGTATTGATGCCCAAAGACATATTGGCGGAGCGAAGGATCGCTACGGATGCTGCACTTTTTTCCACCAGCTCGATCTGCTCATCGGAAAGTCCTGTGGTGCAAAGTACCACCGGTACCTTTTGAGAAACACAATAATCCAGCAGATCATCCACGGCCTTCGCATTGGAAAAATCAATGATCACATCCGCTGCGATATTACAGTCGATAATGGATGAAAACACCGGAAAAGGATTCTCCCCCTTATCGAAGGGATCCACGCCGGCCACCACTTCCATGGTCTCATCCTCGTCGATCATGCCGATGATCACCCGGCCCATATGACCGTTACATCCGTGCATGATGACTCTGGTGGTCTTACGATATCCGTCGTTACTTATATTCTGACATAGATTCATGACAATAACCCGTACTCTTTCATGGCTTTTTCCAAAACCTTCGCATTCTCCTCACTCATATCGCAAAGAGGCGGACGAAGGGATCCTACTTCCATGCCCATCAGGTTCAGTGCCTTTTTGATCGGGATGGGGTTTACTTCACTAAAGAGCGCATCCACAACAGGAAGTGCCTTAAGCTGCATCTTTCGTGCTGTCTCGATGTCCCCGTTCAAGTAGCTCATCACCATATCATGGGTCTTTTTCGGTGCGATATTGGAGGTCACGGAGATCACGCCGATACCGCCGATGGAAAGAAGGGGGACCACCAGACCGTCCTCGCCGGAGTACAATTCCAGCTTGCCATCGCAGAGCGCCATGGTCTTTGAGGCCTGGGCCATATTCCCTGTAGCTTCTTTTAAACCTACGATATTGGATTTTGTCCGAACCAGTTCCGCCACCGTCTCCGGAAGCAGATTGCAGCCAGTACGTCCCGGCACATTATATAAAATGATGGGCAGCTTCGTCTCGTCGGCGATCATACTGTAATGCTGAATGAGACCTGCCTGTGTCGCCTTGTTATAATAGGGGGTGACAATGAGACAAGCGTCCGCTCCGTCCTCTTCGGCCTCATGGCTGTGACGGATGGCTGTCTTTGTGGAGTTGGATCCGGTACCGGCGATCACGGGAACCCGTCCCTTTGAAAAATCAACCGCCGCCTTAATGACCTTTCGATGTTCCTCCATGGAAAGTGTGGAACTCTCACCGGTGGTGCCGGCTATGATGATGGCATCGGTTCCGTTGTCGATCTGGAAGTTGATCAACTCTTCCAGTTTGTCGAAGTTTACTTCGTAGTTTTCCTTCATGGGTGTTACGATCGCAACACCTGCACCCTTAAATATTGCCATAGTATCTCCTCTTTTCGTACCTAATAATGTCGTGGTACAAGGTCTTCATACCTCGTCAAATTATATCCTATTCTTGTTAAATAGGCAAATTACACCTTAGAAAAGCTTACCCTATGGCGATTTTTGTACATTGTTTTTCTTGTCAGGAAAAGATTATGTTGTTAAAATTATGGAGTTGTTAAATAAGAAGAAAGAAGGCTTTTCATGATCCAAAAGAGAGAAGATATACGAAACATAGCCATTATCGCTCACGTAGACCACGGTAAGACCACCCTGGTGGATGAGCTTTTAAAACAAAGCGGCGTTTTCCGTGAAAACCAGGAAGTGCAGGAGCGCGTCATGGACTCCAATGACATCGAGCGGGAGCGCGGTATCACCATTCTGTCCAAAAACACAGCCGTATTCTATAAAGATACAAAGATCAATATCATCGACACTCCCGGCCATGCCGACTTCGGCGGCGAAGTGGAGCGTGTCCTTAAGATGGTAAACGGCGTTGTCCTGGTGGTGGATGCTTTTGAGGGTGCCATGCCCCAGACGAAATTCGTTTTGATGAAGGCGCTGGATCTGGATCTGCCGGTGATCGTCTGCATCAATAAGATCGATCGCCCCGAGGCCCGTCCCGATGAAGTGATCGATGAAGTGCTGGAACTTTTCATGGACCTGGACGCTTCCGATGAGCAACTGGACTGCCCTTTCATCTATGCCTCTGCCAAAGAGGGATTTGCCGTAAAGGATCTAAATGACGAAAAGAATGATATGACCGCTCTCTTTGAGACGATTTTAGAATACATTCCCGCTCCCGAGGGAGACCCGGAGGCCAATACCCAGGTGTTGATCTCCACCATCGATTACAATGAATACGTGGGACGCATCGGCATCGGGAAAGTGGACAACGGTGTTTTGAAATTGAACCAGGAAGCCGTGGTGGTAAACCACCATGACCCGGATCGAAGGGAAAAGGTCCGCATCTCCAAACTGTACGAGTACGACGGCTTGAATAAAGTGGATGTGACAGAAGCAAATGTGGGCTCCATTGTTGCAATTTCCGGTATCGCTGATCTCCATATCGGAGACACCATCTGCGGCCCGGAGGACCCGGTAGCCATTCCATTCCAAAAGATCTCGGAACCCACCATTGCCATGAACTTCATGGTAAATGACAGTCCCTTTGCCGGACAGGAAGGAAAGTATGTTACCTCCCGTCACATCCGGGATCGTCTGTTTAAGGAATTAAATACCGACGTATCTCTTCGGGTGGAGGATACGGAGAATACCGATACCTTTAAGGTTTCCGGCCGAGGCGAACTGCACCTTTCGGTCCTGATCGAGAATATGCGTCGGGAAGGCTATGAATTCGCCGTCAGCAAAGCGGAAGTACTGTATCATACCGATGAAAACGGAAAACGCTTAGAGCCTATGGAGCGGGCTTATGTGGACGTACCGGACGAGTTTACGGGCACCGTCATTGAAAAGCTCTCCGCCAGAAAGGGCGAACTGCAGAATATGACGCCCATCACCGGCGGTTTTACCCGAATCGAGTTTAAGATCCCCTCCCGCGGTCTCATCGGTTATCGCGGTGACTTTATGACGGACACAAAGGGAAACGGTATCATCAATACCATTTTTGAAGGATACGAGCCCTACAAAGGAGACATCGCTTACCGAAAGACCGGTTCCCTCATTGCTTTTGAAAACGGAGAATCCGTTACTTACGGTCTGTTTTCTGCCCAGGATCGAGGGACACTCTTCATCGGGCCCGGAGAAAAGGTTTATGCCGGCATGGTCATCGGCTCCTGCTCCCGAAACGAGGACATCGAGCTAAATGTATGTAAGAAAAAGCACCTCACCAACACCCGGTCCTCTTCTGCGGACGAGGCTCTGACTTTGACTCCTCCGAAGATCCTGTCTTTGGAGCAGGCACTCGATTTCATCGAGACGGACGAGCTTTTGGAAGTAACACCCGAATCGCTTCGCATCCGCAAGCGGATATTGGATCCCACGATGCGAAAGAGAGATTACATGCGAAGACAAAACGCACAAGGATAAAAAAAGAACCCGACCGGCCCTGTTAAAGGGAGGTCGGGTTTGTTTTATTCTTACACCTGCACTCTTCCCGCTAAGATGTCGTTATAGTCTTTAAGATTCTTGCGCAAAAGTTCCGGGGTGTTCAATTCATAGGGACAGCGGCTCATACAAAGTCCGCAGTCCACACAATCATCGATCCGCTTCATCTCGGTCTTCCAGTAGTCGGAAAGCCAATCCGCGGACGGTGCGCGTCGGATCATGCGGAACATCCTCGCACACTGATGGATGACGATGCCCACGGTACAGGGCTCACAATAGCCACAGCCGCGGCAAAAATCACCCGCAAGCTCTATGCGATCCTTTTCAATAAAGGCGCGGATCTCATCCGTCATCAACGGCTCGTTTTCAAAGAACGCCAGCCATTCATCCAGTTCTGCATCGCTTTGTATGCCCCAGATAGGGAGCACATCGTATTCACACATAAACGACATACAGGCATCGGAACGATTCAGCATACCGCCGGATAATCCCTTCATGGCGATAAAGCCCATATTCGCTTCATTACAAGCTTTTACCAGAGCGATATCCCGATCTGTTGCCAGGTAGGAAAACGGATACTGCAAGGTCTCGTACAAACCGCTTTTTATGATCTCCTCAGCGACACCGATCTTATGGGTGGTGATACCGATGTGTTTGATCTTACCCTGCTCTTTTGCCTCCTGCATCGCCTCATACATACCGGTTCCGTCTCCGGGACGATAGCATTGATCGACGCAGTGCAACTGATAGACATCCAGATAGTCAGTCTTTAAATTCGTAAGGCTTGTGGACAGATCCGACCAAAAGCCCTCCGGCGTTTTAGATGCCGTCTTGGATGCCAGATAGATCTTATCCCGAATTCCTTCAAAGGCCGCACCGACTTTTTCTTCGCTGTCGGAATACGCTCGCGCCGTATCGAAAAAGCGCATGCCGCCGTTATACGCATTCCGCAAAAGGCGTACCGCCGTTTCCTTATCCACTCTCTGGATCGGCAGCGCACCAAATGCGTTCTGCGGTACGGTTATTCCTGTGCTTCCAAGGGTGATCGTTCTCATATATTCCTACCTCTGATCAAACATCTTACCAATCCGAATCCCAGTCGGTTCCGCCATAGTCGCTTCCGCCGGAGTCCCAACTGTCATCGGAGCCGGAATCCCAACTGTCATCTGAACCGGAATCCCAGGTGTCGTCCGAATCCCAGAAACTGTCATTATCCCAGTCGTCATTGTCATCGCTGTTATAACCGGAATCGTACCAGGTGGACTCTTCAAAATCCTTGCCATCATTATCCCAGGTAGACTCATAATCACTCTGTGTGTCGGAATTGATGGCGTCGTTTAGCTCATCCTCGTTATCTGCCTGATACCAGTCATCATGATCCGCATCATAGCGATACCAGTTGGAATCCTGGTAATAATAATCCTGCCCGCCGTAATTGTAATATCCCTTCGTCGGCGTCTTATCAAAGATTGCCACGATGAAAGCTGCCACCACAACGATGCCAATAATGACCCCAAAGATCTTCATGGGAAAGCTGAGGCAGCATCCCAAACCGGCAGAAGAGGAAGATGCCATGCGATCAAACATGTCCATTTTATTCGGCTGTGCAGCCTTTCTTTCCTGATTCGCCTGCTTCTGATCCGCGATCTCGGAACGGAGACGCTGATAGAGTTCGTTTACGGCATAGGCCTCGTCCACACCCTGATAACGGATGGCTCGTGTCCCGTCCGATTTATTCTTATAAACTACAAAGTCGCCGCCGCTGCTTTTATAAATACCAAAGGCTTTCGGCTCTTTAATATCCTTACCAATGAAAAACCGGGTAACCTCCTCCGGCGGAAGGTTGTGTGCCTTGTACCACTCCTGTAATTCCTCGATGGTCTTCGGCGTGGCATCCGCCATACGGTTGATGCCTGAGATGTCGGCACCGCAATGGGGACAGGTTTTTAAACTCTCGTCCACCATCTGTCGGCAATACTCACATTTTACCTGCATTCATTCTCTCCTAAATTCTCTGTGTCGGGACGGACCCCCTGTCCATCGATTTCGGACGGGACCCGACCGCCATTTTATTATACCGTACGAAATGAATAAAACGCAAAGAATTTTCTCCACCGTTTATCAAACTACTACGGCTTTGTCTGCCAGGTGGCGGCGTTGGGATTTGCTGAGCAAGGCAGCGGTTTCGCTCCCATGGATCTCGGAATGATATACATTCGATCTCGAAGGCAGATACTCTACCTTAGCACCGATCTCAGTACAGTTTCTAACGCGGACATATACGACCCTTCCGTCAAAACGCTTCTGCATCACCGATATCACCTGCTTATCATCTCTTCCTCCCGCCCGATCCACAGACAGTCCGTTCGGATCGGCAAAAGCAGCCGATGACACCTTCCCGTCAAATCTCCAAAACATCTGCACCAGCTCCGGCGGATAGACTGCACGAAACAATTTTTCCTCACTTTTAAAAGTGTTATCCATAAAAAGCCCTCACTCTCTCATCGATACCCTCCGCAGAGTTTGGAATATCCTCAAAGGACTCTGCTCCGTCATATCGAACCAAAAAAACTTCCGCTGTCTCTTCCAACCCGATCTCAATTTCCATATGATCCCGACGCGTGTTGTCAAATTCAAACTGGATCGTCTGCAGCGCTGTAGGAAAGATCTCCGGCTGGATCATCATCTCATCCAGGATCGTCCGCACATGATTAATCAATTTCTTCGGTATCGCCGGTGCACCGTTTCCGTTCCATCCATCCTTTAACCCAGCGATCGCCTCTAGTTTTTTCATGTTAAATGCGCGCACATCCGTAACCACCTCTGTTTTCGGATGCTTCTTTTCCTCGACATGCTTTTCGCTCTTCCCAGCATATGCCGTCATCCGACTCTGCGTCATCAGTTCATTGTATAGTTCCTCGGAAATGATCATTACATTCTTATTCTCTTTCCGTGGTACGACTACCGGCTCGCCCTCATATGCCATGTCAAAATACTTTTTGATATTTGCCCGGACATCCATTTGCTTTGCAATAACCATCTGATCACCTCATAAAAAAGTGCTATAAAGCGTACGCATATCTGTACGCATTATAGCACCGTTTTTGTCTCTCTGTCAAAAAGATAATAAGACACAAAAATAGCCGTTCAAGTCCCTAGCAAAGATTTGACGGCCATTTTGTTTGATAAGTAGGGGTGATGCGATTGAATGTGTCGCGCCTGCGCCCCTTATTTTCCCATCTCCTTCGACTTTTCCGTAGCTGCGCAGACGCCGTCCATCACTGCGGAACGGAAGGAAGCATCCTCCAAAGCACGGACGCCCTCAATGGTGGTGCCGCCGGGGGAGCATACCGCATCCTTTAAGGCACCGGGATGTTCGCCGGTCTCTAATACCATGCTGGCTGCACCGCGGACAGTCTGGGCTGCAAACTCATAGGCCTGTGTGCGGGGCATGCCTTCGTATACTGCGGCATCTGCCATAGCTTCGATCATCATATACACAAAGGCCGGTGAGGAACCGGAAAGTCCCGTCACCACATCCATCATGGACTCCGGCACGATCTGTGCCTTTCCAAAGGAATTAAAGTAAGAAAGGATCAGATCCGCATCCTCCTTTGTCATATTTGCATTTAAGGCAAGGGCTGTCATGCCCTCTCCCACCAGGGCCGGGGTGTTGGGCATGGCCCGTACCACCTTGATCCGTCCGGCCACATCAATGGAGATGCAGGCCTGCTCCACGGTGGAAAGAGAAACTCCCGCTGCCACGGAAACCAGGATCTGATCCGGCTGTAGGTTTTCACGGATATCCGGATACACCTCTTCCTGCTGGTAAGGCTTTACAACCAGAAAGATCACATCGGAATCTTTTACCAGATCCGCATTACTGTCCAATACATCCACACCTAACGTCCGTATCTTCTCTTTCGAGGCCTCGAATTTTTCTGCCGCCGCCAGTTCCGATACGGCCACTTTCTCAGATGCGATCAGTCCCTTTAACATGGCGGATCCCATATTCCCGCAGCCGATAAAACCAACCTTATATTTTCTGCTCATAAACCCCTCCTAATTTTTCTAAAAAAACGCGACGGTTCGTCTCCCATCACACTATGACTTATGCATTCTCTCCCAAAAATTTCTCCACCGATGCCAACCGCACGCAGATGGTAAAGATCTCTGCCGCTTCCTTTAACTCCTCACGGGAAGGATAGGAAGGGGCGATACGGATCACTGAATCCCTCGGATCCTTGTGATAAGGGAAAGGTGCACCGGCACCGGTCATTACCACGCCGCACTCCTTTGCCAGCTGCACGATCCGGGTGGCACAACCCTCCAGAGCCTCAAAGGTGATGAAATATCCTCCCTTGGGCTTCAACCAGGTACCGATCTCTTTGCCACCAAGATTCTTTTCCAAAGCTTTGTTTACGATCTCAAAACGGGGACGTAACAGCGCCGCATGCTTTTCCATGTGCTCCTTGATCTTTCTACCGCGCTCGAAGAAGAGGGCGTGACGAAGCTGATTTACCTTATCATGACCGATGGTCATCACCGTCATGGTAGCCAAGGCATCCTTACGGTTGGCTTCGGAAGCTGCCATACCGGAGATACCCGCTCCCGCAAAGCTGACCTTTGAGGTGGAGCAGAATTCGAATACGATATCCGGGTTTCCGGCTTTCCTGGTCTCTTCGATGATGTTTAAGATCTTGATCTCTTCATAGAGATAATGTACGCAGTAAGCATTGTCCCAAAAGATACGGAAGTCCTCCGCTTTGGGTTTTAACGCCGCAAAACGCTTTACCACCTCATCGGAATAGACGATGCCCTGGGGATTGGAAAACTTCGGCACGCAAAGGATTCCCTTGATGCTGTCGTCCGAGGAAACCAGTTCCTCCACCATATCCATATCCGGGCCATCCACATGCATGGGAACCGGGATCATCTCGATACCGAAGTATTCGCAGATGGCAAAGTGACGGTCATACCCGGGAACAGGACATAAGAATTTCACCTTGTCCAGTTGGCACCAGGGGGTGTGTCCCAAAATTCCCTTTGACCAGGCACGACTGATGGTATCGAACATCATGTTAAGTGATGAGTTGCCGTATACCAAAACATCATCCGGAGTAACCTCCATCATGGTAGCCAAAAGTTCCCGGGCACCGGAAATCCCTTCGAGACCACCGTAGTTTCTGAGGTCGATATTCTTTTCCTCGCGGATCACGTCCATCTCATCCACGATGTTGTTTAACAATCCGATGGAAAGATCCAGCTGTTCCTCCGAGGGCTTTCCTCTGGCCATATTCAAAGTGAGGCCTTTGCCCTGCCACTCCTTATATGCCTTGGTCAATGCATCCCTTTCATGCATCAGTTCCTCTTTTGTCATGTCCTTATAAGCTTTCATCCTACTCCTCCTTATCCTCGCCTTTGATCCGGGCAAAATATTCCCGGATTGTATTTTCATACCCGATGTCCGTGGGTCGATAAAACTTCGTTCCCACTAAAGAGTCGGGCAGATATTGCTGATCTACATAATGGTTTTCAAAATCATGGGCATAGAGATACCCCTGGTCACGTTCCATTCCGTGGGAATCCGCATGTTTGTTCTGCAGATGTCGTGGAACACTTTCCGTGGGGGTGGTCTTTACGGTATGCAGTGCTTCATCCACTGCCAGATAGGCGGCGTTACTCTTTGGTGCACAGGCCACATAACAAGCTGCCTCCGACAGGATGATCCGGCTCTCGGGCATTCCTACCCGCTCCACTGCCTGGGCAGCCGCCGTGGCTACCACCAAGGCATTGGGATCCGCCAGTCCCACGTCCTCCGCCGCACAGATCATAATCCGACGGGCGATGAACTTAATGTCCTCGCCGCCGTAAAGCATCCGGGCCAGATAATACACTGCCGCATCCGGATCACTTCCCCGCATGCTTTTTATGAAAGCAGAGATGGTATCGTAATGATTTTCTCCGGTCTTGTCAAAATTTAAAACCCGCTTTTGAATGCACTCGGAAGCCACTTCCAAGGTGATATGGATACTTCCGTCGGCATCGGGCTCCGTGGTCAGAACGCCCAGTTCGATGGCATTTAATGCACTTCTGGCATCCCCGTTGGCCATATCGCTCAAAAAATCATAGGCATCCTCATCCACCTTGGGATGAAATGCACCGAGACCCTTTTCGGCATCATTGACGGCACGGATCAGAATCTGACGTATGTTTTCCTTAGAAAGTGTCTTTAACTCAAAGATCACCGAACGGGATAAAAGCGCGCTGTTCACTTCAAAATAAGGATTCTCCGTGGTGGCCCCGATCAAAATGATAGTTCCGTCTTCAACAAAAGGGAGCAGGAAATCCTGCTGCCCTTTGTTAAATCTGTGAATCTCATCAATGAATAAAATGGTGCGTCGGGCATACATCTTTTGTGTATCTTTTGCCTTGTTGACCACTTCCTCCATATCTTTTTTCCCGGCAATGGTGGCATTGATCTGTGTGAAATCTGCCTTTGTGGAATTGGCGATGACCTTTGCCAGGGTGGTCTTCCCGGTGCCCGGGGGACCGTAAAAAATGATGGAGCTCAACTTGTCTGCCTTTATGGCCCGATACAAAAGCTTGTCCCGGCCGATGATGTGCTCCTGCCCCACCACCTCATCGAGACTGGTGGGCCGAAGCCTGGAAGCCAGAGGCGACTCGTCTTCGTCCTTTCGATTTTGCTTCATATAGTCAAATATATCCACGACTTAGACTTTGGCCTCCTCCAGTCGCTTGGCATCCTCACCCAGAGCATGCACCATATCCCGTACCTGCTCCACGATCTCTTCGTTCTTTTCTGTGGTCTCCAACGTATCGGTGGCGTGTGCGGAAACCTCTTCGGAAACTGCAGATACGGTGGATACGCTTTCCACGATGGTATTGTTTGCATCCTGGAGCTGTAATACCACGTTGCTCAATACACCGCTTTGCTCATTGGCTGCATTTGCGCTTTCATAGATCTTGTCAAAGCTCTCTGCAGCACTTTCCGCACATGCATTCTGCTGTTCGTTGGATTCCATCACGCGATTGATGGCATCCACAACTTCCGTAAGCTTGCCAGCCAGATCGTCGATGAGCTGGGTGATATTTCCGGTAGCTACGGATGTCTGATCCGCCAGCTTCGTGATCTCATCCGCCACGACTGCAAAGCCCTTTCCTGCTTCGCCGGCACGGGCCGCCTCGATGGAAGCATTTAATGCCAACAGGGTGGTCTGCTTTGCCACGGAATCGATGAGTGCCGTGATCTCGTGCATCTGTGAGGTATGGGCTTCCAGTTCCTTTAACTCGGCAACCAATGTATCGCCGGCGTCCTTGGACTCCTGTACCTTATCCAAAAGAAGGCGGATCTTTTTCTGACCGTCTTCGATATTCTCTGAAGCCAACTGCATGTTATCCCGAATGATGCCGGATACATCCTTGACTTCATCCACGTTCTGCTGGATGTTGGTGGTCATCTGGATCTGATCCTGCACGGAATTAGCTGCATCATTTGCACCGCTGGTCACTTCCTGCATGGACTGCATAGTCTCGGAAGAAGAGGTGGCCAAAACGTCCACGGAAGAAAGGATCTCCCTGATGGACGCATTCATCCGATCTACGATATCTATGATCATGCCCGTGGTCTTTTCCTGGGCTTCCTCACGTACAGCGATCTTATTGATCTTTTCATCGGAGTTTACTTTCATCATCTTGCTGATGTTATACAAAAAGATGGAAAGCACGATGATGGACAGCACCTGAATCTCATCTTCCGGAAGTTCCTGTTCGGAAAAACCATCCAATGCTTTTCTTATCACATCCACAATATTAAAAACGATCACACCGATGTTAAACAGATTCGTAAAACGAAGATCCGCAAATACCACCGTCAGACACATGGTCAGTGTCGCATACACAAAGATCAGAGGATTCGCCGCTGTCAAAAGAACATAAGCGTACATGATCTCAAATCCGATACATCCGACCCACCGGAGCTTCGTCGATTCCTCGTCCTTTTTCAGAAGGATCATCTCTCCTGCCATCGTTGCAATGATGATAAGAGCTAAAACCAAAAAATAGCTCATAGTTCTGGAGCCTTTGATCACCTCCAGCAGATATGCCAGGAAAATCAAGATCTGCATCGTGTAATGCAATACCACGAACATGGTATTATTTCTGGCTGCGTCTGTAGCTTTCTTATACATGCTGGTCCACCTTTCTCACTCGTCCTCCCCGACTAAGGAGGATAATACTACAGTGTTTGACATTATGATAAAAAAATAACTGCCTTCTGTGTACGTCGGTACACTTCTGACAGTTATTTTATCATATTTGGGAGTTCAGAAAAAGGCTACATCACCCATTTCTCTCCAAAAAAAGCAAAAATTTAATGCTCTGAACTAATTGCAGACGGTTCCGTAGAGGCGATCTTTCTCCACATCGATCTCAATGGTGTCTCCCATGCCGACTTCTCCCTCTAAGATCACCTTTGCCACAATGGTCTCCACTGTCTTTTGCAAAAATCTCTTTAAAGGTCTGGCACCGTATACGGGATCGTATCCATTTTCCGTGATAAAGGCTTTTGCACCATCCGTCAGTTTCACCTTCAGATCCTTGTCGCTGACGCGATCGTTCAATTCCGCCACCAAAAGTTCAATGATGTGCTCGATATTATCCTTTGTCAAAGGCTTAAAGAGGATGATCTCATCCATACGGTTTAAAAACTCCGGCCGGAAGGAGCCTTTCAATTCCTCCATCACGGCATCCTCCGCATCCTTTGCGATGGCGCCATTTTCATCGATGCCTTCCAAAAGTTCCTGGGCGCCGATGTTGGAGGTCATGATGATGATGGTATTCTTAAAATCCACCACCTTACCCAAAGAGTCAGTGATCCGCCCGTCATCCAGCACCTGCAAGAGCACGTTGAATACATCCGGATGGGCCTTCTCCACTTCATCAAACAGCACTACGGAATAGGGTTTCCTACGCACTGCTTCCGTCAGCTGTCCACCCTCTTCATACCCTACGTATCCGGGAGGAGCACCGATCAGGCGGGATACGGAATACTTTTCCATATACTCACTCATATCTAGCCGCACGATATTGTTTTCATCGTCAAAAAGTGCCGCCGCCAGGGTTTTTGCCAACTCCGTCTTGCCCACACCGGTGGGTCCCAAAAACAGGAAGGAACCGATGGGCTTGGAGGGATCCTTGATCCCCGCCCGGGACCGGATGATAGCTTCCGTTACCCGCTGCACCGCTTCGTCCTGTCCGATGACCCGCTTATGGAGTTCCTCATCCAGATGGAGGATCTTGTTCCGTTCCGTCTCGTTTAACTTAGCTACTGGGATGCCTGTCCATCGGGAGATGATCTTTGCGATCTCATCTTCGGTGACGCTTTCATGGACCAAGGTAATCTCCCGGGCTTTGACCGCTTCTTCCTCCTGTGCCAGCTGTTGTTCCAACTGCGGCAAGCGACCGTACTGCAGTTCGGCGGCACGCTCCAGATCGTAACTTTGCTGGGCACTCTTCATTTCGTTACGCACCCGCTCGATCTGTTCACGAAGTTCCGTCACACGGCTTACCGCCTGTTTTTCATTCTCCCACTGTGCCTTGCGGTTGTTTAAGTCATCCCGCAGCGCATAGAGTTCCTCCTGGAGTTCCTTCAAACGGTCTTTGGAGAGATTGTCGGTCTCCTTCTTTAAAGCCGTCTCCTCGATCTCCATCTGCATCACTTTTCGGTTCAGTTCATCCAACTCTGCAGGCATGGAATCCATTTCTGTACGAATAGACGCACAGGCCTCATCCACCAGG
>JAIKZU010000053.1 GCA_024681985.1 Lachnospiraceae bacterium | reverse complement strand
GCAGTCCGTCAATGAGCAGACCATGATCCGCCGCATCGACCAGCAGCTGAAGGTGAATTATCTGATGATCGATGCATACAACCTGTGGGAGATCGAACCGAAGCATCTGCGGGAGTATATGTTCTCCTATCTGGAGATGATCACGGTGGTATCCTCTGCCATCGGTTATGTATCAAAGACAGATGAAAATATCAAGAAGGTAAAAAAACTCTGGAAATACATCAAGGCCAAGGATACGAAAACGTACCGACATCTGCGATACGGCGTGTTGGGAGGCTCCATGAACCTGCCCGGACGACTGGGACGTTATATTTCCGTCAAAGGCTATAAGCTTTCGCAGAGACTGGTGGGCTTTAACTGATCCCGCTGCGAACATATTTGCATACATAGCATACATAAATAATTACAGGAGAGAGATGAAGTATGAAAAAGAAGAGAAGTACCTTTAAAGGTACAATGGGTTTTGTCCTGGCGGCAGCAGGTTCTGCGGTGGGACTGGGTAACATCTGGCGTTTTCCCTATCTGGCTGCAAAGGACGGAGGAGGACTGTTTTTGGTGATCTATCTGATCCTGGTGTTGACCTTCGGTTATACCATGCTGACCACGGAGATCGCCATCGGACGGTTGACAAAGACCAGTCCCCTGACGGCTTACGAGAAATTGGATAAACGTTTTTCCTGGATCGGAAAGATGGCCTGTCTGGTGCCTATGATCATCATGCCCTATTACTGCGTGATCGGCGGCTGGCTGCTAAAGTATTTCATCACCTTTATCAGTGGCGATGCCCAGGCGGCTACGGATGATGCTTTCTTCGGGAATTTCATCACTTCTGCCTCGGATTCCATTATGGCCACCATCGTATTCCTTTTGATCTGCGCCGTGATCATTTTGGGCGGCGTAAACCGGGGGATCGAGCGGGCATCCCGTATCCTGATGCCCATCCTGGTGGTATTGGTCCTGATCATTTCCGTTTTTTCCGTTACCATCAGCTATTCCGAAGGCGGTGTGACCCGTACCGGACTGTAGGGATTAAAGATATTGTTTATCCCGAACTTAAAGGGGCTCACGATCGGGAAATTTGCCACTACACTTTTGGATGCCATGGGGCAGTTGTTCTTTTCCTTAAGCATTGCCATGGGTATCATGGTGGCTTACGGCTCCTATGTGTCGGATGATTCGGATCTGGGCAAGTCCATCAATCATATCGAGATCTTTGATACCGGCATTGCGGTTTTGGCAGGCGTGATGATCATCCCTGCAGTATATGTGTACATGGGACAGGAGGGCTTGAGTGCTTCCGGCCCCGGGCTGATGTTCAAGGTGCTGCCGAAGGTGTTTGCCCAGATGGGAACGGTGGGCACCATCATCGGAACGCTGTTTTTTATCATGGCGCTGTTTGCGGCCATCACCAGCGCCGTGTCCGTTATGGAAGCGGTGGTATCCAGCTTCTGTGATGCCTTCCATTTAAAGAGAAAGCATGCAACCCTCATTGAGACGGGGATCGCGCTGTTCTTCGGCATCATCGTCTGCCTGGGATACAACGTACTGTATTTCGAGCTGAAGCTGCCCAATGGTTCCGTGGGACAGGTTCTGGATTTGATGGATTACATCAGCAATTACATCTTTATGCCCGTTATCGCCATCGCCACCTGTATCCTGGTAGGATACTTTGTGTCACCGAAGATCATCGTGGACGAAGTGGAAAAGAATGACTCCACCTTCCGACGCAGAGGGATGTATATCGTTATGATCCGATACATCGCGCCTGTTTTACTGGGCATTCTGCTCTTGCAGTCCTTCTCCGTATTCGGATAAAGGAAATAGAAAAGAGGTATGATATGAAAAGACGACAGAGAAACAACCGAAGGCTGTGGAGCATTACCCTCCTGTTGGGTTGTCTCTGTACGTCTTTTTTTGCTGTAAGCGCAGCCTTTGGCACATCCCGGGTAATGGCGGCGGATGCGGATGGGGTCACGGGACAGGAGAAGGGAGGTGCCCTCAAACAAAAGGGTGGCGGCTATGCAGTCAGCGGACAGCTGAACAATGTGGGGTATTCTGCGGTGCTTTACAATGCAGAAAACGGTCTGCCTACTTCCGATGCCAACTGTATCTATTCCACATCCAAGGGATATATATGGATCGGCGGATACAGTGGGATCCTGCGGTATGACGGCAGGGAGTTTGAACGGTTGGATGCCACCAACGGTCTGACCAGTGGACGTTCCATCTTTGAGGATTCCAGGGGACGTATCTGGGTGGGTACCAATGATAACGGTATCGTTATGTTTGAAAATGAGGACAGTGAGACGGGGACTCATTACACCTACAAGGAGGGACTACCCTCCTCCTCCATCAGAGCTTTTGCGGAGGATGCCGAAGGCGTGATCTACTTCGGGACCACCGGAGGGATCTCCTATATGGACGATTCCGGAGAGATCCGGGTGCTGGACGATCCCAGGATCAACAATGAGTACATCGGGCAGATGGTGCAGGATTCCCGGGGTGTAGTCTTCGGAAACACCAGGAGCGGTGCGGTTTTTTCCATCCGCTCCGGAAAGATCGATGCTTTTTATACCCATGAAGACCTGGGGACCCCGGAGGTGACCGCTCTTTATGCTGACCCAGAGGAGCCGGGGATGGTCTGGTTTGGAACGGCTACGGACAAGGTATATTACGGCAGTTTCGGGAGCAAGGCTTCTTCCATGAAGGAGATCACGGTACCCACCACGGACATCTATTGGATCACCTCTGCCTGCGGGCGGGTTTGGATCAATTCCTCCACAGTGGCGGGATATCTGGATTCCCGGGATAAGTTTCACCGGCTGGAGCATATTCCCATGGACAGTGCCATTGAAATGATGACCCAGGATTATCAGGGGAATCTCTGGTACGCCTCTTCCAGACAGGGTGTGATGAAGGTAGTGACCAACAACTTCCAGGATCTTTTCGAACGGGTACATCTGGAGGAAGAAGTGGTAAATGCCACCTGTGTGTACGAGGACCTTTTGTATGTGGGAACAGACAGGGGTCTGCGGATCTTTGACATCAGATATAACATGGTGGAAAACGAACTGACAGATTACATCGGAACCACCAGGATCCGGGCCATTACGAGGGATGGTGCCGGGAATATATGGATCTGCACCTATACCGACGGAAAGGGTCTGCTATGCTATACCCCGGAGCACGAGATCAAAAGCTATACGGAAGACAACGGTTTTTTAAATAATGAGGTGCGCTGCGCCACTATCTCAGAGGATGGAAGGCTGTTGGTGGGAACCAACGGCGGCCTGGCTATCCTAAAGGACGGCAAGGTAACGGAAACCCTGGGAGAAGAGGTCATGGATAACACGGTATTGCTTTCGGTGGCAGATGCGGGAGACGGAAGCATCCTGGTGGGAACCGACGGAGGCGGCATGTACCGGATCAGGGATGGGAAGGTAAAAAAGATCGGTCGCGACGATGGCCTTACCAGCGACGTGATCATGCGTATCAAAAAAGACAATGAGAGGGATGTGATCTGGATCGTTACTTCCAATTCCATCGAATATATGAAAGACGGAAAGATCCAAAACATCGAGCATTTCCCGTACAACAATAACTTTGATATATATTTTGATAATAATGAGAATATCTGGGTGCTGTCTTCCTACGGCATCTATTGCGCCAAGGCACAGGACGTCCTTTCGGGAGAGCCCTTTGAGTACCGGTTGTACAATACTGCCAACGGCTTAAGCAGCGTGCCCACCGCAAATTCCTACAGTTATCTGGATGCCAACGGAAATCTGTACATCTCCGGCAGAAGGGGCGTGAACCGGGTCAATATCAACCACTATTTCAATCAGGATAGCAGTATCAATGTGTATCTGAAGCACATAAACTGTGATGATCAGCTGATCTATCCGGATGAAAAGGGCAACTATGTGATCCCTGCGGATGTGGGACGTATCTACTTCGTTTCCTCCATCCTGGATTATTCCATGGACAATCCCACGGTGCGGTTGTTCTTCGAGGGAGCAGAGGAGGAAGGTATTACGCTCCGGCAAAGCGAGCTGTCGGCGCTGGAATATACAGGGTTTGCTTACGGAGATTATGTGCTGCACATACAGGTACTGGATGAAGCCACCGGCGAACCGACCCAGGATCAGACCTTTGCCATCAAAAAACTGCCGCGATTTTTTGAAAGGAGGCTGGTGCGGGCCATCTGCCTCATCCTTTTGGCGGCTTTTGCCGGCTGGCTTGTATGGCGCATCATGACGGGAACCATCGTCCGCAGACAGTATGAAGAGATCCGGGAGGCAAAGGAAGAAGCGGAACGGGCCAACAGTGCCAAGTCTCGTTTTTTGGCCAATATGTCCCACGAGATCCGGACTCCCATCAATACCATTTTAGGAATGGACGAAATGCTCTTACGAGAGGATCCTACAGGTGTGCCCAAGGGCTATTTCCTCTCCGTGATCAACTATGGCTACGATATCAAAGGGGCGGCGGAATCCCTGTTAAATCTGGTTAATGACGTGCTGGATCTTTCAAAGATCGAGTCTGGGAAGATGCACCTGGTGGAGCAGGAATATGACGTGGAGGAACTGTTGCGCTCTTTGTGTGCCATGATCCGCGTCCGGGCCAATCAAAAAGACCTGGCATTTTCCGTGGAGGTGGACGAAAGGGTTCCTCAAAAACTCTACGGTGATGCGTCGAAAGTGAAGCAGATCATCTTAAACCTTTTGACCAATGCGGTGAAATACACGAAAGAAGGGGGATTTTCCTTAAAACTATCCGTGACGGATATGACTTCGGACCGGGTCAGCCTGCGTTACAGCGTAAAGGATACGGGGATCGGCGTCAAAGAAGAGGATCTGGATAAACTCTTTTCCGCTTATGAGCGGTTGGATGAGGAAAAGAATTCCAATATCCAGGGTACCGGTCTGGGACTGGATATCTCCCGTCAGTTCGCCGCCCTGATGAACGGAAAGCTCTGGTGTGAAAGCGTCTACGGTGAGGGTTCCGAGTTCATCTTTACCTTTGACCAGACCATTGTTTCCGGGGAACCGCTGGGCGAGTTTAAGGAAGACTACGATATGAAGGTCTCCGGACCTTATGTGCCTCAGTTTGTGGCAGAGGATGCAAAGGTTCTGGTGGTGGATGACAATCCCATGAACCTAAATGTCATAAAGGGACTGTTAAAGGCTACGCGGATGTCCGTGACCTGTGCCTCCTCCGGGGAGGAGTGTTTGGAGATCCTGCAAAAAGAAGATTTTCACGTGATCCTTTTGGATCATATGATGCCGGGGATGGACGGGGTGGAAACCTGTGCCGAGATCCGAAAGGAGCATCCGGATCTGCCTGTTTTCGCACTGACAGCAAACACCGCCGTTGGGGAAGATTTTTATATCGAAAAAGGATTTAACGGATATCTCTCCAAGCCCATCGACTGCGAGACTTTGGAAAAGGCACTAAAGACCCATATCCCGAAGGAACTCTTAAAAGAGCCGGATGCCACGGCATTTACGGAAGAAGTGGAAGAGATGCCGGAGGATAAAAAGTGGCTCTATGACATTGAAGAGATCGATGTGGAGGAAGGGATCAAAAACTCCGGCGGCATTCCTTCCTACCTGTTTTCCGTTGATCTGTTCTATGAGACCATTGATGGAAATCTGTCGGTGATCGAAAAGGCATATGAAGAAAAAGATATCAAGATGTACACCGTAAAGGTCCATGCACTAAAGACCTCTGCGCGGATCATTGGGGCGGGGGATCTTTCCCGGATGTGTGAAGCGCTGGAGAATGCCGGACATAAGGAGGATCGGGAATACATCCATGCCCATCATGAGGAAATGATCGATACCTATGGAAAGTTCAAGACCCTTTTGGCCAGGAGCGCTCCGGAAGAAGATACGACCGAAAAAGAAGCCATCCCGGAGTCGGAACTGGCAGATGCCTATGGTGCGCTAAAGGAGCTGGTTCCCATGATGGATTACGATTCCGTGGAGATGGTGCTGGATCAGGTGAAAGCCTATCGCCTGCCAAAGAAGGATGAGGAGAGGTTTCAGACCATGGAGACATTGTTAAAGAAACTGGACTGGGATACAATGGAGAGCGTATTGTCCGAACTTTAAGGAGGAAATGGAAAGGAAATGATAGGGAGGAAAAAGAGTCGGGTTTTGATCCTTGGGGAGAAAGAAACCTTTTTGATCCGTGTGCTGATAAAAAAGATGGCGGATGCCAAGCTGGACGCAGAGTTCGTCAAGTGGAAAGTCACAGACATCGAAAACGCATGGAAAGACACGGACATGATCACCTTGTATATGGATGAGGGGGAGCATCCCGGCAGTGATGTGGTCCATTTTCTGACGGACAAGATGAAAGATGCGGATATACAGATGATCCCCGTAGGTGAAAAAAAGGACGTGAAGTTCATTGTGGACAATATGCCCGGAGATCTGATCTTTAAAACCTTTAACCGGCCCATGGACAACGACGTATTTATCGTCAGTGTACTGGAGCTTTTAAACAAGGTGGCGGAGGGAGAGTTTAAAAAGTCGGTGCTCATCGTAGATGACGATCCCAACTATATGGGACTGGTGCGGGAGTGGCTGAAGGGCTCTTATAAAGTCTCCATGGCCAATTCCGGTTTGCAGGCCATCAAGTGGCTGGGAAAAAACAAGGCGGATCTCATCCTTTTGGACTATGAGATGCCAGTGACCACGGGTCCCCAGGTCCTGGAGATGCTGCGGCATGATGAGGAGACCAGGGATATTCCGGTTATGTTTTTGACCGGCAAAAACGATAAGAAGAGTGTTGTGGAAGTAATGGCTTTAAAACCCCAGGGGTATTTTTTAAAGACCATAGAACGGGCAGAATTGATGAAGATCCTGAATGAATTCTTTGCCCTGAAGAAATAAAGGTAATTTATGAAAGCATTGATCGCCATGAGCGGTGGGGTGGACTCATCCGTATCTGCCTACCGTATGTTGGAAGAAGGATATGATTGCGTGGGCTGCACCATGCGCCTCTATGAAAACGATATGATCGGTGAGGACCTGATGGGAACCTGTTGCTCTATGAAGGATACGGAGGATGCCCGGGCCGTCACGAAAAAGCTGGGGATGGACTATCATATCTTTCATTACGAACAGCTTTTTTGCCAGGAGGTGATCGAACCCTTTGTCCGGGCCTATGAGACAGGAGAGACACCTAATCCCTGCATCGAGTGTAACCGCTGTTTTAAGTTCATGCATCTCTATGATAAGATGAAGAAGCTGGGGTGTGACTGTATTGTCACCGGTCATTATGCGAGAATAGAATACGATGATGGAAAAAAGCGCTGGCTCTTAAAAAAGGGATTGGATGATAAAAAGGACCAGAGCTATGTACTATATACCATGACTCAGTACCAACTGGAGCATACCCGGTTTCCCATCGGGGAAATGACAAAAGACGAAGTGCGGCGGATCGCCGAGGAGAACGGATTTGTCAATGCCCATAAGCAGGACAGTCAGGATATCTGTTTTGTGCCGGACGGAGACTATGCGGCATTTATGGAACGTTACCGGAAAAAGACCTATCCAAGGGGTGCGTTTTTGGATATGGAAGGAAAGGTCATCGGTGAGCATAAAGGCTATATCCGTTATACCATCGGACAGCGAAAGGGACTTGGGATATCGGCAGAACATCCCCTGTATGTGGTTTCCATTTCTCCGGAGGATAACACAGTTACCCTGGGACAAAACGAGGACCTTTTTTCAAGGGAACTGGATGCGGACCGCATCAATCTGATCTCTGTGGAGGATATCGAAGAACCTCTGCGGATCAAGGCGAAGATCCGTTACCGGCAGACAGAACAGCCCGCTACGGTGGTCCGGACGGGGGAGGACAGATTGCATATCACTTTCGACGAGCCCCAGCGTGCCATCACCAAAGGGCAGGCGGTAGTCATGTATCAGGGGGATACGGTATTAGGCGGTGGCGTGATCATATAGTTTTATAAGCATACGGGGAGTTGCATATGAATTGGATCAAAAGACACATGTTTCGGATCAGCTTTAGGAGTTTCATCATCCTTGCCCTGGGGGTAATGATGGATATTGCATTTCGGTATTATGCGACTTCACACAATTTTCCCATCTGGTTTGATTCCGTTGGGACCATATATGTTGCCGCGGCTTTGGGACCGTTTGGTGGCGCATTAACGGGCATATTGATGAGCCTTGCTCTGGGCATCGTCGATGTGTCCGCTGTTTTATATATGTTTGTCAGCGTGGCTGTGGGTGTGACGGCGGGTCTGACCTATCCGAAGCAGGATCGTGAGAAGCGGCCGGAACTCTACAGTATCGGGATCGTGGGCTTGTATACGGCACTGGTGGCTGTCCTTTTGTCCACGCCGCTTAATCTTTTCTATTACAACGGATATACGGGTAATGCCTGGGGCGATGCCATGGTAGATCAGTTGGCGCTTACTCTAAACAGCCGGATCCCCTGTGCTCTGGTGGGGGAGGGATTTGTGGATTTTCCCGATAAGGTGCTGAGTGTGTTTTTGACCGCCATCCTCATCGGCATCACCGAGATCATCGATGCCAAGTTCTCCGAAAAGAAAGATCGAAAACAGATCACAAGCATACTGCTTTTCATATCCGTAGGCGCTTTTGCGGCGGCATCTTTAATAACACCGCTTCCCGTATATGCGGAGGAAGAGAACAAAGCACCGGATTATCTGTCGGAATATGCATCCACGTACTACGGCATGGATGACGGGTTAGCCTCCATCGAGATCAACTGCATCACGCAGACAGGAGACGGGTATATCTGGGTCGGCGGCTATTCCGGATTATATGTATTCGACGGGACCAGATTTTACCAGATGGATCTTGGAAAAGGCATCAGCTCTGTTACCACACTTTTTACCGCTTCCAACGGAGATCTGTGGATCGGCACCAATGATGTGGGTGTGGTTCGCTATTCCGTTAAAGCAAAGACCTCCAAAGTATATGGCGCGGCAGCAGGCCTTCCCTCAGAATCTGTCCGTTCCATCTGCGAAGACGCAGAGGGAAACATCTACGTAGGGACGGTGGTGAGCCCCTGCGTGATCACCGCATCCGGGGTAGTGGGGAAATATGAGGATCTGGCAGGTGTTTCCAATATCACATCCATGTCCGCCTATGAAAACTGGGTTTGCGGCACCACGGGAGGCGGTGCTTTGTTTTTGATGAACAGTGACGGCCTTTGTCAGATCATCGATGATGGTCGCTTATATCGTTCCCTGTGTTGGGGCAGGGACGGAGAACTCCTGGCAGGTACCACCGAGGATGAACTGGTACATTTTTCTTTGCAGGAAGATCATCTGACAGAAAGATCCGTATCGGAATATCCACAGCACGCCTATTACAATGACATTTACCACAGCCCGGAGGAAAATGGATATCTGGTGTGCGCAGATGACGGAATGGCCTATATTGACAGCGCCGGGAAGATGACGGATCTGACCACTATGTCCTTTAACAATTCCATCAAAGGAGCCATGAAGGATTATCAGGGAAATCTGTGGTTCGTATCCGATAAACAGGGTATTTTAAGATATTCTCCCAATATATTCAAAAATCTGGGTAAGGTGTCCGGATTGCCGGACCGGGTAGCCAATGCGGTGCTTTTGGACGGTACGGATCTGTATGTGGGCATGGACGAAGGCCTCTTTGTCATCGATACCACCACCGACACGTTAAAGGATACGGGATATCTTTCGGCGTTAAGCAAAGCCCGGGTACGAGGCCTGATGAAGGATTCAAAAGGCAATATCTGGGTCAGTGTATATGGGGATGAGGGACTGGTGGAGATCCTTCCCTCCGGTGAAATGGTGTTTTTCAATGCGACCAACACCTCCATGCCGGATTCCAGGATGCGTTCCGCCATAGAACTCTTAAACGGTGACATCATGGCAGCCGGCGCCTTCGGTATCGTGTGTATCCGGGACGGAAGAGTGGCCTATGTGCTGACGGAAAAGGACGGGCTGGAAACGCCGCAGATCCTGTCACTCATGCAGCGACCGGACGGGGCAGTGCTGGCAGGCTCCGACGGCGGTGGCATCTATGTGATCCGGGATGGTGTCGTGACGGACAATATCAATGCGGGAAGCGGTCTAAAATCACCGGTGGTGCTTCGGATCGTCCACGGTAAGTTCGGCTATATCTACGTGACGAGTAATGCGCTTTACTATGACAACGGAGAAGATGTAGAGCCGCTGGATCAGTTCCCTTACAGTAATAACTATGACATACATATAGATGATGAAGGCATCGCCTGGGTGCTGTCCTCCGCCGGTATCTATCTGGTGGACGAGATCAAGCTGATCTCCAACGAAGAATATGACTATGCCCTTTTGAATTACACCAGAGGCCTGGATACATCCCTTACATCCAATTCCTGGAATGCAGCGGATGAACGTGGTATGTATCTGTGCTGCTCCGATGGTGTGCGTTATATCGACATGAAAGAATACGGTCGCTTTGAGGATGATTTTGTCATCGATATTCACAGTTTTATGGGAAATGGAGAGACCATCACGGAGCAGAACAGCACGTATTACGTGCCCGCAGGAGTGACAAAGGTGGAGTTTTGCCCGGCGGTTTTAAACTACTCCATGACAAATCCTTTGGTGCACGTCTATCTGGAGGGGATGGAAGATGTGGACTATACCATGAAGCAAAATGAGATGAAGGAGATCACCTTAAACCGCCTTCCCCATGGCACCTATCCTTTGCACGTTCAGATCCTGGACGAGGTGGATCACAGCCGGGTTTTGAAAGAGGCTGTTTTTACCGTGGAGAAGGAAGCGCAGCTGTATGAGGAGCTTTACTTTAAGATCTATCAGTATTCCGTTTTGCTGGTTTTTATCATCTATATGGCATGGATCGTTGCGCGAATGCGAAATCTCTCCGTTATCAACCGGCAGTATGACCAGATCCGTGAAGCCAAAGACGAGGCAGAGATGGCCAACAAGGCCAAGTCCCGGTTTTTGGCGCAGATGTCTCACGAGATAAGGACGCCTATCAATGCGGTGTTGGGCATGGATGAAATGATCCTTCGGGAGAGTACCGAAAAAGAAGTGCTGGGATATGCGGCGGATATCTATACTGCGGGACAGACGCTTTTGGCTCTCATCAATGACATTTTGGACTCCTCCAAGATCGAATCCGGCAAGATGGAGATCCTGCCGGTGGAGTACGAGGTGACATCTTTGATCCATGACCTTTACAATATGATCGCCCAGCGGGCGGAGGATAAGGAACTTCGCCTGATCGTGGACGTGGATCCGCATATCCCAAGTTTACTCTACGGAGACGACGTGCGGGTACGTCAGGTCATTACCAACATACTGACCAACGCCATCAAGTACACTCCCAGTGGCAATGTATGGTTCAGAGTAAGTGGTGTCAGAAAGTCCAAGGAGATCTTTATCCTGCACGCAGAGGT
>JAIKZU010000044.1 GCA_024681985.1 Lachnospiraceae bacterium | reverse complement strand
CTGCCCATAAAGATTATTGACCTGATAGCATACATAAGAAGAATCCGCCACATCCACGTAGTAGATCTCATCATAGTTGGAAGCCAGACTTTCCGCGATCTGGCCAAAGGTGACCGTCTTCTTTTGACTTTCCTTCTGGGCCTTTTCCGCATTCAGTTCATCTTCTATGTCCTTTTCATAGAAGATCAGATACCGACCATTGCTTTCCCGCATCACAGTAAACAGAAAGAACCTGGGTTCTCCCTCGATCATGACTCTGTATTTGAAAGAAAAGGAATGCCTGCCTTCTAGGCTCTTTAACATCTTTTCCTTATCGTAAAAGCTCCTCGCAAGTTCCTGATCCGCAGGATAAACGCGGTTTTCAATACTATCCAATGCTTCCTTAAAGAAATCCTTTCCCTCCGCCGTTGCATCCATGGTCAGGTATTTTTGACTGGAGGAAAACTTCAGATACTCACCCGATTCTATCTCAATATAAAATATGGCTTCATAATCCTCCGCCATGGCAGAAGCGATATGGTCAAGTATCTCTTTTTCCTGTTTCTCGCCGGACTGCACAAAAGAATGCACCACACATATCCCGATTGTTAGTCCTACGGCATATGCCGGCAAAAACGCATTTAAGATCTGCAATATGAGAAAAACTTCCAGTACCAGGCTTGTCGCCGCCACTGCTTCGTATCTGACCTTTTGACGGCCGATGCTCTTATGCGCCACATACATCATGTATGTAGTGATCACCGTGTAAAAGGCGATCTGCAGCAAAAAAGAGATGTTCCTGCCGGATTCACCGATATATTCATGGGCTGCATTAAAGGAAAACATGAAATGATAAAAACGATTGAGCATCAGACAGATGATCCCGATCAGCACCATGATCCATACCCCGTAGAGCAATAGATTGCTCCGACGGCCTCTTTTATCCAGATACGCAACGATATAGCGCGTCCATGTCAACATGGTTAAAAGCATAAATATAAAATAAAAGACCGTTAAGGAATATATGAACGGATAGAGTGCCGGTATATCGTGGTGCTCATACAAAATCCCCCACGTCGTATCCACCAGCAGATAGCAACATGCCGTAAATATAAAATGGTTATAGCGCACAGGCACCAACCGTCTGCCCTCTTTATCGGCCCGGAATCCGTAATTTTTCATCGACTCCAGATTTAAAATTATAATAATGATCAGCATTGCTGCCGGAACTATTGCGTAGAGCATTTGGCTTGCAGTCCTCCTTATTACTTACGACTTCACCCTGTTGATCCTTCAGTCATGCATGGTATAGTCCGTATCCTCCGCCATCATCTCCAGCATGATCCTTGCAAATCTCTCATCGAACTGGGTGCCCATTCCGTTTTCGATCTCCTGCTTTACTTTGTCCTGCGGAATAACGTCGCGATAGCTCCTATGACTGGTCATGGCATCATAGGCATCCGCAACGGCAATATTTCCTCCCAGATCTGCGCAAAAACTACGATACGTTCAAACATACTCTATCAACATAAATCCTATCACGAATAGCAACGGTTAGCAACGAAAAACGAGCCCCGGGGACGGTGTCAAGGGCTCATTTTTTTACCTGCAATTCTGCAACGGACACATAGTGTTTAATGTTGAATTTTTCAGGCGCGGTATCCTTTAGCATCTGCATGTGTTCCTCATCCCATGCGCGAAGCCGGGTTTCGTCCATTGCGGCTCCCACGCCTCTGCAGGCGCGCATGCGACCATGCCATCCTTCCCTCGTAAAGGGGATGTCCACCCGAAACTCCTTTTGCAAAACCTTATCAAAGTTTGAAAGCAACTCCTCGGGGACAAAGACCGGATGCACCGTATCTCCGTAAGAAGACCAGTTGGGGTTATGTTTTAAGATGATCTCCTCACTTCTTCCCGCAACCGGATCCTCATAAGGAAGCCATCCCATGTACAAGATCAAAAGCTTTCCTCCCGGCTTTAACATCCTCGCAAAACTCTCTGTGATCGCCTTCGCATCCAGATACCAGATACACTGGCATACAGTGATCACATCAAAGGTATCCTCCGGATAATCCACCTCCTCGGCCGGACAGGTATAAAACGTAATATCCATCCCGCTTTCTGCCGCCAGAAATATTGCCTGTTCGATCTGGTTTTCCGAGATATCCGTTCCGATCCACTTTGCACCGTACCGATACATATTACGGGGAAGAACACCGGTCCCGGTTCCGATATCCAGAATCGTCTGGCCATCTTTGCACAATCCCAGATCTAAAATGAATTGATAGAATTCATCGGGATAAATATCTCTGTATTTCGCATAATCCTTTGAGGTATTGCCCCAATCAAAGGTCTTTCCATTATCAATATCCGAAAACTGCATAGCCTATCTCTCTTTCTTATAATTTGCCACATCTTCTATCTTCTTCTCACACGATCTCCCTGATCGTCTCCTCACCGGCCGCAAGGATCCCGTCATCCAATACCGCAAAGATGATCCGGATATCATGATCGGGATTATCCCGGATAAAGTCCTTGCATGCCCGAATGGCTTCCCGCCACGCTTTGTCCACCGGATATCCGAATATTCCCGCGGATATCAGCGGAAAACCGATGGAATGCAGACCATGCTCTTTCGCAAGCAGCAACGCCTTCTCATATGCACTGTACAAAAGCTCCGGTTCATGATGCGCCCCGCCGGACCATCTCGGCCCTACCGCATGGATCACATACTTTGCCGGAAGCTTGAATCCGGGCGTGATAATCGCCGAACCCTCCTCACAGTGACCGATCTTTTGGCAGGCTGCCGTCATCTCCTCAGAGCCGGCTTCACGGAAGATATATCCGCATACTCCGCCGCCTTCCCAAAGGCCTGTATTGGCTGCATTGACCACCGCATCCATATCCAGTTTTGTGATGCTTATCTTTTGGATCTCAATTGAACTCATATGGCTAAACCTTTTCTATCATTGAGTCTGTAGACGTCTTGGTTCCTGATTTTATCGTGTTTGCGCAACAGGGGTCAATATGATTATTGCAGCAAAAATCGGGCAGTTCCTTTCTAACGGGCGCTATATTTTTCGGTTTTGAAAAACAAAAGTGCAGATATCAAAAATTATAGCATTGTTTTTGAAGTAAAACGTATTATATTTTTCGATATAGAGGATTTGCTTACCGAAAAGTGTGATAAGAATAGCAGAATTTAAGATGATATTAAACAAACGGAAGATGTATTTTGTAAAAATAGATGGATCAAATAAAGCGTTATTCTCGCATGTATTGCCTGAGAGTATGATAGATGGGCTGGGTATTTCCATAGGTGCCGTATCAGACGACGTGACAGTGGGAGCAGTATCTCTTTCTTTTATCGGAGAGGAGTACAGCATAGACTGGCTGTATGTCGCGCCATCCGAAAGACTAAAAGGAGTGGGCAGGGGACTTTTCCCCTTTGTACTTGCCATAGATGATGAGGATAATCCCATCGACATAACATACTCACATGACAGATATGTGATATCTGCCACAGATTTCTCCGGATCCAAAGGTTTAGATAAAGTCTTAGGCTCGGGCATGATCCTGGATTATGAGACAGGTTCTTTTATGAAAGAGGACGCAGCTGTAAGAGGAAACCTTTTATCGGAGGCTTCTGAATTCTTTACTGTGTCAGACGTAGAAAAATTTGTTTCAACATGTGAAAATGACCTGTGCCTGGTGGCGAAAAAGAAGGGCGAGATTTATGCTTTGGCACTGGTACAAAGGGAGAGCGAAAAAACTCGAAGAAGAGTTTATCGATGCCGGTGGCGATAAGCTTCCTCCCGAGGATGCTTATGAATGCAGAAAAGAGATCATGCAGGCCCGTCTGAAAGGGATGATAAGTGCCGCCAAGGTTAAGGCGACAAGTAAAAAGGACGAGGAATACCGCATTGCAAAGGCAAAGCTTTCCTGCTATTCCACACTCTTTGAGCAGGCAGAGCATCTTAAAGAAGGAAAATCAGAGTACTTTGACAAGGTGTTCGAGTCTCTTAGTAAAGAGATAGAAAGCGCAAAGAAAAGCTTAAGTATGTAGAGGCCCAAAAGATCTGTGATGAGACGAATGTATTTGGCAAGTCCATTACGGATCGAAGGGATGAGCTTATTGCGCCTGCATATATCATAAGGCGCGACAAGCAGGGTAATCCTATTAATAAAGAGGAACTCAGGAAGCAACAATGGAATAAAAAGTGGCTTGACGCCTGCAAGGATCCGGAAAAGAAATTTGAAAGAAAGAAGCTGCTGATAGAGTCCTTTGAAAGATTCAAAAAAACATATTGCGAGGATAATTTCCACCTGCCTTCACCCGAGGAGGTCCTTGAGGCGGTAAAACCCCTGAAAAACCTAAAAAGAGGAGAGCCTGTACCGGAGGTCCCTTTGTTTGAAAACATGATCAAGGATACTGACAAGTATATTACATTAGCGCAAAAGACTCTTTCTTGTGAGGGGACATACAAAAACCTTCCTTTTGCAAATGATTTTATGAAAAAAAATCCGCTGATGAATAAGTACCATACTGTACTTACACACATACCGTTGTTCGTTGGCGTTTATTATTCACATAAATACGGTGTTAATCCGTCTACGGGATCAAATGCAGAAATAGAATCCACAGCCCTTGAACCAAGCCAACTGGTTGAACTGGCAGAATTCTATAAGATGGATTACGACAAATACAAGGAAGAATTGAAAAAAAGCAGTCCGGTTTTCCTTTTAATTTTATTATGTACAACTATATATGTTATAATTCTTCCATAATGAATGGAAGCATATATATCGGCTTTAAATTCAGATTATTGTCCTTTCTGACATCCTTTTGAGATAGAAGTATTGCCCGCGAAACATATTGTGAATATTTCTTACAGAATGCATCTATAGACTCATGTTTTTTTGTAGCCGATGATTTCACTTCCAACGGAAGGAGCTTAGCCTTGTCCTGAAGCAGGAAATCAACTTCATAATAATGTGTGTTGTTTTCTTTTTCCCATGTGTGATAATATGCAGACCTGCCTGTAGCGGTAATCATTTGTGCTACAGCATTTTCATAAAGATACCCCAGATCAGCTGACAGCTTATCCCCCAGTAGCTTACTATATATGCTTTCATCAGTCTTCGGCGATGCTTTAAAGATCATTGTTGTGAATAACCCAATATCTGACAGATATAGCTTAAAAGTATCATCATCTTTCGTCTGAGCCAATGTTATACTGGGATTATAAGTGTTGTAGCATGCAATAACCGTCTTTGAATCAAGCAGATCAGCCATTCTTTCTACATCCTTTTTTGTCTTCCTCTTTCCAGTCGCTCTTGAAATCATGTATCTCTTCTTGTTTGTGGCCAGCTGACTAGGAATTGACTCATACATCTTTCCAATAAGCCCAGAGCTGTCTATCTTTTTAAAATCATCAATATATAGATTTATTATCTCTCTCTTTACTCTATCTATTTCAGAAAAGTTCTTTCCCTCTACAAAAGCTTCTACAGCCTGAGGCATTCCACCCACAGCCATATATATTCTAAAATCCCTCATAAGTTTTCTGTTTGTTCCATTACCAACTTCTGAACCCATCTCATAAAGTTCACGAAGCATTGGGTATGTATCATTTTCGATTGCCCACATAAATTCTTCATAATCCATGGGATATACAGGAATCTTATGTTCTTCGGAAGGAATAACAATATCTTTAACATTTTTCTTTATACTGATTAGTGACCCTGTTTCAATATAGTCATATGTTCCATCAGCAACTAGGTATTTAATTGCCTGTCTTACCAGCGGTTGACGCTGAATCTCATCAAAAATGATCACAGACTCCCTTGGATATAGCGTAACCCCCGTCACTGTCTGTAATCTTAAGAAAAACATTTTATGATTAGATACATCTTTGAATACATCCAGAAGTTCATGCGTAATGTTAGCAAAGTCAACCTTTATGTAGGATTTGTAGTTTGCCTTGGCAAATTCTTCCGCCACTGTGGATTTCCCCACTCGCCTTGCGCCCTCGAGCAACGCAGCATATTTTGGCGCGTAGTTGTTTTTCCAATCCGTAAGTTCTTCAAATACTTTTCTTTTAAACATATAATGACCTCTTTATATCTATTATAG
>JAIKZU010000032.1 GCA_024681985.1 Lachnospiraceae bacterium | reverse complement strand
AAACGACAGAACATCTCCGATACCCATGATGTGTTTGTGGTACAGAACCGGATGTGGCAGGGTCTCACCGGCGAGGAAGTCCCCATCTTTACGGAAGAAGAGGATGTGACTTTTAAGACCCATAACTCCTTCGAGAGTGTGACGGTCAATATGGCGGATGCCGCCGGAGAAAACGATCCCGGGAATTATATCTCCTACGAATTTACGGCAAAACGTTCCGGTCCCATCTATCTTCATAACTTAAATTCCTTTGCGGAGAACTTCGGCACCGGCGAGGACGTCTTAAAATATCTCGGCACCTACGAAAAAGGAGACCGGGTTTACGGGCTCATCGGCTATAGCGACACCGTAACAGAGCAGACCTTACTGGATCTCATCCCCGATATACGCATCGGCTACGAGGATCGGGATGTGCTAAACATCTACGCAGGTATCCTGCAAAGCCGGGATATTTCGCTGGAGCGGGTAACGGATGCGCATCTGCGGGGGACGGTAACGGCAGAGGAAGGACAGCGACTCTTTTTCACCATCCCCTACAACGCCGGTTGGACACTGTGGATCGACGGCCAAAAGGCACCTTTGGAACTGACGGGAGAGATCTTTATGTCGGCATCCCTTACGCCGGGAGAACACACCTACGAGCTGAAGTTTTGGCCTCCGGGACTTACGGCAGGCATCGCCCTTTCGGTACTGGCGATCTTCCTGCTGGCGCTATTGGGGCTGGTAAGATTGCACCCGATAGGGTATTTTTGTGGTAAAATATCCTTTAGATACAGATAGTTTAACAGAGGAAATATAACGCCTATGAAACAAAACATCTTTACCACCATCTCCTTACGGATGAAGATTAACCTTCGTATGTTTAAGGAGAGGAGAAAACTGGAAAGTGAATACTTTGAAACATGCAGGGAAAGGGTTGTAGACCAGAATTATCGTATGGCCCGGCAGGTTCTTACCGTGATCCTTTTCCTCTATATCATTTTGCTTGGTATAGCGGTGACGATCTTGAATTACTTAAAGATCAACACGGTGTATTACCTCATGTTTCCCATCCTGTTTGTGGCGTATCTGGTGTTCTTTTTCGCCCGGAAAAAGGAACTGTCGCCTCTGGCAAAGGGGCTTTTGGCGGCACTTTTCTATTTTGCCTTATTCGGGGAGCTGATCCTGATCGACGATCTCCATGATTTTGAAGCGACGGCAGCCTGGTTCCCGGGACTTATCGTGCTGTTGCCCTCCCTGCTCATTGCCCGGATGCGGATCTATCTGGCATTGGAGGGACTGCTTTGTACCATTCATCTGCTGTTAAGTTATAACTTTAAGCCCGAGGTCCTGTTTCGAAAGGATGCCTTTGCGGCGGTGGCTGCCATCATCATATCGATGATCGGCGCCTACATCATTTTAGAGGGACGCATCGCCCAGGGACTGCAGGAGAATGAACTTCGGGAAGTGACGGATGAAGCGGCCCGGGCCAACCAGGCAAAGAGTGAATTTTTATCCAGAGTGTCCCACGAGATCCGGACCCCTATCAATGCCATCCTCGGGATCAATGAGATCATCTACAGAGACTATGACGAACCAAAGTTGAAGGATTATACAACAAGTATAAAACGAGCGGGAAAGACCCTGCTTTCGGAGATCAATGACCTCTTGGACTTTTCAAAGATTGAAGCAGGCAAATTAGAGATCGTGGAAGTGCCCTATGACTTCGCCGAAGCCCTATCAGAGATCCATTCCATCGTGGAGACCCAGGCAGATCAAAAGAAGCTGAAACTCATATTTGACATCGATCCCACCCTGCCCCGTAGGATGTATGGGGATGTGGCCAGGCTGCAGCAGTGTTCCTTAAATCTTTTGACCAACTCCATCAAATATACGGATGAAGGTAGCGTGACTTTTTCCGTTAAAGATCTGGAACAGGAGGGAGATATCCATCGGATCCGGGTAGAGATCGCAGATACCGGAGTGGGAATCTCAAAGGAAGACATCGCAAAACTCATGATCCCCTTTGAACGTCTGGATGAGAAAAAATATCGCCAGGTCCAGGGGACCGGCTTAGGCCTTCCCATCGTGGGAAAGGTGTTGGATCTGATGCAGTCAAAGCTGGTGGTGGACAGCGAGATCGGAAAGGGTTCCAAGTTTTCGTTCATAGTGAAGCAAAAAGCCCTGTCCGAGGACGAGGTGCGGGATTCCTGGACCTATGTATACAGCGACAGTGAGGCGGAAAATGAGACCAGACAGCTGACGGCCCCCAATGCCTGGGTTCTTTTGATCGACGACAATGAGATGAACCTGGTAGTGGCCCAGGGACTTTTGGAAAAGACCCGGATTCACGTGGATTCCGCAAATTCCGGCGAGGCAGGACTTGCAATGTTGGAAGAAGTGAAGTATGATATGGTCTTCATAGATCAGCGGATGCCCGGGATGAACGGTATGGAAGTACTAAAGCGCCTGCGTGCGTTAGAGGATAATCCCAATGCAAAGGTTCCCTGCATCGCCCTTACGGCGGATGCCATCGTGGGAGCCAGGGAGCGCTATTTAAGTGCCGGGTTTGATGATTATCTGACGAAGCCTTTTACCATGGATCAGTTATTTAAGCAGCTGGCAAACCATCTGCCTCCGGAAAAGATCGTCATGGACGAAAAGGGAAAGCTGATCGATGTGGAATATGGAAAGATTAATTGTGGTGATGATGCCACCTATGAGCTGGTTCGTTCCAAGTTTTTTGATACTTTGGACGAAAAAGCGGATGAGATCGAACATTTCTTTGAGGAAAGAGATTGGGAGAACTACGGGATCAAAGTACATGCGCTAAAAACGTCCGCACGTCTGGTGGGTTGTAAGGAGCTGTCGGAGATGGCCAGAGAATTGGAAAAGGCAGCCGATGAGAACAACGAGGAGAAGATACTTGCGGACACAGAGGAACTGTTGGCTTACTATCGCAAGCTGAAAGCAGAAGCGTAGGTGCAAAAAAGGTGAGTGTTTAAAATGGTTAACGTTTTGGTGATCAGCACCTCCAATTCTTTTACATTCCATGGGATGATGGAGCGGATCAAAGAAGAGGTGCATGCGTCCATTGAATTTGTGGCGGCAAATATCGATGCCATCCGACCGAAAGAAGATTGGGCAGACATCTTCATCTATAACATGGAAAAAGAACGGGACGACATGGAGGAGGTACTCATGTACCTTCGGGGGCTTTGTATGAAGATCGACCGCAATGTTATCCTGATTGGAAAAAAAGAAGAATTGGCAGTGGGAGAGGAGATACTCTCCAAATATCTTTTGATGGGATCCTTCCTGCGCCCATTGGATATGACGGAATTCCTTTATAAAGTACAGATGTCCCAGATGACGGCAGTCAGCCGTATGGAGGATAATCGAAAGAACCGGATCCTTATCGTAGATGATGACTCCGTATATGCCCTTATGGTCCACAGCTGGTTAAAGGACAAGTACTATATCAACGTGGTGGAAAGCGGTACCCAGGCATTAAAGTGGCTGACTACCAATGAGACGGATCTCATCCTTTTGGATTATGAGATGCCGGTGACTTCCGGAGCCAAGGTTTTGGAGATGCTTAGAAACGACGAGGAACTAAAGGATATCCCGGTGATGTTCTTAACGGAAAAAAGTTCCAAGGAACACGTGATGCGGGTACTGGACTTAAAGCCGGAGGACTATATCTTAAAATCCATTTTACGGGATGATCTTCGGGATAAGCTGGATGCGTTCTTTGAAAGCCGCGGATACTGATAGATAATAAAGAACAATAAAAAGCCGACCTTTCCAAAAGGTCGGCTTTTATTAGTTAAGTGATGGTCTCACAAGACAAATTATTTCTTGTTAACGGCATCCTTTAAAGCTTTACCAGCCTTGAACTGAGGTACAGTAGAAGCCTTGATCTTGATCTCAGCACCGGTCTGAGGATTGCGGCCTGTACGAGCAGCTCTCTTGGATGTCTGGAAGGTTCCGAATCCAACAAGTGCAACCTTGTCTTTCTTCTTAAGAGCAGTGGTAACGGTCTCTACAAATGCGTCAACTGCTGCAGCGGAGTCTTTCTTGGAAAGTCCGGCCTTCTTTGCGATAGCTTCAACTAATTCTGTCTTGTTCATACTTTCTATCTCCTTATTATGATAGTTCGTGTTGTGTCATAACACGGTTATGGGAAAATCCCATAACAATTGATTTGTAACAACACCTATATGATAGCACTTTCCCCTAAAATAAACAATTATGTTTTTTAGGCATGTTCCTGCTGACGAATACCGATGTTGATGATCTGTACGATCACGGTACTTAAGGCCAGGTTAATGAGAAGCTCTACCACGAAGTTCAGACCTACCAGGAAGGTAAAGATGTATGCGGCGCCGCTTTCGTATCCGGCTTCCTGTGCCCAGGTAAGTATTGTGTCATAGAAGAAAAGGAAACAACCGATGACAAAGATACCGGTGTTTACAACGGGTGCTACGATACCGGCTACGATCACTGCCAGAAGATGATTGTTCTTACGGAGCAGCGTGTAGACAAGGCCTGCAAAGAATCCCGCTAAGGTTCCTTTTAAGAGTACGGTCAGAAGTGTGCCGGGGATGCTGATGGCCATGAATACGGCTGTGTCGGTCAAAAGCACAACGAAACTGAAGACAAAGCCCAGCCAGGCGCCGGCTTCTTTTCCGTAGAGCGCAGAACCTACGATGATGGGTACTAAAGTCAGGGTTATCGAAAACATGCCGAAACGGATGTTTAAAGATAATGCCTGCAATACGACCACGATGGCTGTTAAAAGCCCCAGTCCTGCAATGGTTTTTGCGTTGAATTTCATAATTTGTTCCTCCTTGTTTCTATTCCCGATGTGGGATATATTACAAATAACGAGGGTATTCTATCAGATTCAATATGAAAACGCAAAGAAATAAACGATTGATCAAAAAAAAGATGGTGCCGAACTCCTCTGTGATCCTCTACACCCCTTATCCGCCAAACCGGCATGATACCTGTGGGTATACCGCCAGTTGTTTTTTACTGTTGTACTATCACAGAAAATTCGGGGGATTTGTTCCGGGGGAGTTTTTAAACAGAAGGGGAGCACTTTTTACGACAGGATACACCCTCCAGGATGCCTTGCTCCAGTTGGGAGAGAAGAATCTTACCTGGGGCGGATCCATTGCGAAGGTATTGAATCTGTATTTTGAAAAAAACGGGATCAAAGCCAAAGCATGTTATCGTCTCTTTGGATTTGGAGCCCGTCGCCGTGTAAAGGCGGGAACGCCGGTGATCCTATTTGGAAATATGTGGGACAAAAAAGAAAACCGCATCAATCATGCGGTATTGGCCTACGGCCTCTCCTACGAGAAAAAGATCACTCGCTTCATC
>JAIKZU010000025.1 GCA_024681985.1 Lachnospiraceae bacterium | reverse complement strand
TACGCAGCCAAAAAGGTTTCGATGTCCGCAAAGTAATTTTTTACAATTGCGGCACGTGCCTCGGCTGCCTCGACCAATCGGGCTTCCGACGTATCTTGCATTGAATTTCGCGCCGTGATGGTTACCATCAATACAAGAATTGTCATACATACTACCAGAACGGCGATGACTACTGCCGATATTCTCGTAGCAAGCTTAACCTGTCTCACATTCTTTTTTCCATTCATAATGATCCTCCTCTGTCTGATACGAAATCAAAATGTACTCGCTTGAATGTTGTGACTCTGTTAAACCTCATGCATTCCTCTACCACTAGATTGCAATGATGTTCGTTGTTTTCCGCCCTTTGTTATCTAACATTATAACACTAAAAATGTTGTATGCAGTAATTTTCGTTATTTTCCCGTCTATTTTTAGACAATTATTCCATTTTGAAATGGAAATAGATGCTGCCGGTGGTCTCATCTACTTCATAACTTACGTCGAACAACTTGCCGAAATCCTCGAGTGTCAAGGCAATCATCGACGTATTGCTTGCTACGTTATGGGGTTGGATATCCAACGGTTTGCCATCCCGATACACCTTCACCCGATGAATCCGATTGGCCAGAGGATCCTCGGATTCCTGATAGCGTCCCTTCATCACCCAGGTATGGTCCCCGATGGTCCATCTGGATTCTAAGTCCATGGTTTTCGCCTTTTTCCCCGGATCTACGATTTCATATTGTCCACCCAGGTTGGTCACATATTCCGGTACGATGAGTGCCGGATTCACCGCTGTGCGATAGGGCACGCCACAGTCCACCGGAATCACATAACTCTCGGCTTCATAATCATATGAGGCATAGCGGTATTCCTCATTATCCCAATGTGTCGTCAAATTCGGATTCTCGTAATCCTTGTAGCTAAGCTCGTTGCCATTGAGATAGATATGCGTAAGCTTCGATACGTGTCGGGTGGCAATCTCGGAATCTAAGCCCGAATATGTCTCGGCGGACACCTTGCCATCTACGATTTTCTGGGCCACCTGCTCCCGCAGATCCCGGGTAATTTCTTCCACGGTATCCTCGTTGCCGGTGATGCTTTTTCTGCCAATCCAGATGGTTCCATCGTCGGTATCACGTACACACAAGTTCATCCGGTAGAAGGGATGTGCATCCAGAAACTCCTGCCGGTTATAATTTAGTTCTTCCCGATAGATGGCATTGGCCTCACAGATATCCTGGGCGATTGCTTCGATCATGTCGGTATCCTCGATGAGATATCCCGAGCCCTCGTATGTGTACTTATCAAACAGGGGTGCAATCGCATCGTGGTAATAGGCAAAGACCTGTTTGACATAGTCATCCCCAATCTTCTTCTGATATCCGATGATGGCTTCCGAAGTTGGAATTCCAACAGGTGCCCGATAGCTTCTGACGGTAAATGTTAACTCCCGCTGCTTGGACTGGAAGGTATAGACCACTTCCCTGGGTGACTCACAGACTTCTTCCTCGCTGATGAGTTCTACTTTTTCATCGCATAATTCCCGTACATGGGCCATCACCTTGCGCTTGGATGGCACCGGACCATCCGCCGGCCCACAGGCACTGCATAGTGTTGCGATTAGTAGTAGGAGTGCCAGCACGACGGGTTTCTTGTTCTGATATGGTTTCATATGGATTTTCCCCCAGTGATTTGCTTGTTTCATTGTACCACAGGATGTTTTCCGAATATAGAAACGTGTGGTTTACTTTTTCCCACAAAAAAAGAAGCGCACCTTACTAGGGCTCATTTTTTTACTTTGCGGCATCTTTTAAGCTATTATATAATCGACAATGTAGAGTACGTTGTATCTTTTGCGGAATAACAGATAAAAAATGGATCCGGGGGTTTGCTACATGGAGAATGATAAAAAGAAATATGAACTTGATACGACTGAAAATCGCAGGTTCGCGGAATTTCTTCGAGAGGACCTGCTTTCCTTCGGGCACGGTTTTGCATCACCGGAGGGAGGGGCGTATTATCTCGGCGATGATGGGACTCCCTGGAGGGACAGACCCCGGGAGACTTGGATCACCTGCCGCATGGCACATGTATACAGTATAGGAGAGATGCTCGGGCACAAGGGCAGCCGGCAGCTTGTGGATTCCGCATTAAAGGGATTGCGCGGCGAACTCCACGATGACAAAAATGGTGGATGGTACGCCGGGATCAATGCCGATGGGAGCATTATCCCCGGAAAACAGTGCTATGCCCACGCCTTTGTGATCCTTGCTGCCTGTTCCGCAAGTCTTATCCACGCGGAGGGAGCGGATGAGCTTTTAAAGGAAGCCCTGGATACATACGACCGTTTTTTCTGGGAGGAAGAAAAAGGTCTGGCGGTAGATACCTGGGATACCGGATTTAACGAGCTGTCCGATTACAGAGGCGTCAATGCCAACATGCATACGGTGGAAGCATTTTTGGCGGCATTTGATACCTTGCATGAAGAAAAATACAGAGCGAGAGCAGGTCGGATCATCGACCATGTTATAGGATGGGCAGAGAAAAACCGCTGGCGGATACCGGAACATTTTTCAAAGGAATGGAAGGCGGATCTCATGTTGAACCGGGACAGACCCGATGATCCGTTCAAGCCCTTCGGTGCTACGCCGGGACATGGGATCGAGTGGGCGAGACTCATCACCCAGTATGCCCTGTCTGCTTTTTCAAGTGATATGAAACAGATCGAAGCATATGTCGGCTATGCGCGTAAGTTGTATGATCGCGCCGTAGAAGACGGCTGGGCGGCTGATGGAGCACCGGGGATCTGCTATACCACCGACTGGAAAGGAAAACCTGTTGTTCATGACCGGATGCATTGGACTTTGGCGGAGGCCATCAATACTTCAGCAGTTCTTTATCGAGTGACGGCAGCAGAAAAATATGCGCGAGACTATGCTATGTTTATGGAGTATCTGGACGAGATGGTGCTTGACCATCAAAATGGATCCTGGTTCCATCAACTGGATCAAAACAATCAGGTGATCGGCACGGTCTGGCCGGGCAAGTCGGATCTCTATCATGCCCTGCAGGCCACTTTGATCCCTTATAACAAAGACATAGGACTGTCCATCGCACAAACATGTAAAAAATGATCCCAGGAACGGTGCCGAGAATGAGCCCCTGCCACCGTCCCCGGGGCTCATTTCGGAGGAGAGATATGATCATAAAAAACGAGATACCGATTTTGGAATATGATGATGCTTCCCCGGAGGTGATCGCGCCGGATCATGACTGGACGGCGGGAAGACTGCCGGAGAAATGTCTGTTTGCTTTTCTTGGGGATGTGGTCCATGCATACGCAAAGGCGCACGGGGCTACAGTGGCGGAGACTTTGATCACGGTTTCTCATGACACAAAAGTTTATATCCTTCACGAAGAAAATGAGGATATCTGTCTTGTGCAGTCCCTCATCGGCGCGGCTGCAGCAAGTCAGATCCTGGATACGTTGGTAAGCTGCGGATGCAAAAAAGTCATCGCAGTCGGTTCCTGCGGCGTGTTGGCAGACCATCCCGAAAATGCATTTATTGTTCCCACCAGGGCGCTTCGGGCAGAAGGCGCGTCCTATCATTACCTGCCGGCCGCCAGATATATCGACTTGGATGAGGAACCTGTAGCAGTGATAGAAAAAACCTTTAAAAAGCACGGCCTTCCTTTTGTTACCTGTACGACCTGGTCCACGGATGGCTTTTTCCGAGAAACTGAAGATATGGTAAATTACCGCCTGGAAGAGGGCTGCTCTGTAGTGGAAATGGAATGCGCCGCACTTGCCGCCTGCTGCAGAAAGCGGGAGGCAAAATTCGGGCAGTTTCTTTTTACGGCAGATTCCCTTGCCAATGTTTCTGAATATGATGCCAGGGAGTTTGGTGTGGAATCCCATGAAAAAGCGTTGCTTTTGGGATTGGATGTTTTGAGAGAGTATAAGTAGATCCGCATGGGGTGGTTTTATGGGGAATGAAAACGGAACATGGATCATGTACGGCGTTGATTGGGATGACCCGGAGTGCATTCATACCGTGGATGAGGCAATGGAATATATCGAAGGAGTAGGGTTTCTTCCTCTGTTTCGAAATGAGATCCCGGGCTTTTCCCTGGAGGAAAGGACCGCGCCGGAATACTGGTGGTCAGGAGATCCAAACAGGGATCCCTGGGAATGGCGGGAGATCATCGCGCGGCGGGGTGAACTGGCCTACGGAAAATTTTTTGAAAAAAAGGCTGGGTTTATTTCCCGGGAGTGGTTGCCCTATTTTGTGAATCACCGCAGGGACGGCTACGACTTCGACGCGCTCTGGGAGGATGGAAAGGCATCAGCGAGACAAAAAAAGATCATGGACCTGTATGCCGATGAAAGGGCGGAACAGGAATATTTTTCCAATGAGTTAAAGAAAAAAGCGGGTTTTGGTAAAGATCGGGAAAAGGGTTTTGACGGAACCATCGCTGCACTTCAAATGCAGATGTATCTGTGTATGAGCGATTTTCGGCAGCGCATCAATAAAAAGGGTGAGCCCTACGGATGGCCGGTGGCGGTCTATAAAACCCCGGAAGGCATGTGGGGATATGAGCATGTCACATCGGCTTATGGCGAGGACCCGGTGGTATCTGCCGAAAGGATCGCCGAGCATATCAGGGATGTGTACCCCATCGCTACAGCGGAGCAGATCAAAAAAGTGATCGGTAAGCGATCTTAGAAAATGAGCTCCTACCACCGTCCCCAGGGCTCATTTGCTGTGCATCAGGTGGATCCCGATATGGCCGATGCCGAGAATGACGGAGGAGCAAATAATGATCAGGTTCAAGGAATACAGTCCCAGAAGAAGTACTGCAAGAACCGGCAGGGTGGCGCCTGCCAATGGGAACCCGGCAAAGGAACTGTATTGATCGCGAAGAGTTCTTTGGCTTTTAAAATAGCGGATCCAATAGCACTCGTATAAGATCATAAGAACCAAAGCAGCCACACACATAATAATCCGCCAGTCAAAGAAAATGCCTTCGGGAAGGATCTTCAGATACGGATTAACGGCCGGAAAGATCAAAAGCGAGCAGGTTACCAGAACTTCTCCCGTCCGTTCAAATAAGAGCAGGATCTTGTTTTCTTTTTGGGCTTCTTCATCGTACCCGTCCGGTTTTGCTTTCATTCCCCAATAAATATTGGGGATGAAGAGCATGAGCAGGAACAAAAAGCCGGTTACGCAAAAGCCGAATCTGTAGGGCTTATTTTCGCCGAAGGCAATGGTGCTCGTTCGAACGCTACTTATGATATCTCCGTAATGGACCAAGAGCCGTCCGGCCATCACTTCCGGATCGTTCAGATCAACGTGGTAGGACCCATAGATCCCCATGACGGTTTCGCTGCCGCATCGGGAATATGCGTCGATGAAGTTAGATACCATATAGGATTCACGGATGGAGGATATCCCGTTATGCGTCGTATCTTCCTCATAATACTCCATGCCCTGCTTGATGCATTCCTCGGCGAGACGATAGTTTTCAGATTTTTCCAAACCCTTGTCTGCCAGGTATTCCAGATATCTTTTCCCCGTCACATCATACTGATGCCCTACATCCGTCCCGTAGAAAACGGTTTCCGGGCAGGATTCTTTGATCTCGTGCCAGAATTCATAGTAGTATGCATTGCCGCTTTGGGTTCCTTGGATATCCGCAAAGATCTGATCGATGATCTCATCCGAATCCTCTCGCATCCACAGATTCAGGTATTCGGCTGTGTAATAGGGAAGCTCCACGAACAGCGCCCTGTCTCCTTTGTCATAATAGCTCTTCCATAACGCAACTTCGATATCATAGTACTCCTTGGCACCATGCGCCTCTCCGTAGAGCCGGATCTTCGTGTTTTCTGTCGGATACACGTCCTGATTACGGTCAAAAGCGGACAAGGCAAAGCTTGCAATAACAACAAGCCCCAATATCATAAATGCTGCGATCGTTTTTATCCTACTCTTCATTTGATGCCTCACTTTTGAGCCCCGGGGACGGTGGCAAGGGCTCATTTTGCAAATTCGCTTGATCGTTGCCTCGGAAATATCCATCAGCCGTGCGATCTGTTTTACCGTTAGCCCCTTTTCTCTAAGAGATCGCACATATTCATTTCGTTTGGCCTTGGTAACTTTCCCGGCCTCTGAGGTGGAAGATAGATTCGTCGTGTTTCTGAAAATAACCAGAGCCTGCTCATCGGTACAAAAGTAAAGGAATTATACATTTGCCGAATCAGAAAAGCAATATGGAAAAGAAAAATGAACCCTTGCCACCGTCCCCAGGGCTCAAAATGTGATATGATATATTTCGGTTGAACCTTAGTATTTTGCGATTTTAATAATAAAAAAATGAGCCCCTGCCACCGTCCCCAAGGATCAAAAAATGAGCCCTTGCCACCGTCCCCGGGGCTCAAAAGGAGGAGAGATGATAAAGACGACTTTAAAGATCGACGGCATGATGTGTGAGATGTGCGAGGCCCATGTGAATGATGCCATCCGAAAAGCAGTGCCCGAGGCGAAAAAAGTGAAAAGTTCCCGGACTCGGGGAGAGAGCAGTTTCGTGACGGAAACAGAACCGGAGGAAGCAAAGCTGAAGGAAGCCATCGATCAGACAGGCTATACCGTGCTGTCCGTCACCTCGGAACCGTACCAAAAGAAGTTGTTCGGATTATTTTGATCTCTTACGCACGAAGGAGTGTTTCATGAACGAGCGATTAAAAAAGCAACTGGACTTTGCCCTGGAGATCGACAAGGAAAAGAACATATTTCGGCAGACCCATCTGACCGGACACGGGCGGAATGAAAATGACGCGGAGCACGCCTGGCACATGGCCCTCATGGCTTATATCCTAAAAGAGTATGCCAATGAGCCGGTGGACGTGGCAAAGGTCATGCTCATGTGCCTGCTCCATGATGTGGTGGAGATCGACGCCGGCGACACCTATGCCTATGATGCTGAAGGATTAAAGACCCAAAAGGAGCGGGAGGACAAGGCAAAAGAGCGGATCTTTTCCCTGCTCCCCGATGACCAGAAAGAAGAACTGATCGCTCTCTTTGACGAGTTTGAGGCCTATGAAACACCGGAGGCAAAATTTGCTCACACCATGGATAATCTCCAACCCCTCATCTTAAATGACAGCAATGACGGAGCAGACTGGCGGGAGCACCAAGTGACGGCGCAGCAGGTCTACGGCCGCCAGAGCAAGACCGGACTGGGGTCGGAATACTTATATAACGAAGTTACGGATAAACTGCTGCAAAAGCATATCCGTAAAGGAAATCTCTTGTCCGACGGAAAGGTGTAAATCCCATGATTCGATTTTACGGAACCTACGGCCCCTCCTGCAGGGATGAAGAAACCTTAGGCAGGATGGTGCAAAACGGCATGACGGGCATCCGCATCAATCTGTCGCATATACAGCTTAAGGACATGGAAGCAGACTTTTCCGTCATACGGGAAGCCTTTTCCCACGTCGGAAAAACCCCGGAGATCCTGATGGATCTGCAGGGGCCGGAGATGCGCATCGGCGCCATGGATCCGCATTTCATCAAAGCAGGCGAAGAATTTAGTGTCCCTTTGTCGGAAGAGATCTTTAAGGAACTGAAAAAAGGCGACCGGGTGTCCTTAAATGACGGGATGCTCCACGCTGTGGTTTTAGAAGCCGGAAACATGACGAGGCTTTCGGCGAAATGTGACGGGGAGATCTCCGGCGGAAAAAGTATTGCCATCGAAGGCAGGGAGACCTTTCTCCCGGTGCTTACCAAGGCGGACCGGGAAAACATCCGCATGGCAAAGCAGTTCGGTGTGACCGGTCTGATGCAGCCCTTTGTCCGCGGCGCAAAGGATATAGAGGTAGTAAAAGACTATCTGCAAAAAGCTGGCGGAGCGGATCTTAAGGTTTTTGCTAAGATCGAAAACCGGATGGGCTATGACCATCGGGCAGAGATCATAGCTTTAGCGGACGAGGTCATCGTGGCCAGGGGAGATCTGGGAAATAACCTGCCCTTGTGGGAAGTCCCCACTATGCAAAAGCAGATCGCAGCGGATTGCAGAAAAGAAAAAAAGCCCTTTATGGTAGTCACGCAGATGCTCAGCTCCATGGAGAGCCGACCCGTTCCCACCAGGGCGGAGGTAAGTGACATCTACAATGCGGTCCTGGACGGCGCATCGTCCTTGATGGTGACCGGGGAGACGGCAGTGGGTGCCTATCCGGCAGAGGTGATCTACTATCTCACCCGGACGGCGGCGGAAGCGGAAAAAGCGCAAAAAGCGCAGGAAAAGCAATAAATGAAAGATACAAATGATCAGATAAAAAAACAAGAATGGGCAGAGGAAAGCATCCGGAAAAAATACCACAAGCAGATCTTTTCTCCCTTCGCAAAAGCGTGCAAGACCTACCGGCTCATTGAGGACGGTGACCACATCGCTGTCTGCATTTCCGGTGGGAAGGACTCCATGCTCATGGCAAAACTGTTCCAGGAGATTAAGCGTCACAAGAAGGTGGAGTTTGACCTGACTTTTCTGGTGATGGATCCGGGCTACAACAAGAAAAACAGAGACCTTATTGAAAGCAATGCGAAGGATCTGGGCATCCCCATCACTGTGTTTGAGAGTACGATCTTCGATGCGGTGGATACGATCGACAAAAATCCCTGCTATCTCTGCGCCCGGATGCGACGTGGTTATCTGTACAGCAAAGCGAAGGAACTGGGGTGTAACAAGATCGCTCTGGGGCACCACTACGACGATGTCATCGAGACCACATTGATGGCCATGATCTACGGCGCCCAGATCCAGACCATGATGCCGAAGCTCCACAGTACGAACTTTGAGGGGATGGAACTGATCCGCCCCTTATATCTGGTGAGAGAAGCGGATATCTGTGCCTGGAGGGATTATAACGAGCTTAGGTTTCTCCGATGCGCCTGTCATTTTACGGAGACCTGCGCCACCTACGGTGAGGAGGACGTGTCGGTTTCCAAGCGGATCGAGACAAAGAAGCTCATCGCGGAATTGAAAAAGACCAACCCTTATGTCGAGTCCAACATTTTCCGGAGTATGGAAAACGTGCATCTGGATACCGTGATCGAATACAAAAAAGATGGCGTACGCCATCATTTTTTGGAAGACTATTAATGAGCCCTTGCCACCGTCCCCAGGGCTCACTATGCCGCCTTTTTTTCTTTAAATACCCTTACCGAATCGCCCAGATGCTGGTGATGCACGTGGGTGGCATCGAATTTTACCGACATAAAAGCCATCTGCATGATGGGACCGGTGGCAAAAGCGCAGATCAGCGTGCCGATCCCTACAGGTCCGCCCAGAAGCCAGCCGATGAAGGTGGCCAGAGACAGAAGCGTGATGCTCACCACACCGATGGGAACTTTTTTGGCCCTTTTGGCCAGAGCTACCAAAAGCGTATCTCTCGGCCCGCATCCCAAAGAAGCGCTCATATAGGTGTACTGGGTGTAAGCCATGATGACGAGGCCGATGAGCATGACCGGAATCCCGGTTTTGATCGAACTGCATTTATGCACCACATCCAATCTGTTAAACAGATCCACTGCTTTTCCCACCACAAAGGCATCGATGAACATGGCGATGCCGATGGGTTCTTTTAAAATGATATCGATCCCCAAAATTCCATAGGAAACCGCGATGGAGGCCGTGCCGTAGAGAATGCCCAGGCTTTTTGACAGTCCCAGATTCAGCACATCCCAGGGGCCGGCGCCGATGTTGGCCTGGATGGTCAGATATACACCAAATCCGTTTACAAACAGGCTGACCGCCGCCAGCACCATATTTGCAAGGATGGCCTTTCCTGTTCGATTCTCCTTTAAACTCTTCCAATTTAACATGTATTTCAAACCTCCGACGGTTTTCGTCCGCCCAACATTATATAAAAAATAGATCTGCGTAACAAGAATTCATTTT
>JAIKZU010000024.1 GCA_024681985.1 Lachnospiraceae bacterium | reverse complement strand
GGAGAAGAAACGGGAGAAAAGGCAATACTTACGGAATGCGAAGGAAATGTGGGACGTCTGGCAAAGATTTTGGCGCTGGATCTGGAGGCGGCATTGGCCGCATCTTCTCCGGGAGAAGGCGTGGAGTCTTCGGAAAATCCCCTGTCTGCAGATTATCGGATGCAGCGGGGGGAGGACGGCAGCTACGTAGGGGCAGAAGCGCATCTTAAGTGGGAACACAGGCGCTACGGTCCGGTGGATCCGCCCCTTCTTTTGCAGATCGCCAAAGAAAGCGGAGATCTGTATCTGTTGGAAACAAATATCATTGAAAGGGCGATCAAAGACGCAGAGGAGTTCCGTCGGAAGTATGGGCAGCAGTTTGTGATGGATGTGTTCGTCACTGCATCCACTTTGTATGACCGACGTTTCGTGCCTTATCTGCAGAACATGGCGGATGTCTACAGACTGCGAACCGGGTACATCCGCATAAAGATAGCGGATCCCTACAATCTTGAGGATCCGGAGAAAACAGATCTGTTGTTTGCACGCATCCGGACCTACGGTTTTGTCATGGCAGAAGAAGAAAAGTAAAAAAGATGAATTCTTTTGTTGACGAATCGAAACAAAACATATACAATAAAGGTCGCGCCAAACGAAGCGAAGGTGTTTCACAGGCGTGTATAAGTTGCAGAAGTGGCGGAATTGGCAGACGCGCAGGCTTCAGGTGCCTGTGGTAGCAATATCGTGTGGGTTCAAGTCCCATCTTCTGCATATATAAAAGGGTTAAGCCGAAGGCTTAGCCCTTTTATATATGCAGAAGATGGGACAGGAATCATCAGAAGAGACTGCGAGAATCAAGCCCCATCCCAATATGATATAATAGCAATCGAGAGGAGTTGCTTATGAATAATTTGATTAATAAAATAAAAAACGCATTTTCATACTTAGGTGTACTAAAGAAGGAGCTGCCCGCAACCTTTTGGGTGCTGCTGGCGGGGACGGCATGCTTTTTCCTTCGCATGCTCTTTGATGAACCCTTAAACATCGGTGTGATCCATGCCCACCTAAACATGCTGGATATCATTTTGGGACATTTGGGACTGTGGATGGTGTTTTTACTCTTTGCGGTATTCTTGACTGAGGTGATCCTGCCGGAGGGGAAAGAGAAGCTTGGCATCCCTCTGACGGCGGTCGAAAGCATCATCACCTTTTTTTACTCCGGTCTGTGTGTCGGAACCTGGGTGCAAAAAGAAGCCTTTGCCCGTATGGCGGAGGCTGTGGGAAATGATCGGCTGGATATGTTTACCATGGGATATTTCATCATCCTGGCCCTTTTGATCCTTTATTATTGTTACAAAAAAGCAGCGGCGGAATTTTCCTTTTCGGAGTATCTGATGGGCGTGATCTCCGGGGAGTTTTTGATCCTGGTGGCCTATACCGTTGTGATGCTGGGGATTTTGGCCCTTACCCTCATATACATCGAACTGCTGTCCGGAGAGTTCGAGGATTTCTTTTTCCCCATCTGGATACTGGTGTCGGGGATCTATGGGGTAGGAGGATCTGTTCTTGTCATTGCCAAAAGCCAAAAGGATATTCCGAAGTTTATTCATATCCTGTTTTGCTATGTGCTATTTATCATGTCCCTGGCGGCCTATGTCATCATTTATGCCTACATGATAAAGATCATCGTACTGCACCAGATCCCTTCCAACAGCGTGTTTTCCATCCTGACGGCACTGTTTGTGTGCTCCATGCCTTTAGCGTATTTAAACAGTGCATCGGAGGAGGGTTGGATCGGAAAAGTATCGAGAGTCCTGCCGGTGATCTTTGTGCCCCTTCTCATCCTCCAGGCCTACAGCGTTTTCATCCGGGTGGGACAGTACGGTCTGACGCCCTCTAGATATCTGGGGATGGTGTATGTGGTCTTTGAGGCAGTGTTTATCCTCTGGTATATGTTAAAGCGAGACCTGATGCAGCATATCCTTCCGGTACTGGCGGCCATCGTTTTTCTCATGACCTTTATGCCCGGGGCGAATGCATTGGATATGCCGAAGTTTTCACAGCATCATACTTTAAAAAAGCTGATGGCCGGGGATATAGACAGTCTGAATGAAAAAGAAAAAAAGCGTCTTTTGGCGGCTTATGATTACTTAAAGCAGACGGATGATGGGATGGATGAATTGGAAAAAGAATACGGTCTGTCCAAGTTAGAGATTTTAAGTGAGGCAAGGGAAGAGGAAGGTTATTATGATGATACCTCCCGATATGTCAGCTACGAATGTGATGCGGCAGAGCTGGATGTAAAAGGCTATACCTCCATCCAAACCTTTGAGGGGTATGCCTACGAAGATGATATGGATCTAAAGCATCTGGAGATCAATATCAAGCGGATCGGAAGTGCATATGCAGTGGCGGAAGAGGAAGCATCCTTAACCTTTGATGCTTCCGAACTGGTAGACTTTCTAAAGGATCCCTCCTATGAGAGAGAGCAGGAAATGTATGAGAAAAAGCCGTTGCTCTATGACCGCGGAGACCATCGCTTTGTGATAACTTCCGCATCCATGGCTTACGACTGGCTTTCCGGTGAAATCACATCCATTTCCGTGGACGGTTACCTCCTGAAAAAATACAGATGACCGAGCAGGGCGGCCGCGTAAGCATCGTTTTCTTCATTGACCTGTAAGGTGTCTATGATGATATCACAATCATATTCCCGCACTAACATGCAGCCCATAGGCTGATCATATTGTCCCAATACGAAGGCTGACAGGTCGGGAGAAAAAACCTCCAGATCCTCACTTCCCGCAGCTGTATCCAGTGTGGCGAGCAGACTCTTTTGCCGGGAAGGGGTAAGGGTATTTAACGGAACGATCTTTACATCCTCACCGTCAAAGATCTGGTAGCTATGGGAGGAAAAAAGCCCCTTTGTGCCCTTTTCCTCAGCTACAAAATCCGCCTCCATGACGGAAAGCTTCAGGGAACCTGGTGGCAAAGGTATCTGATTTTTCGTTTGACGACTGAAGATCGGGAGGTTATGTATGGATGATCTGACTAATAAACAAAAACCCCAGCAGTTATTCTTTCAGGAGGATCTCTCCACGGAGCAGGATCTTACAAGTGATGTGCAAAAGAACCGGACGACCCCAATGATAAGGAATTGAAAAAGCAATATGCACTATTGATGATCAACATGCATCCTGCATATTATCGGCTGAAGGCAGTGGACAGTGATTTTGTAGCCTTTGATGCGGAAGAAGAAAAGAAGGCAGAGTCCGACTTTAAGGCAGAATGGAAGCGGCACGAAGACTATATCGCAAAGTGTGAGAAAAAATAGCAGCGGATGCGCGGGAGGTTCGGAAGATCATATGAAAAAGACGGTAGGCTTACTGATACTGGCGGCGACCCTGGCGCTCTCCGCCGTGCTTGGAGGGACCGCGGGAATGATAACAGATGCAAAGAGCACAGTGACGGCTTTGAAGGTGACAGGCGCCCACTTAACGGACAAAAAGGGAAATATCGTACAGTTAAAGGGTGTCAGCACCCACGGTATTTCCTGGTATCCCCAGTATATCAATGATAAATGTTTCAAACAGTTGAAGGGCTGGGGAGCCAATGTGGTACGCCTGGCCATGTATACGGCGGAGTATAACGGCTACTGCACCGGAGATGAGGCCAATAAAAAAGCGTTAAAGGCCCGGATCGAAGAGGGCGTGAAGCTGGCACAAAAGAATAATATGTACGTCATCATCGACTGGCATGTGATGAATGCGGACCCCAATCCTCTGATCCATCAAAAGGAAGCAGAGGAGTTTTTTGCATGGGCGTCGAAAAAATACAAAGACACGCCCAACGTCATCTATGAGATCTGCAACGAGCCCAGCAGCGGCACTTCCTGGGAAGACATCACAAAGTATGCCGATGATATCATCCCTCTGATCCGAAAGAATGCCCCCAAGTCCGTGATTATCGTGGGCACCCCCAACTGGAGCCAGGAGGTGGACAAGGCGGCGGCAAAACCTCTAAAGTACAAAAACGTCATGTATGCGCTGCATTTTTATGCCGCCACCCACAAGGATGACTTGCGAAATGTGGCAAAAAATGCGCTGGATAAAAAGCTTCCCATCTTCGTATCGGAATACTCCATCTGTGACGCCTCCGGCAATGGCGGGCTGGATACAGATTCTGCGACGAAGTGGATGAAACTTTTAAATGAAAATAAGATCAGCTACTGTCAGTGGAGCCTGTGCAATAAAAATGAAAGCAGTGCCATTATCAAGGATTCCGTATCCAAAACCTCCGGATTTACCGATGCGGATTTAAGTGAGACCGGTAAGTGGTTGAAAAAACAATTAAAAAAATAGATTTTTTTTTAAAATAAAAAAGGGTTTTTTCTTTTTTTGCGTAATAAATATAATGCAGGGTTTTTTACAGGATCAAAAGGAGACTCTATGACCATACGGGAAACCATCGAAAAAATGCAGGCGGAGACCTTAAGCCCCTATGCCACCTTGGATCAAAATTCCAAGGGACGGGATCATGAGGAGAAGCCCTGTGATATCCGTCCGGTGTTTCAAAGAGACAGGGATCGGATCCTTCACAGCAAGTCATTTCGTCGATTGAAGAATAAAACACAGGTATTTTTGGATCCTACAGGAGATCATTATCGTACCCGGATGTCCCATACTTTGGAGGTATCCCAGAATGCCCGGACCATCGGAAAGGCCCTTCGGCTAAACGAAGATCTGGTGGAAGCCATCGCTTTGGGACATGACTTGGGCCACACCCCCTTCGGTCACTGCGGTGAGCGGGTATTAAATGAACGCTGCCCCAGCGGCTTTGTGCACAGCGAGCAGAGTGTACGCATCGTGGAAAAGCTGGAAGCCGGAGGCAAGGGGTTAAATCTTACCTGGGAAGTGCGGGACGGCATGCGAAACCATCAGTCAGACTGTATGCCTGCCACTCCGGAGGGACAGATCGTCCGCATTTCGGACAAGATCGCTTATATCAATTCGGATATCGATGATGCCATCCGGGCAAAGATCATGTCTGAGGAGGATATTCCGAAGGAGATCCGAAACACCCTGGGAGGAAATGTAAAGACCAGACTGGATACCCTGGTGCACGATGTGATCATCGAGAGCATGGACTCTCCCATCATTCGTATGTCCGATGAAGTAAAGGAAGCCATGCTGGAACTTCGGACCTGGCTTTTTAAAAATGTCTATACCAATCCCATCGCCAAAGGGGAGGAGACCAAGGCCTCCCGGATGATCGGTGTATTGTATGATTATTACATGGAGCATTCCAACGATCTGCCGGACCGGTACATCGCCATGGTACAGGACGAAGGAGAGGATCTAAATCGGGTGGTCTGTGATTACATCTCCGGCATGACCGACAGCTATGCCTGCATGAAATTCAATGAGATATTTATCCCCAATTCCTGGGAAGTAAAGGAGTACTAAAAGATGCCCATGTATTCCGAGGAGCTGTTGGATGAGATCGCAGCGAAAAATGACATCGTGGATGTCATTTCCTCTTATGTCAGTCTGAAAAAAAGAGGCGGCACCTACTTTGGACTGTGCCCCTTTCATAACGAAAAAACGCCCTCCTTTTCCGTGACGCCTTCCAAGCAGATGTTCTACTGCTTCGGATGCGGAGCGGGAGGCAGTGTATATACCTTTTTGCAGAAGCAGGAGAATATGACCTTTCCGGAGGCGGTGGCATTTTTAGCCGAAAAAGCCGGGGTGGAGCTGCCCAGTGAGGAGATGTCCCCGGAGCAAAAGCGGCAGAGGGATCGAAAGGCCCGTCTTTTTGAGATCCAAAAGGAAGCGGCCACCTATTTCTACCGGCTTTTGCGCAGCGATCACGGGAAGGGCGCCTATGCGTACTTTAAAGGACGGATGCTCTCCGATGAGACCATGCAGAAATTTGGACTGGGATATTCCGATAAGCGAAGCGATGATCTGTACCGCTATCTAAAGCAAAAGGGATATGAGGACGATCTCCTTAGAGACAGCGGACTGGTCTATATCAACGAAAAAAGCGGTGGCAAGGATAAGTTTTTCAACCGTGCCATGTTTCCCATCATCGATCACCAGAATCGGGTGATCGCCTTCGGGGGACGGGTCATGGGAGAGGGAGAGCCCAAATATCTAAACTCTCCGGAGACCCCCATTTTTGACAAGAGCCGCACCCTTTACGGTCTGCATCTGGCCCGTAAGACCCGGGCGGATGCTTTTATTCTCTGTGAGGGGTATATGGATGTCATCGCCCTGCACCAGGCGGGCTTTGACAATGCCGTGGCCTCCCTGGGGACCGCTTTTACTCCGGGGCATGCATCCATGATCGCCCGGTACACGAAAAATGTCTATTTAAGCTTTGACAGTGACGGTGCAGGGACCAATGCCAAGCTCCGGGCCATCCCCATCCTAAAGGATGCGGGGATCACCTGCAGGATCATCCATATGGAGCCCTACAAGGATCCGGATGAACTCATCAAAGCCTGCGGTCCGGAGGAATATCAAAAGCGTATCGACAAGGCGGAGAACAGTTTTCTATTTTCCATTTCCGTTTTGGAACAGGATTATCATATGGACGATCCCACGGAGAAAACCGCTTTTTTCACTGCGGTGGCAGAGCGGATCCTGGGATTTTCCGACGAACTGGAGCGGACCAACTACATGGAAGCGGTGGCAGAACGTTATGGCATGGTAAAGGACGATCTGCGGAGCATGGTGCTGCGCCTGGCAGCAAAGGAAGTCTCTGCGGGAAATGTTACGCATAAAAAAACCGCCTATGCCCCTGAAGAAAAGCGAACAAAAAACGCGCCAAAGCGGACAGAAGATACCTCCGCCGAAACCCAGCGATTGCTTCTGACCTGGCTGGCGGATGAACCGGGGCTGTATCCCGGGATCAAAAACTATATATCTCCGGAGGATTTTGAAGAGGGGATCCTGCAGACCGTGGCAGGATATCTGTTTGACCAGTTTGAGCAGGATGCGTATAATCCCTCCCAGATCGTCAACCGGTTTGTTGATGATGAAGAGCAGCAGAAAGTGGCTGCCATCTTCCATACCACCATCGGGGAGGTGGAATCCGCGGAAGATAAGACAAAAGCACTTCGTGAGATCGTGATCCGCGTGAAGCGGGACGCTTTTTCAAGGCTTCGTGCCAGGACACCGGATTCGGATCCGGATCTGATACGAAGGACCATAGAAGAAAAGAAAATTTTAAAAGAGCTGGAGACCGTAGATTTCTACGGCGTCGGCGGACAGTGAGGATGAAAAATGGCAGAAAAAAAGACCACCAAAAAGACAACGGAAAAGACAACAGAAAAAAAGCCCGTAGAGAAGAAGCCGGCGGAGAAGAAGACCGCAGAGAAGAAGCCTACGGAAAAGAAAGCCGCAGAGAAAAAGACGGCGGAGAAGAAGACGGCAGAAAAGAAGACAGCGGAGAAGAAGCCAGCGGAGAAGAAGCCGGCGGAGAAGAAGCCTGCAGAAAAGAAGACCGCCGAAAAGAAATCTCCCGAAAAGAAGTCGGAGGAGAACAAGCCGGCAGAGGGAAGCGCCGAGGACAGAAAGGCTGTCTTCGAAAAGACCCTGCAGGATCTGTTAAAGGCTGCATCGGAAAAGAACAACCTGATGGAAGAGTCGGATATTCAGGAAGCTACCAAGAATCTCCACCTTTCCAAGGAACAGTACAATAAGATCCTAGTGTTCCTCCGCAGGAACAACGTGGATGTGCTGGTGATGACAGAGGATGATGACGACATCGATCTGGCCATCGAAGAAGAGGAAGAGGTAGAGGTGGAAAACATCGACCTCACTGTACCGGACAATGTCAGCACCGAGGATCCGGTACGTATGTACTTAAAGGAGATCGGAAAAGTTCCCCTGTTAACAGCGGACGAGGAGATCGAGCTGGCAAAGCGCATGGCAGACGGTGACCAGGAAGCAAAGAAGAAATTGGCCGAGGCAAACCTTCGTCTGGTGGTCAGCATCGCCAAGCGTTATGTGGGTCGCGGCATGCTGTTTTTGGATCTGATCCAGGAAGGAAACTTAGGTCTGATCAAGGCAGTTGAAAAGTTCGATTATACCAAAGGATATAAGTTCTCCACCTACGCTACATGGTGGATCCGTCAGGCTATTACTCGTGCCATCGCGGATCAGGCCAGGACCATCCGTATCCCGGTCCATATGGTGGAGACCATCAACAAACTGATCCGTGTTTCCAGACAGCTGTTACAGGAACTGGGACGTGAACCTACCCCGGATGAGATCGCAAAGGAAATGGACATCCCCGTGGAGCGGGTCCGCGAGATCTTAAAGATCTCCCAGGAGCCGGTTTCTTTGGAAACCCCCATCGGTGAGGAAGAAGATTCCCATCTGGGAGACTTCATTCAGGATGATAATGTACCTGTGCCTGCAGATGCGGCTACCTTTACCCTCTTAAAGGAGCAGTTAAATGAGGTGCTGGATACCCTGACGGAAAGAGAACAGAAGGTACTCATCCTTCGTTTTGGTCTGGAGGACGGACGCAGTCGTACGTTAGAGGAAGTGGGTAAAGAATTTAACGTGACCCGTGAGCGTATCCGCCAGATCGAGGCAAAGGCTCTGCGGAAGCTGCGTCATCCCAGCCGCAGCAGAAAGTTAAAGGATTACTTAGAGCAGTAATGGCTGTTTTATCAAAGAGAATGGAAGCTCTCTATCATATGGCCGGTTCCGGAGAGGTGTTGGCGGATGTGGGCTGTGATCATGGATTTTTATCCATCGCCCTTTGCAAAGACCATCGTTTTTCCTCTGCCGTGGCCATGGATGTCCGGGAGGGACCTTTGTCCCGGGCTAGGGAGCATATCGCTGCGGCGGGTCTTTCACAGCGGATCGACTGCCGCCTTTCCGACGGACTGTTTGCACTGGAGGAAAAAGAGGCGGATGTGATCTTGATCGCCGGCATGGGGGGAGCCTTGATGCAGCGGATCCTCATCGAGGGAGGATCCAAGGCAAAGCAGGCAAAGACACTGGTACTGCAGCCCCAGTCACAGATCCGGGAATTTCGATATTTTTTGCAGGAACAGGGCTATGTGTTCTTGGATGAGGATGCGGTGTTTGAGGACGGGAAGTATTATTTTCTCATGCAAACAGCCTCCCGGGAGGCTTTAGGCGAGAGAGATTGTATTACGTATCATTCCGAAGCGGAGTTTGCCTTCGGAGGATGCCTTATGAAAAAACAGCATCCGGTGCTTTTAGAGTATGTGGAGCATGAAAAGGCCATCTGCAAAGAGACCCTTTTCAAGCTGGAACAAAGCAATTCCACTCCGGCAGTCAAAAGCCGTAAACAAGAGATTACGGATATACTTAAGCTTCTTTCGGAAGTGGGATAACAGGATTCATTTGCAAAGGAGAAGGCATATGAAGGTAGCGGAGATCATAGAGATCCTGGAGGAGGAGGCCCCCTCCAAAGATGCTCTGGAATGGGATAATGTGGGACTTCTGGTGGGAGATGCGGACTGGGAGGTCAGTAAGATCTACGTGGCACTGGACGCCACGGAAGAAGTCATCGCCCACGCTTCGGAAGCAGGAGCGGATATGATCATCACCCATCACCCTATGATTTTTAAAGGGGTCGATCGCGTGGTGGAAAGCGACTACGTGGGACGGAGGATCATCACGCTGATTCAGGGACATATGGCCTGCTATGCTATGCATACCAATTTCGATATTCATCGCATGGGAAAGCTGGCGGAGGAGAGACTGGGGCTTTCCCATACCATAGCTTTGGAGCCGACGCCCATCGACGGAGAGACGGATGTTAATATCGGTATCGGCCGGATCGGTTCCCTTTTGGACCATCCCACTACCTTAGAGGAATATGCCTGGCGGGTGCGGGAAAGTTTTGACCTGCCCTATGTCAGGGTCTACGGGGATCCCAAGCAGATGGTGCATACCGTGGCCATCTGTCCCGGTTCCGGGAAAAGCGAGATCAAATACGCCCTAAAAGCCGGCGCGGATCTTTTGGTCTCGGGAGATATCGATCATCACAGCGGTATCGACGCCGTGGCCCAGAATCTGTGTATCATTGATGCGGGACATTACGGGATCGAGCATATCTTTATCGGTCATATCAAAGAACTACTTGCAAAAAAAACCGGTCTTACGGTGCTTACAGAAGAAAAACAGATGCCCTATTGGCTGAGTCAGGAGGAGGTATAAATGGCTGAGATCAGGATCACTTACGAGGGAAAAGATACCTACACATATCCGGAAGGGACCACCTACCAGCAGGTGGCCAAAGACCTTTGCCCAGAGGAGTACAAAGACATCGTACTGGCAAAGACCAACGGCAGACTCATCGAGTTGTTTAAACCCCTGCGGGACGGAGATGTTTCCTTTGTCACCACCTACGAGAAGAACGGACGGCGGACTTATCGCAGATGTCTTATCTTTTTGATGGAACGGGCCATGATGGATGTGGCGAAAGAGACGGACGTTCGGGTGATGTACACCTTGGGAGACGGTTATTTTTGTAAGCTGACGGATGACGCGATCGTTACCGACGAGTTTGTGGAGTCTTTAAAGAAGCGGATGCAGGAACTGGTGGAGCAGGATATCCCTTTGAAGAAAAAGGTGATGAAGACCCGGCAGGCTTCCGAACTTTTCAAGCAGGACGGGCAGGAGTACAAGGGGCGGCTGTTGCGCTATCGTTCCAGCTCCAACATCAATATCTACGAGATCGACGGCTGTCACAACTATTTCTACGGATTCATGCTGCCTTCCACCGGATATATCCATACCTTTGACTTAAAGCGGTTTGAAGATGGATTTATGCTGCTATATCCCACCAAGGCAGATCCCTATAAGATCAAGGAATTCGATCCGGCGGTGAAGCTGTTTACTACTCTAAAGGCTTCCGCCAATTGGGGAGAGATGATGGAGATCCCCACCATCGGTGCGCTAAATGACGCTATAGCTCGGGGCAGATCCAGAGAGATCATATTGACCCAGGAAGCACTGATGGAGGAACAGATCGGTTCTCTGGCAAAGGAGATCGTGGGAAACCGCGATCGGAAATTTGTCATGATCGCCGGCCCTTCTTCTTCCGGAAAGACTACCTTTTCCCACCGCCTCTCCACCCAGCTTCGGGCCAGAGGCTTAAATCCCCATCCCTTCCCTTTGGATGATTATTACCTGGATCGGGACAAGATGCCCCTGGACGAATTCGGGGAAAAGGATTTTGAAGCCTTGGAAGGCTTGGATATCGAACTTTTCAATTCCGACATGCAAAAACTTTTAAGAGGAGAGCGGACACTGCTTCCCAACTTCAATTTCAAGACCGGGAAACGGGAATACCGGGATCGGTATATGCAGATGGGAGCGGATGACGTTTTAGTCATCGAAGGGATCCACGGATTAAACGATAAGCTTTCCTACACATTACCAAAGGAAAGTAAGTACAAGATCTACATCTCGGCCCTGACCCAGCTTTCCGTGGACGAGCATAATCCCCTGTCTACTACCGACGGGCGGCTGTTTCGACGCATCGTGCGGGATGCCAGGACCCGGGGGACTTCCGCGGCAGGCACCATCGCCATGTGGGATTCCGTTCGCCGGGGCGAGGAAAAAAACATCTTCCCCTTCCAGGAGTATGCGGATGCCATGTTTAATTCTGCCCTGATCTATGAGATGGCGGTGTTAAAGATCTATGCCCAGCCACAGCTTTACATGATCGAAACCAAGGACGCTGAATATGTGGAGGCAAACCGCTTGTTAAAACTGTTGGATTATGTGCTTCCCATGGAGACGGAGGACATTGCCAATAACTCCCTGATCCGGGAGTTCATCGGAGGCGGATGCTTCGGATTGTAAGGATCATGATCAGAACGGTGAGCTGATCCTGCATGTAAATACTCATAAAAAGGACCTCATGCACAGGCATGAGGTCTTTTATATAAGCAAGACGGTAAGCCGGGTTATGTCGTTGCGCGATCATCTATCTATGTTACCGTCGTCGCCGACGGCCTTTAGCGAACTACCTGAAGCCGGCGGGCCACCGTATGCTTCCTTTGTTCTTGCTTCGGATGGGGTTTACATGGCTTTCGCCGTTACCGACGAAACGGTAGTCTCTTACACTGCCTTTCCACCTTTTCCTCGTCGGCGAATGCCGACGGGGTAGTTTCTTTCTGTTGCACTGGCCTTGGAGTCGCCTCCACCGGACGTTATCCGGCATCCTGCCCTGTGAAGCCCGGACTTTCCTCAGCGATATGCATCGCCGCGATCGCGTGTCTTACTTATTCGTTTATATCTTCCGATTCTAAGGCTTTTCCTTGAAAAATCAAGTCTCATATTATAAAATCTACGAGGGCGCTTATAGTGAAAAAGCATTCACTTAAAACACCCCCTTGCATGGATAGATATTAAAGGAGGGTGAAATGCGACATTTGATGAGCCCCATGGACTTTTCCGTGGAAGAGTTGGAGGATCTGATGAACTTGGCAGAGGACATACGGATCCATCCGGACAATTACAGTCACGTGTGTGACGGACGGACCCTGGCCACCTGTTTTTATGAGCCAAGTACCCGTACCAGACTTTCTTTTGAAGCCGCCATGATCAACTTAGGCGGCGATGTTTTGGGATTTGCCAGCGCGGATTCTTCCAGCGCAGCCAAAGGTGAATCCGTTTCCGATACCATTCGAGTGATCTCCAGTTACGCAGATATATGTGCCATGCGGCATCCCAAAGAGGGCGCCCCTTTAGTGGCATCTTCCCGTTCCAAGATCCCTGTGATCAATGCAGGGGACGGCGGACATCAGCATCCCACCCAAACCTTGACGGATCTTTTTACCATACGTTCTCTGCGGGGCGAGATAGAAAACCTTACCATCGGACTCTGCGGGGACTTAAAATTCGGCCGTACGGTGCATTCCCTCATCAATGCGCTGGTGCGGTATCCAAAGATCAAATTCATGTTGATCTCCCCTCCGGAACTTCGGGTACCCAGTTATATCCGGGATGACGTCCTGACGAAAAACGGCATCGAGTTCGAGGAGTTAAAGTCCCTAGACGACGCTATGCCGCATTTGGACATCCTCTACATGACCCGTGTCCAGAGAGAGCGTTTCTTTAACGAAGAAGATTATGTTCGTATGAAGGATTTTTATATCTTAAACAAAGCAAAAATGGAACTTGCGAAAAAGGATATGATGGTATTGCATCCCCTACCCCGTGTAAACGAGATCTCCGTGGAAGTGGATGACGATCCCCGGGCCATGTATTTCACCCAGGCGCAGTACGGTGTCTATATCCGGATGGCGCTTATCATGACGCTTTTAAAAGAAGCGGATCGGGACAAAGGAGGTGCAGAACATGCTTAATATCAGTGGGATTCGTGAGGGCTATGTGCTGGATCACATCAAGGCGGGGATGAGTTTAAAGATCTACCATGACTTGAAACTGGATCAGTTGGAAGACTGTACGGTAGCCGTCATCATGAATGCAAAAAGTAACAAGATGGGCTTAAAAGATATCATCAAGGTGGAGTGTCCCGTAGACTCTCTGGATCTGGATATTCTGGGCTTTATCGATCATAATATCACGGTAAACATCATCCAAAATGATGAGATCGTGGAAAAGCGGGCGTTGCATCTGCCGGCACAGATCAAAAATGTGATCCGGTGCAAGAACCCCCGCTGCATCACTTCCATCGAGCAGGAACTGGATCAGATCTTTATCCTGACGGATCCGAAAGAGGAAGTGTATCGCTGCAAATATTGCGAAGAAAAATACAGAGGGTAATCCCCGGAAAAGAGAAGAACTATGAAAGAATTATCGGGTTTATTGGAACGAGTGGATCATAAGGTTTTACAAGGCTTAGTAGAAGGAGACATCACGGAACTGGTGTATGACTCCAGAAAGGCCTGTCCCGGATGCCTTTTCGTTTGTATCAAAGGTGCGGCCTTTGACGGACACGAGGCGGCAGCAGAGGTGGTAAAAAAAGGTGCCAAGGTTTTGGTGGCGGAGCACGATGTGGACGCCGGGGAGGATGCCACCGTGATCCTGGTGGAGGATACCAGAGAGGCTTTGGCTATTCTTTCCGCAGCCTATTTTGACTATCCGGCAGACACCTTAAAGGTCATCGGCATTACCGGTACAAAAGGAAAGACCACCACCACCTATATGGTCAAGTCCATTTTGGAAAATGCGGGACATAAGGTGGGACTCATCGGTACCATCGAAGCTATCGTGGGAGATGAACACATCCCTGCGGAAAATACCACGCCGGAATCCTATATCATACAGGAGTATTTCAGGAAAATGCTGGATGCGGGATGCGACGCCTGCGTCATGGAGGTTTCTTCCCAGGGACTGATGATGCACAGAGTCTCCGGCATGACCTTTGAACTGGGTATCTTTACCAATATCGAACCGGACCACATCGGTCCCAATGAGCACAAGGATTTTGCGGATTATCTCCGGTGCAAGAGTCTGCTTTTCAGACAGTGTAAGAAAGGAATCTTTAACGGGGATGACGAACACTTAGAGCAGATCTTAGAAGGCCACACCTGCGAGGTGGAAACCTATGGATTTAAACCCGGGGCGGATTTTGTAGCCATGAATATGGAACTGATCCGGGGCAAGGGATATCTGGGGGTTAACTACAATGTAAAGGGCTTAGAGAACTTCCATGTGGAGACCCGACTTCCCGGCAAGTTTTCCGTATACAATTCCCTGACGGCCATCGCCATCTGCCATCATTTCGGCGTCTCCGTAGATGCCATGAAACGGGCACTGATGGAGGCGAAAGCAAAGGGCCGCATCGAGATGATCCACGTATCTGACGACTATGCCTTGATGATCGACTATGCCCATAATGCCATGGCTTTGGAGAGTCTCTTAAACTCCCTGCGGGAATATGCGCCGGATCGTCTGGTATGTCTCTTCGGCTGCGGGGGAAACCGTGCAAAGATGCGACGTTTTGAAATGGGAGAGGTATCCGGCAGACTGGCGGATCTTACCATCATCACTTCGGACAACCCCCGAGATGAGGATCCCCAGGCCATCATCGATGACATCAAGGTAGGCATAAAAAAGACCGACGGAGCCTATGTGGAGATCATCGACCGAAAGGAAGCCATCCGCTACGCCATCGAGCACGCCAAGCCCCATGATGTCATTGTATTGGCGGGAAAAGGACATGAGGATTATCAGGAGATCAAAGGAAAAAAATACCCTATGGACGAGCGGGTATTGATCCGCGAAGTAATGGACGAACTGGGAATGTAAGGGATCAGAAACTGCCCATGTATGCAGATATCATTATAGACATTTCACATGAAAAACTGGATAAAGCCTTTCAGTATGCCGTTCCCGAAGAGCTAAAAGATCAGGTGGAGATCGGCAGCCGGGTGGTGATTCCCTTCGGAAGCGGTAACCGCCGGATCACCGGGTATATCGTGGGCTTTTCCGAATCTCCGGACTGGGATGTGGCAAAGATCAAACCTATCGCGGGTTTGGCAAAGGATGCAAATGCCATCGAAGACGAACTGGTGACCCTGGCGGCCTGGATGAAGAAACACTACGGTGGCACCATGAACCAGGCACTAAAGACGGTTCTTCCCATCAAGAAAAAAGAAGCCGTATTGGTAAAGAAAGACGTCACGTTGCTTTTGGATGACAAAAGCGCCGCAGACGTCTTTGCGGATTTTTGCGCCAGAAAAAATCACTCCAAGGCAAAGGAGCGTCTGCTTTCGGCTTTGATGGAAGATCACACGGTTTCCTGGGAAGCTTTGACCAAACGCTTAAACATCCCTGCTACCGCCATCCGGGATTTTGAAAAAGCGGGATACCTTCGGGTTACGGCCCATAGGACCTTTCGAAAGCCGGGAGAAAAGATGGAAGGAAACTGGGTACGTCACGAATTGAACGAAACCCAGCGGGCCGTAGCAGACCGGTTTATAAAAGACTATGACGTCGGGATCCGAAAATCCTATCTCCTATACGGGGTGACGGGCTCCGGAAAGACGGAAGTCTATCTGGAGATGATCGACCATGTCTTAAAAAAGGGCAGGCAGGTCATCGTGCTGATCCCGGAGATCTCTTTGACTTACCAGACATATGTACGGTTTTACCGGCGGTTTGGAGATGTGGTATCCATTATGAACAGCCGTCTGTCGCCGGGAGAGCGGTTCGATCAGTTTGAACGGGCAAAAAAGGGAGATATTTCCGTTATGATTGGTCCCCGTTCGGCCCTGTTTACCCCTTTTCCGGATCTGGGGCTGATCGTTATGGACGAGGAACATGACGATTCTTATAAGAGTGAGCAGGTGCCCCGTTATCATGCCAGAGAAACGGCAGTGGAGCGGGCCCGGCTGTCCCGGGCATCCATGGTGATGGGCTCCGCTACTCCCTCCATGGAAAGCTTTGTCCGGGCGAAAAAGGGGGAATACGAACTCTTGCGTCTGCCGGAGCGGGTGGAAAAAAGGCCTTTGGCGGACTGTGAGATCATCGACTTAAGAGAAGAACTGCGAAGCGGAAATCGCTCCATTTTATCCCTTCGGCTGCAGCAGGAGATGGAAGAGAATTTCAAAAAGGGGCAGCAGACCATGCTCTTTATCAATCGCCGGGGCCTCATGGGATTCGTGTCCTGCCGCTCCTGCGGAGAAGTGATCAAATGTCCTCACTGTGACGTATCCCTAAGTCTTCATAAAAACCACCGGATGGTCTGTCATTACTGTGGTTTTGAAATGCCGGAACCAAAGGTATGTCCTTCCTGCGGTTCCAAATATATCGGCGGCTTTAAGGCCGGCACCCAGCAGATCGAAGAAGTGGTAAATAAACGGTTTCCCGGCATACGGACCTTGCGTATGGACGCGGACACCACGAAAGCAAAGGACGGGCACCAGACCATACTGAACGCCTTTGCAAACGGAGAGGCGGATGTGCTCATCGGCACCCAGATGATCGTAAAGGGGCATGATTTTCCCGGAGTTACCCTGATGGGGATCTTGGCAGCAGATATGTCCCTAAACTCCAGAGATCACCGGGGAGGCGAACGGACCTTTCAGATGCTGACCCAGGCAGCAGGCCGGGCAGGCAGAGGTAATGCTGCGGGAAAGGTCATCATCCAGACCTATCAACCGGATAACTATGCGGTGTGCTCCGCGGCGGCCCAGGACTATGAGAGTTTTTTTGCCAGAGAAAGCAGATATCGCTCCCTGATGTCCTACCCTCCTTTTTCCAATATGCTGATGATCATGATCACGGGAGAAAACTTAAATAAAACGGAGGAGAGGGCGGCATACTTAAAGGAGTTGATCCAAAAGGAAAGTGACTCCTCCACCCGGATCTTGGGTCCCACCGATGCAGGGATCGCAAAGATCAAGGATGTGTATCGTAAAGTTATCTACTTACGAAATGAAGATTATGATATACTGATAGGCATAAAGGATAAGATCGAGGCAGGGCTTCTGCGCTCCACTGCAGGCGACGGCACCTATGTGGGCTTTGATTTTAATCCCATGAACGGAATTTAAACGGAGGCTTTAATTATGGCTTTAAGAGAAGTGCGCGAGCTGGGAGATCCGGTTCTTAATAAGACCAGCCGCGAAGTAACAAAAGTGACGGATCGGCTAAAGGTCCTGATCGAAGATATGATAGAGACCATGAATGCCCATGACGGTGTGGGACTTGCCGCACCCCAGGTGGGGGTTTTAAGAAGGATCGTGGTCATCGATGTGGGGGATGGCCCCATCGTGATGATCAACCCGGAGATCATAGAGACCGCCGGAGAGCAGACCGGCGCTGAGGGATGTCTGTCCGTGCCCGGAAAGTACGGCACCGTGACCCGACCGAATTATGTAAAGGCCAGATACTTCGATGAGAACATGGATGAATATGAGATCGAGGGAGAGGAACTTTTAGCCCGGGCTATCTGCCATGAACTGGATCACCTGGACGGACATATGTATACGGAGATTGCTCAGGGACCTCTGTATACGGCAGAGGAGATGCAGGAACGGGAAGAAGCGCTTGAGGAAGAGTAGGACGTACCTAAAAAGGAGACAGGCTTATGAATATCGTTTTTATGGGGACCCCCGATTTTGCAGTGACTACCTTACATGCATTGGTAGAGGCGGGACACAATGTAGTCCTGGCGGTGACACAGCCGGATCGTCCGAAAGGACGGGGAGGAGAACTGACACCTCCGGCGGTAAAGGTGGCAGCCCAGGAGCTGGGGATCATGGTATACCAGCCGGAGTCGGTAAAGGACCCCACCGTCATTTCCGAACTTCGTGAGATCAATGCGGATATTTTCGTGGTAGCCGCTTTTGGACAGATCCTTCCGAAGGAACTTTTGAAAGTGCCCAGATACGGTTGCATCAATGTGCATGCCTCCTTGCTTCCCAAATATCGGGGGGCGGCGCCCATTCAGTGGGCCATATTAAACGGTGAGACAAAGACCGGTGTCACCATCATGCAGATGGCTGAGGGCCTGGATGACGGAGACATCATCATGCAGGAAAAAGTGGAGATCTCCGATGAGGAGACCGGCGGCAGCCTCTTTGACAAACTGGCAGTGGTAGGCGGCAATCTCTGCTGTATGGCGCTTACCGCCATCGAAGAAGGAGTGGCACAGCGCATTCCCCAGGATCCTGCTAAAGCCACAAAGGTGGGGATGATCAAAAAGGAAATGGGCCGGCTGGACTTCAGGCGTCCCGCAGAAGAGATCTGCCGTTATGTACGGGGCTTAAATCCATGGCCCGGTACTTTTACTTCCTTTGGCGGCAGGACTTTAAAGATCTGGAAAGCCTCCGAGAATCCTCTTTTGGCTGCCATGGTTTCGGAATCCAGCATCGGTGGTTATAAACCCGCCCAATGCCCGCCGGGTATGGTGGTCTACGTAGATAATGACCATATGATCGTAAAGACCGAGGACGGCTATCTGTCTCTGGACGAAGTACAACTGGAAGGTAAAAAGCGTATGGAGATCGCTGACTTTTTACACGGCAGCGGTATTGTGCCGGGAGAGATGTTGGGAGATGAATGATGAAGAATACTCCTAAAAGAAATGACGCTTCGGTAAATCCCCGAAAGCTGGCTCTTTCCGTCATTATGGAGGTTTTGGAAAAGGAGGAGTTTTCCGACCGATACCTCCATGCGGTTTTGGCAAAATACGGATTTTTATCCGGGCAGGAACGGGCTTTTATCAGCCGCTTGTCCCTGGGAACCATAGAAAATGCCTTGCTTTTGGATGGCATCATCAATCAATATTCCAAGATAAAAGTGAAAAAAATGAAGCCGGTGGTACGTAATGTCCTTCGGCTTTCTGTTTATCAGATCTATTTCATGGACTCCGTGCCGGAATCCGCCATTGTAAACGAGGGGGTCAAACTGGTAAAACAGCACGGCCTGTCCGGCCTTGGTGGATTTGTAAACGGAGTGCTTCGGGGGATCCTTCGTGACAAAAAACCCCTATCGGACTTTGGGTTTTCTCTGGCGATCCGATATTCCTTTCCGGAGGAACTGGTGGCGGATTGGCAAAGGGATTACGATCCAAAGACCTTAGAGCAGATGCTTTCTTCCTTCGGAAAACAGACCTTGACATCGATCCGTACCAATCTGGCAAAGATCACACCGGAAGAGTTAAAAGAACGTCTGGAAAAAGAGGGCCTTACAGTGGAATGCGCAAAAGATCCGGACTATGCGTTTTACATTTCCGGCTACGATCATTTAGAGGAGCTTTCCTCCTTTAAAGAAGGCCTCTTTTATGTGCAGGATGTAAGTTCCATGCTGGTGGCGGAACGGGCCGGCATCAAGGGGGACGACTTTGTGCTGGATGTATGTGCGGCGCCCGGAGGAAAGAGTGTACACATCGCCCAAAAGATGGAAGTACTAAAGGGCAGTGGCCGTGTGGAGTCCCGGGATGTTTTCCCCCATAAAGTAAAGCTCATTGAAGAAAACATCCGACGGTTCGGCCTTTCCAACATGAGCGCCCGGGTATGGGATGCAAAGGTTATGGATGAGAGTGCGGTTGCTCAGGCGGACGTGGTCATTGCGGATCTGCCCTGTTCCGGTTTGGGCGTCATCGGGAAAAAGCCGGAGATCAAATACCGCGTGGATATCCGGGCAGAGGAGGAACTGGCAGCTTTACAAAGAGAGATCCTCTCCGTGGTGTGCCGCTATGTGCGTCCGGGCGGACGGCTCGTATATTCTACCTGTACCATAGACCGGCGGGAAAATGAGGACAACCGCGAGTGGTTCTTGGAGAACCATCCGGAGTTTACTCCTGTTTCCGAGGAACAGATCCTCCCTCTGGATGGAAAGAGGGATGGATTCTATATCGCAGTGTTTACACGTAAACCTAAGGAATAAAAATGGAAAAAACGGATATCAAGTCTCTGAACTTGGAGGAACTTAAAACATATGTGACACAGCTGGGGGAGAAGCCCTTTCGGGCCAAGCAGCTCTATGAGTGGATGCATGTGCATCTGGCCCGGGATTATGAGGAAATGACAAACATCCCGGGATCCCTGAAAGAAAAACTAAAAGAAAGCGCACAGCTTACCACGGTGATTCCCAAAGAGGTGCAGATCTCTAAAGAGGATGGCACCCGGAAATATTTATTCGAACTGGGGGACGAAAACTTTGTGGAGAGTGTTTTGATGCGGTATCAGTATGGACTGTCCGTCTGCATTTCCTCACAGGTGGGGTGCAAGATGGGCTGTTCTTTTTGTGCGTCCACCTTGGACGGCTGGCTTCGGAACCTGACGCCTTCGGAGATGCTGGATCAGATCTACGCCATCCAAAAGGATGTGGGAGAGCGGGTCTCTCATGTAGTGGTCATGGGGACGGGAGAGCCCCTGGATAATTACGAAAATCTTCTAAAGTTCATCCGGCTCTTAACGGACGAAAACGGTCTTCATATCAGTCAGCGAAACGTGACGGTGTCCACCTGCGGTATCGTACCACGGATCCGGGATCTGGCAAAGGAAAAACTCCAGATCACTCTGGCCCTTTCCCTCCATGCTTCCTCTCAGCAGAAAAGAGAAAAACTGATGCCTGTGGCAAAGACTTACGACATCCGGGAAGTGCTTTTGGCCTGTGAGGATTATTACAAGTTGACCGGTCGTAGGATGTCCTACGAATACAGCCTCATAGCCGGGGAAAATGACAGTGGAGAAGATGCCAAAAAACTGGGGGAATTGCTTTCCAAAAAAAGCGCCCATGTGAATCTGATCCCGGTGAATCCCATCAAGGAAAGAAGCTACAGATCTACGGCAAAAGAGGCGGTTTTGGCCTTCAAAAATAAACTTGAAAAATACGGAATAACCGTTACAATTAGAAGAGAATTGGGCAGGGATATAGACGGTGCCTGCGGCCAACTTCGAAGAAGAATTGAGAAAGGTTAAATGACATGATTTTTTATGCCATTACGGATACGGGCAGGGAACGTGCCACGAATCAGGATTACGTTTTTGCTTCCGATGCCGAAACAGGCGTGCTACACAACCTGTTTATTGTGGCTGACGGCATGGGCGGACACAAAGCCGGGGAATATGCTTCCGAGAATACGGTAAAGACCGTTCTCGAAGAGATCCGGTCCAAAAAAGAAGAGGAGCCCGTTGCCGCCATCGAAAAGGCGATCAGTAGGACAAATCAGGTGATCTACCGTATCGCAAGTGAAGATGAGTCAAAAGCAGGTATGGGGACTACCATCGTAGTCGCCACAGTTTTTGATGGCCATCTTTATGTGGCAAATGTGGGTGACAGCCGCCTCTATGTGGTGGAAGAGGATCACCTGCGTCAGGTGACGAAGGACCACTCCGTTGTGGAGGAACTGATCCGACGGGGGGCCATTAAACCGTCGTCCACCAATCTTTATCCGGACTATAAACACAAGATCACCCGGGCGGTAGGGGCGGAACCCGACGTTCGCGTGGACTTTTTTGATGTACCCGCTTCAGATGTACAGCAGGTTTTGATGTGTACGGACGGGTTGACCAATATGCTTTCCGATGAAGAGATTGAAAGCATCATGCTCTCCGACGAAAAGGTGAAGCAGAAAGCGGAGATGCTGGTGAAGCGCGCCAATGAAAAAGGCGGAAAAGACAATATCACATTGATCGCCATTGATTATCGCTGTGAGGATGAAGACTGACATTACTTTGTCCCCGGCGGATCGGATCTGATGAGTGAAAAAGAGGTATGAGAGAGATGTTTGAAAACGGCACATTAATTGCGGACCGATATGAGGTGATAGACAAGATCGGCACCGGCGGTATGTCGGATGTATATAAAGCACTGGATCACTCCCTGGGAAGGGAAGTGGCCCTTAAGGTATTAAAGCAGGAGTACAATGAGGATGCCAGCTTTATCTCCAAGTTCCGTCAGGAAGCCCAGGCGGCAGCCGGCTTGGAACACGCAAATATTGTAAATATCTATGATGTGGGTTCCGAGAACGGAATGTATTACATCGTGATGGAGTATGTGGAGGGGATCACCCTAAAGACCTACATCTCCAAAAAGGGACAGCTTGCCTATAACGAGGTGATCTCCATTGCGATCCAGGTTGGACGCGGTATTGAAGCTGCCCATAAGAAAAACATCATTCACAGGGACATCAAGCCCCAAAATATCATGATCTCCAAAGAGGGAAAGGTGAAAGTGACGGATTTCGGTATTGCCCGGGCCGCCACCTCCAATACCATCAGTGCGGATATCATGGGTTCCGTGCACTATTCTTCGCCGGAGCAGGCCAGAAACGGATACGTGGGATTCCAAAGTGACATCTATTCCCTTGGCATCGTCATGTATGAGATGATCACGGGACGGGTGCCTTTTGACGGAGATTCCACCGTGGCCATTGCTTTGCAGCATCTCCAGTCCGAGATGACAAAGCCCAGCGTGTATGCGCCTAGTATTCCCATCAGTCTCGAAAAGATCATCCTAAAGGCTACCATGAAAAATCAGGATCGGCGCTATGCCACCATGGAAGACCTTTTGACGGATTTAAAGAAAGCTCTCGTAAATCCTGACGAGGATTTTGTCAATATCACCGATGCGGAGGAAGTGGACAAGACCCGGGTGATCACAGATGCCGATGTGAAAAAGATCCAGGAAGAAGCCGGCATCATTCAAAAAGAAGAAAAAAGAGAAAAGAAGGAAAAGCGTGTGCCTCTTAGGGAAAAGGAAGAGGAATACGATGACGATGATGACGACGATGCTTACATCAATCCGAAATTGGAAAAAGCATTCCACATCGGAGGGATCGCGGCAGCAGTCATTATCGTGATCCTGGTCTTGTATCTGGCGGGCAGTATCTTCGGATGGTTCAATTTTTCCTCTTTAAAGAGCAAAGACGACGAAGAAGAACAGACCACGGAAGAAGTGGTGGATGATAAGAACAATGTGACGGTGCCGGATCTTTTGGGCATGACCGAAGAGGAGGCAAAGAGTTCTCTTTCCGCGCTGGGTCTGGGGATCAAAAAAATAGGTACCGCATCCTCCGAGACCTATGAAGAGGGGACCATTATGTCCCAGAGTATTTCTGGTGGTGAGAGTACGGAAGTAAACACCACCATTGAAGTGACCTTAAGCTCCGGAAAGGGAGAGACCTCCATTCCCGGTGTGACCGGTATGTCAGAGGACGCAGCAAAGAAAGCTCTGACGGAGGCCGGATTTAAAGCAAATGTAAACTATGAGTACAACGCCGATGTGGCCCAGGGCAATGTCATCTCCCAGACGCCGGAAGCAAATGCCTCCGGTAAGGAAGGAGATACCATTACCATTACCGTCAGCCAGGGTGTAGAGTCCGTAAAGGTGCCGGATCTTACGGATATGAAGCAGGATGAGGCAAAGAAAGCCCTGTCCGCAGCAGGCCTGAAGCTGGGCGAGGTAACGAAGGAATACTCCGACAGTGTGGAAAAGGGCCATATCATTTCCCAGGGAAAGCCCTCCGGAAGTTATGCGGATTCCGGTACGGAGGTCTCCATTGTGATTTCTAAGGGAGAGGAAACCGTTTATTACAGCTATACCTGGACGGCGCTGGTCACCGGTTATGTGGAACTGGAAGACTCCGACGGAAATATCCAGTACAGGGGTGACGTTACCCTTGGGGATGAGTGTACCGCCAGCGGCATGACCGTGCCTACGGGATATATCACCTATTATGCCATTGATGAGATGACCGGACTTAAGACCGAAGTCGCATCCAGCTCCGTTTCCTTTACGGAAGAGTAGATTCTATGGCAAAGCGCTTTACGGGAAGGATCACAAAAGGGATCGCCGGATTCTACTATGTACAGGCAGAGGATGCACTGTATGAATGCAAGGCAAAAGGTGCGTTTCGAAAGGATGGCATCAAGCCTCTGGTGGGTGACATGGCGGATGTGGAAGTGATCAGCGAAAGCGAGCACACGGGAAATGTCATCGATATCCAAAGGCGCACCTGCGTGTTAAATCGTCCCCCTGTAGCCAATGTGGATCAGGCACTGGTGGTGTTTGCCTTAAAGGAACCGGCAGTCAGTTTAGGGTTTTTGGATCGGATCCTGGTAAATCTGGAACACTTATCCGTACCGGCCGTCATCTGCTTTAACAAGTCGGATCTGGACGATGAGGATACCTGTGATCATTTAAGAGATATATACGAGTCTGCAGGCTATCCCGTGGTGCTTACATCTGCGGCGAAGGAAACCGGGATCGCAGAGATCCAATCCATATTAAAGGGAAAACTGACAGCCATTGCCGGGCCTTCCGGCGTGGGAAAGTCTTCTCTGATCAATCTCCTGCAATCGGAAGTAAAAATGGAAACCGATGTCATCATGAAAAAGCAGGAGAGTGGGAAGCAGACCACACGACACAGTCAGTTGATCACCATCGACCGGGATACTTTTATCATGGATACCCCGGGTTTCGGCTCCATGTATCTGCCTTCCATTGAGGCGGAGGAATTAGACGGATGCTTTCCGGAGATGCGGGATTTAAAGGACGGATGTTACTTTGCGGGGTGTGCTCATATATCCGAACCGAAGTGCAGCGTCAAGGAAAAAGTATCTTCCGGTGAGATCCCGGGGAGCCGTTATGAGAACTATGTGGCCTTTTACGAAGAGCTTAAGAGCAAGAGGAAGTATTAAGATATGAATTATTGTTTGTCACCGTCGATCCTGGCAGCGGATTTTGCAAATCTGGCCCACGACATCCATGAAGCGGAAGAGGGCGGAGCCCAGTATATCCATTTTGATGTGATGGACGGACGTTTTGTCCCTAATATTTCTTTTGGCATACCCGTTTTGGAATCCATCCGAAAGATCACGGATTGTGTATTGGATGTGCATCTGATGATCGAGGAGCCGGAGCGCTATATCCATGCCTTCGCCGAGGCGGGAGCGGATATCATCACTGTCCATGCGGAGGCCACAGATTCTCTGGATGCGGTCATTGATATGATCCGGGCGGAAAAGGTGATGGCCTGTGTGGCTTTAAGTCCTGCCACGCCTTTATCGGAGTTGGAGTATGTCCTTCCGAAACTGGATATGGTGCTGATCATGACGGTGAATCCCGGCTTGGGAGGGCAGACCCTGATTCCCTACAGCATTGACAAGATCCAGGACTTAAGAAGGATGCTGGAGAAAAAGGGCCTTAAGACGGATATAGAAGTGGACGGCGGTATTACCTTTG
>JAIKZU010000002.1 GCA_024681985.1 Lachnospiraceae bacterium | reverse complement strand
AATAAGCCCGCCAAGCTTTCCGATGGAACAGAATATACCGCCATTACGGCACCCATGACCGGCAAGGATGGTAAAGACGAGACTTACGGCTATGTATTTACCGAGGTGGAAAACGGCACCGGATATGTGATCACTGCAGACGGACAGAAGGTTGTAGCCAAGGACATGGATGTTTCCTACGCATGGGATATCCAGGCAGTAGCAGAGTAAGACATATTTCAAGTCAAACAGAAAATTCATAATACATCCTCAAAAAGGTTCTGTTCGGTTTCGGGCAGAGCCTTTTTCATTCTACTCCGGGCTCCTTTGGCTTTCTTTGGCGTATTATGGCCTTCCGTGTTATACTTTATGAGAAATCGAATTTTGCAAGTATCGGAGGGATCCGATCTGAGGAGGATATAGCATGGAGACATATTATCTTGTGGATTATGAAAATGTAGGCAGCGGCGGTGTTTCAAAGTGTGCAGGCCTTACGGAAAACGATCATCTGGTTATTTTTTATACGGATAATGCCAAAAAGATCGATCTGGATATCATCAACAATCATGGCACCGCAGCGTTAGAAACGCAGAAGGTACCGGCAAAGAGCCAGTCGGTGGATATGCACATCGTTTCCTATATGGGGTATCTCATCGGAAAGAGTGAAAAAAAGGAACTTCGGATCGTGATCGTCAGTAAGGATCGGGATTACGACAATCTCATTAAGTACTGGGGAGACAAGGCCACCCTTGAAAGAAAGCCCAAGATCGATATCCCTACGGTAAAAAAGGCACCGGCGGAAAAGAAAACCTCCGCGGCAAAAAAGACGTCGACAGAAAAGAAGGCGTCCGCGGGAAAAAAGACGCCGACGGAGAAGAAGGGGTCCGCGGAAAAGAAGACGCCGGAAAAGAAAAAGGCACCCACCAAGACCCAGTTAAATTCGGACATTCAAAAGATCCTGTCGAAAAACGGTTATGAGCAGGATGCCATCAGCGGGATCGCAAAGCTGGTGGGAAAGCGCTACGGAAAGGAAAACTTCAAGCAGGAAGTGCATAATGAGCTGGGCAAGGCATACACCGATTATGAGGAAATCTACAAGCTGATCAAGTCAGTGTTGGAAAAATACAGCGGATGAGCGGCACGGTTTTACAGGGGGACAGGAGAAATGGAAGATAAGAAAAGACCGATCCTTTACATCAACGCCTGTGTGCGAAGGGAGTCCAGAACCGCGAAACTGGCGGAGAAGCTTTTGGCAAGGCTATCGGAGTCCTATGAGGAAATTTGTCTGCAGAAGATCGCATTTCCGGTGGTAGATGAGGGGTATCTGAGAAAGCGGGATACCGGTAGGGCTTTGTAATGCGAAACGGTTGTTTTACGTGACGACGGCCGGAGGGAACTACGTGCCGGATGTCTATGGGTTTGGATATGTAAAGGTTTTGGCTCAGAGTTTTTATGGCATACCGGAGGTTAAAAAGATCGAAGCAGTGGGGCTGGACATCGTCGGTGCGGATGTAAGTGCCATTATGCAGGAGGCGGAAAAGAAGATAGAAGAGATATAAAGAAAAAGAAAAATATCAAATTGTTAGCACTCTCAATTGACGAGTGCTATTTTTTGTGATATAACACGATCGAAGGATGAAAGATCCTTCGGAACCAATATCATAAACAGCCCAGAACTAACATCCTGGACCGAAAATAAAAGGAGGAATGACTTATGTTGTACGCACCGGCTATTTTTGGAGAAAGTTTGATGGATGAGTGGATGGATGATCTTGATCAGGATTTTAAGGAGATGGATCGACAGTTCAACCGCAGTTTTGGAAAGAAAAATCCCCTCTATGGCAAACGTGCCAAGAACCTGATGAAAACGGACGTGAGAGAGCATGAAGACAGCTACGAGGTGGATATAGAGCTTCCCGGATTTAAGAAGGACGAAGTAAAAGTCTCCTTGGAAGACGGTTATCTGGAAATAACCGCTCATAAGGGTTTGGACAAGGACGAAAAGGAAAAGAAATCCGGAAAAGTGATACGACAGGAACGGTATACCGGAACCATGACCAGAAGCTTCTATGTGGGCCAGGATCTGACCGAAGAAGACATCCATGCGGAACTTAAGCATGGTGTCTTAAAGCTTCAGATCCCAAAGAAGGAACAAAAGGAAGCGGTGGTGGATCATCACTATATTCCCATAGCAGGATAACATCATATGTGTTTTGCCAAAGGGGCTCCCCGATAGGAGCTCCTTTTTTTATGATCATCGAGTGTACAGAGTTTTTGGAAACCTGATGCGCAATTATCCCTCGGGATAAGATATAATGGTAAACGAAGGATTTTTGACAGAAATGAAGCGAAGGAGCAGCGGATTGCAGCGATGAAAGTACATACGTATTCGGAATGGGAAAAATACGGCGTGGTGGCAGGCTACAGTACCGACCTGGAGGGCTTATACAGATATAATGAGCCGGAGGATCGAACGCATTTTGAAGAATTGGGAAAAGTCTGCGATATACCGGCGTCCCGTATGATCCGACTGCACCAGGAACATACGGATAAGATCCTTTTTGTGGATGAAACAAACGGCGGAGAAGGAACGATAAGAGAGGGCACGCCCGAAGGATATGACGGATTGATCACCCGTGAAAAAGACTTTATGCTCCTCGTTGTCACGGCAGACTGTACCCCGGTGTTTTTGTATGACCCGACCTGCGGTGCGGTGGGGATGCTCCATAGCGGAAGAGCAGGCACCATGAAGGAAATTGCAGGAAAAGCAGTGGAGCGCATGGAGTCGAAATACGGTTCTTTGCCGCAAAACATACAATGTATTTTGGGACCCTATCTGTGCGCTAAGCATCACGAGGTCGAGAGGAAGGATATCGAAGGATTTTACGAGACATTTACGGAGGCGGAGTGTAAACGGATCTTGACCCAAAAGGGCATAAAGTATTATGTGGATATGGGAGAGGCAATAAGGATCTCGCTGATAAAAAAGGGTGTTTTGGATACGAACATAAAGGATTACCATGTTTGTACCTATGAAGATAAAAGCCTCTACTCCTGGCGAAGGGACCATCTTCCCCACAAACGGATCATTTCCTACGTTTGCATGAAAGGGTTATAAAAGGTGAAGGATATGGGGAAAAAAGCCATTGTTGCCGGGCATATCTGTATCGATATTACGCCGGTATTTCCAAAGAATACGCACAGCGTAAAGGATCTGGGAGAGATCTTTAAGCCCGGAAAGCTGATCCATATGTCGTCCGCGGATGTGCATACCGGCGGAGCGGTAGCCAATACGGGGTTGGGCATGAAGATCCTGGGAGCGGATGTGCGGCTCATGGGAAAGATCGGAGACGATGCCTTTGGAGGCATGATACAAAACATCTTAAAGGAATATCATGCCGATGACGATCTGCTCGTTTCGAAGGGTGAGATCACCAGTTATTCCGTGGTGGTGGCGGCGCCGGGAGTGGATCGGATCTTTTTGCACTGTCCCGGTGCCAATGACACCTTTGACGGTACCGAGATCGAGGATGCGATGCTGGCGGATGTGGCGCTATTCCACTTTGGCTATCCACCCATTATGAAAAAGATGTACGAGGACGGTGGGGATCACCTTTTGGCCCTGTTTCGAAAGATGAAGGAGAAGCACATCGCCACCAGCCTGGATATGGCGGCCATCGACCCCGACAGCCCGGCAGGAAAGGCAGATTGGGAGGGGATTTTAAAAAAAGTACTGCCGTACGTGGACTTTTTTGTGCCCAGCTTTGAAGAGCTCTGCTTCATGCTGGATCGATCGTTATATGAAAGTTTACTTAAACGGGCGGGAAACGGGGACATTACCGGCCTTTTGTCCGTAGAAAAGGAGATTGCGCCTTTGGCAGACCGATGCCTTTCTCTGGGCGCAAAATCTGTTCTTTTAAAATGCGGTGCACCGGGATTATACTTTAAGGCATCGGAAGATATGGCGGATGTGGGAAGCCGGCTTGGTTTACAGGAGGCACAGTGGAACGGATACTGCCGGTTTGAAAAGAGCTATCGGATCCCTGCGGTCATTTCCGGGACCGGAGCGGGAGATACATCTATCGCGGCGTTTCTGACGAGTCTTTTGGAAGGAGAGACGCCCCGAAACGCCTTGGAGAATGCGGCGGCAGCCGGTGCACTTTGCTGTACGGCATATGATGCAACAAGTGGCTTAAAGCCGTTGGAAAAAATCAGGGAAATGATCGATTCCGGTTGGGAAAAAGCGGATCAGACGGAGGAATGAAAATGCTAGTCAACATGGATGCCGTGCTTTTGCCGGCAAAAAAGAACCATTATGGTGTAGGGCTGTTTAATGCGGTCAATATGGAAATGACCAATGCCATCATGGATGCGGCGGAAAGCTTAAGATCCCCTGTGATCATGGGAACGGCAGAGATCCTTTTGGGAGCCGCGGATCTAAAAGAAGTGGCCGCCATGGTAACGGCCCGGGCAAAGGATTCCAAGGTGCCGGTGGTACTGCACTATGATCATGGCCTGACCTTTGAAAAGTGCATGGAGGCCATACAGGCCGGGTTTACTTCCGTTATGTATGACTGTTCCACCGCCCCCTATGAGGAAAACGTGAAAAAGGTAGCCCAGATGGTGGAGATCGCCCATGCCTTCGGGGTGACCGTAGAAGGGGAGCTTGGCCATGTGGGAGATAATGAAGGGGCAGGGAAGCTGGAAAAGCCCAGCGATTATTACACGGACCCTTCCGTGGCAAAGGATTTTGTGGACCGCACCCATGTGGATGCCCTTGCCATCGCCGTAGGGAATGCGCATGGTGACTATAAATTCCCGCCGAAGCTGGATTTTGACCGTATCTCGGAGATCGCAAAAGCCGTGGACGTGCCCCTTGTACTGCATGGGGGAAGCGGTTTGTCGGACGATGATTTTAAAGAAGCCATCAAGCGTGGGATCGCAAAGGTCAATATCTTTACGGACATCAATAAGGCCCAGGTAAAGGGCATGCAGGAAGGGATCGCTGCGGGCGTAAATAACGCATTTGACCTGACCCCCTATGAAGTGGGGGCGATCCGCCGGGTGGTGGAAGAAAAAATGACCTTATTTGGCAGCGCGGGAAGGGTATAAAAAGACAAGTATATGTATTTATGGATCGTAGCAACACTGGTTGCATTTTATATCAAGGGATTGTGTGGATTTGCAAACACACTGGTCTTTACGTCCATCCTTTCTTTTGGCGCCGATAACGTAAATATATCTCCCATTGAGTTGGTATTGGGCTATCCCACGAATCTGATCCTTACGTGGAAGAACAAAAGCAAGCTAAAAGCAGCAATCGTTTTGCCCCTTTCCCTTTTGGTATTGCTTGGCAGCATTCCCGGGGCGTTTTTGTTAAAAAACATAGATGCCACCTACATAAAGATTGTTTTTGGCATAGTGGTGGTCCTTCTTGGCATCGATATGCTCCTTAGAGAGATAAAAGACATCCGGCTGAAGGGATCAAAACTCCTTTTGGGGCTGATCGGCGTTTTGTCCGGCTTATTATGCGGGATATTCGGAGTGGGCGCGCTGCTGGCCGCGTATGTAGGCAGAGTTACGGAAACGGGAGATGAGTTTAAGGCGAATATCAGCGCCGTGTTCATCGTGGAAAACTCCTTTCGGATCGTTTTCTACAGTGTGCTGGGAATCATTACCTTAACGGAAGTAAAAAGGGCCCTGTGGATGATGCCCTTTATGCTCATTGGCTTATTTTTGGGGATAAAAAGCGCGGATGTGCTGGATGACAAGGTGATCAAGAAGATCGTGATCGTTCTTTTGATCATATCCGGGGTTGTTTTGGTCGCAAGTAATATCTGACAAACAAGAAGAAAAGAGGTACAATACTATGCTACAGGTGAATACAGACAGAGACGAAAACACGCTTACCGTTACGTTGGAAGGGCATTTAAATGCCGATACCGCACCGGGTTTGGAGGAGAGGATCAACGAAGAACTGGAGGGTGTAACGGAACTTTGCTTTGATCTAAAGGAGCTTGTGTATATTTCCAGTGCCGGGCTTCGGGTTCTCCTTGCGTCCCAAAAGAAAATGAACAAGCAGGGATCCATGGTCATCAAAAACGTTACAAAAGAAGTGTGGGATATTATGACCATAACCGGGTTCTCGGACATATTTGCGTTTGAACAAGAATGAAGACAGTTATCATAAACGGACAAAATCACAAAGGATCAACGTATCATATCGCGCACGAACTGGCGGAAAAGATCGGCGGAGAGATCACAGAGTTTTTCCTGCCTAAGGATTTCGGGGAGTTTTGCGTAGGATGTACAAATTGTTTTATGAAGGGTGCAGACCGGTGTCCCCATCATGAGAAGCTTTTTCCCATTACAAAAGCCATGGATGAGGCAGATGTGATCATTCTGGCAAGTCCTGTATATGTATATCATGCCTCAGGACCCATGAAGGCATTTTTGGATCACTACGGATACCGATGGATGGTGCACAGACCGGAGCCGGCCATGTTCAAAAAGCAAGGGATCTGCATCAGCACGGCGGCGGGAGCCGGTATGAAGTCTACCAATAAGGATATGGCGGACAGCCTGTTTTTCTGGGGCGTGCCGAAGATCTACAAGTATGGGTGTGCTGTTGCGGCGGTGGATTGGAACAGTATCAATGAGAAAAAGATGGCCTCGATCCATAAGAACACGTCGCGGATCGCTGCCTCCATCAAAAAGAACCACGGAAGGGTGAAGGTCGGGTTACAGACAAAGGTCTTTTTCCATATCATGCGCATGATACAGCGAAACGGCTTTAATCCCAGAGATGTCGAATACTGGAAAGAGCGGGGCTGGGCCGGAAAAGAACGTCCCTGGCACTAAATGAGCCCCGGGGACGGAGGTAAGGGATCATTTTTTTAGGCGAGAGGAGGATCGGAGTGAACGAAATCGAACGCAGAGAAATACAGGAAGCCATAGCTGCAGCGGATGAGGCGCTGTATCATTTGGAAAGTGCACAAAAATATCTTGGCAGTGCCGGAAACTGGGGACTTTTGGATCTTTTCGGCGGTGGTATGATCACCGGTCTGGTGAAGCACTCTAAGATGGGAAATGCTGAGCGGGAGGTGCAGGAGGCGAAGTTTGCGCTACAAAAGTTCAGTAAAGAGCTGCGGGACGTCAGCGGCTACAGTTCGATCCACATCGATGATTTTTTGACCTTCGCAGACTTTGTATTTGACGGGTTTTTGGCGGATGTACTGGTGCAGTCTAAGATCAGTGAAGCCAAACGACAGTGTGAGGATGCCATCCGCCGGGTGAGAGCCATCCGACAGGAACTAAACGCAAAGCTTTGATCCGGGCTGCAGAAAGTTTTGGATCGAGAGGAGACGAAGGAGAAAACGGGATGGGCAAGATAGCAGAAACCGTATATATAGCAGAGGGTGCAAAGATCATCGGTGACGTGACGGTGGAAGAGGGTGCAAGCATTTGGTATAACGCTGTGATCCGGGGCGACCGGGCACCCATCTGCATCGGAAAGTACTCCAACGTACAGGATAATGCTGTTGTTCACGAGGATGGACCTTACCCCGTTACCATCGGCGACTATGTGACCATCGGACACGGAGCCATCGTACATGGCTGTACCGTAGGGGATAATACCACCATCGGTATGGGCGCCATTATCATGAACGGTGCAGTGGTAGGGAAAAACTGCATGATCGGAGCAGGTGCTCTGATCACCCAGAATAAGGAGATCCCGGAGGGGTCTCTCGTTATGGGATCCCCCGCCAAGGTGATCCGGAGCCTGACAAGTGAAGAGTTGGAAAGGTTTAAGGAAAACACCATGCACTACGTGGAAGAAGCGAAGGCTTTGATCTGCGAAGGCTCGACAGATGCGGGTGAGGGCAAATAACCCATGCATATTTCAAAGTCCGAAAATGTGGATGTTTTGCGGGAGATTGCACTGCTTTTGGTGATGACCAGTCATTTTTGGGAGATGATCTCAAAAAGCAAAACGCCAAAGGATCCGATCCTTCGTTCTTTTTTCGGAATGAGCGGGACGGCAGGTGTGACGCTGTTTTTTTTGATCAGCGGCTTTGGAATATACATTTCTCTTTCGAACATGGAAAAAAACGGTGGCATTTCATGGAAATGCTTCCTTAGGAGACGAATGATAAGGATCCTGCCGGAATATTATATCGCTCTGGCGGGATCCGCTCTGATCCTGATCGGCGTGGGAAGAGGAGACGAGATCTCTGTAGGTTCCATCGTGACGCACCTTCTTCTCATTCATAATCTTTTCCCGGCATATGCCATGTCGATTTCCGTTCCTTTGTGGGCCATGGGGGTCATCGTACATTTTTATCTTTTGGCCATCCCCTTGTATTATGGGGTAAAAAAGAGCCCTTTTCTGACACTTTTACTGTCCATAGTGGTATCTGTGGGCTTTCAGACACTTTTGATAAAGGCCTATCCGCCGGAGCAGGGGCCGCCTCTGCTGTTGTTTTGGGAAAAGAGGCAGTTATTACTTTCCGTAGTGGATCATTTTGTTCCGGGAATGGCGGCAGCTCATATTTTTCTAAAAAATGATGAGCAAAAGCTTTCACCCCGTCTGGCGGGGCTTTTGTTTTTTGCCCTGCTGATCGCAGTGCTTTTTGTAACCAGATTCGGATGGAAGAAGATGACCTATTTAAAGGCACCCCTTTATCCCAGTGCTTACGCCCTGTTACTGGCGGCTTTGCTCTTTGTGATCCTGTATATCCGGGTGCCGGAAGGATTCTTTTTGTATCGGGCCTTACGGTTTTTATCCAAGGGGGAATACGCTACTTATCTGTGGCATTATTCCCTGGGGTTGGCATGGACAGCCCTGTTTTCCGATGTGTTGGTCAAGCCGGCTTTTTTGGTGCGACTGCTTTTGTATATTATATATGTGGCAAGCGCCCTTTTGATCGGGTGGGTTTCTTTGGGTATAATAGGCCCTGTAGTCAACCGGTGGAAAGAAAAATGCACAGGAGATGGGTATGAGATATAACCAAAAGATTGTTTTGAAAAACGGAAAAGAGGCCTTATTAAGAAACGGCGATACCGCTGATGGAGCGGTGGTTTATGATATTTTTAATGCCACCCATGAGGAGACCGACTATCTTTTGTCCTATTCCGATGAAAACACCTTCGGCCCGGAGCAGGAGGCGAAGTTTCTGGAGGAAAAAGCAAAAAGTCCCGATGAGATCGAGATCGTTGCTTTGATCGACGAGAAAGTTGTCGGTTTAGCAGGCATCGAATCCGTAGGGAAAAAGTATAAGATCAAGCACAGGGCTGACTTCGGCATCAGTATTTTGAAAGAATACTGGGGACTTGGTCTGGGGAAAGCCCTTACAAAAGCCTGTATTGCGTGCGCAAAAGAGGCCGGCTACACGCAACTGGAGTTGAACGTGGTAGCCGAGAATGAAGCGGCCATGTCTTTGTACCGGAGTTTGGGATTTGTGGAATTTGGCCGAAATCCCAAAGGGTTTAATTCACGGATCAGCGGATACCAGGAATTGGTCTATATGCTGTTGGAGCTGTAAAAAGCCTTATTCTTTAAAAAGCAGTCCGAATACGAATCTTACGACGGGTCCGCAGATCAGAAGTTGATAGAGCAATGCCATCGGCAGATTCAGTCCGAAAGCTTTTAACCAGGCAAGCAGAGACGGATCCTTAAATAAAAAAGTGGCTATTAAGCTCATTGTGGGGCACATGACAAGGCAGGTGCAGACAGAGATGGCATAGGGAATAAGATGTGGATTCTTTTCCGGGCTCGCAAAAGCGAAGGCCATCTTTTTTGCGACGTTTCCAAGCAACAATAATTCGATGAGAAACGCTATGGGTATCATAATGGGTAGTTCCTGAACGGCTCCCACAAAGGCGTGAACACCGATGCCTCCTGTGGCAATGGATATGTTATACACAACCATTCCGTAAACCATCAGACTTACCATCATCAATCCAAAAATAACATCTTGAAACTTTGTTTTCGGCATAATTAATCTCCTTTTTTCGCAAAAAAATACAGCTTGAATCTGTATGAAAGTCACTTCGCTACAAATCAAACTGTATGATTCCTCACTACGTTTTCTGTTTTACGCGTTTACTCTAGCACATTTTTTCCGTGGATGTAAGTAAAATTTTTTGAGCCCCCGGGACGGAGTCAGGGGCTCATTTGTACCTTTTCCTTTGAACTCCAGGGCGGTACATATGATAGACAATTCTTTTAAGGAATAATACCAAAGCCAAGAGAATTGTATTTGTAAAAAAATGGGAAAGTGCTATAATATATGTAGCTACAAAAAGGTAATATATTATGATATTTACATGGGACGATAATAAGGATGCTATAAACTACAAAATACATGGCATCCACTTGAGTACAGCGGCATATGATTTTAATGATCCATATCGGGATCGAGCGCCCAGACGTATCCGCGAATAACAATACTCTGGAAAACAGATGGCAGACTATCGGCAAGGTAGATAGTGTTATATTCGTGGCTTATGAGGAAAGGGTTGGAGACGAGATTCGTTTGATTTCTGCCAGACTTGCAACCGCAGCTGAAAGGAGGATTTACAATGGCTACAGTAACAATGAAGATGAACCCTGGGGACCAGCCTGCTAAAGAACAGCTTGAAGAAATAAGAAACGCAGCAAATAAAGATGTGGTCTTCACAGATGACGCTCCGGAGCTTACAGCCAGAGAGCTTGCTGAGTTTAGACCGGCAAATCCCAAGTATTATCGGCCAAATAAAGAGCTTATTTCTCTGCGTCTGGATTCTGTGCTTGTAGATGCTTTTAAATCTACAGGAAAGGGATATCAGACTAGGATCAATGAGGCATTATGGAAGGGTGCCGCACAAATGGGAATCATCATACAGGACTAACTGACGTTTATCCCAAAATAAGATCTGACTCAAGCACGGCGAACGTATGTTCGCCGAATTTTATTTATCGGATAAATATTAATTTTGCCGAGAAATGCCACGGCAAAACTCTATAAGCGGCAAATAACAGCAATATTTGCGCAAAATCAACGCTTAATTTTAGGGCTTTTTCTGCCTGTCCATAAGGATTAAAGAGTGCACAAATGCTTCGCCGAGGAGGTTTTTTGCTTTGTCAGTGGCATCATTAACCCCTTTTCCAAGCTTTTCGGAGAATTCTTTGATATTCTTCTCCATTTCTCCTTCTTTTATGGTAACGATCTCTTTTTCCGGGAGTGCCTCGTTCTCCAACGGTGTGCATATATCGGTTTGAAGCATCTCGAGCATGTTTTCCTTGATGATCTTGTCATCGGCCAGGTATTCATGCGCTTCCCCAACCTTCTGATTAAGTGTATCCGTATTTACTTCGTTGAAGTTTTCGTCCTTTTGCTTTACAACCTTTACTTTCAGCATATCGTAAAGGATCCCGACCAAAAGAACCGTGTTTTTATACGCCGTTTTATCGGTTTCGGTAAACTTGCGGTAATCCGTCGTTCCCTCAACCTCTATGGTGTACTGAAGTCTTGCAAAATGCTTGTCATATATGTGCTTGGTGACCGCCAGGGCATTCTTATAATTCTCGGCAGCCCGATATAAATCCTGCAAATATAAGCAAACCTTATCTACTTCTGAGGTCTCCTTTTCAACGGACTCCTTCGCTTCTGCGACTTTTTGCTTTAGCGTGTTTCCGGAAATGTTAAAGATGATTCCTCCGATCATCAGGCCAACGCCCAATGTTGTCGCACCTAAAACCGTGGTACCAAGTGCTACGCCACCGCCTCCCGCCGCCAGTGCACCACCGCCTAATGCTGCCAGTGTCGCATTTGTAGCCGCTGCACCGGAAAGGGATGCAATAGCTGTTCCTGTGGATGCCGTTCCAAGCGCTGCTACTGCTGCAGTCGTTGCGCCTGCCGCTGCAAAGCCTCCAAAAGTACCCATCGCGGCACCTCCCATGCCGCTCATTAGTGCAACCGCTCCGACAGATGCCTTTTTTATTTCTTCTTCCGTATATTCCGGCAGGCTGTAATCTTTGGATGATATCTCGGCAAACTCCGGCCGGTTTTCAATCTTTTCGATTACATCCGAAAAGTCCTGGAACTCGGAAATGATCATCATCTCAAACTCGCCAAGTTCGTCCATTGCCTTCGTGGCCGCTTCAAAGGTTTGCTCGTAGTAGCGGGTATTTACCTCATGCTGTGCTTCCACCAACTTTTTGTCCTTGTCGGACTCCATCATTTTTTGAGCGCCCTTCGCTCCGTTTGCTACTCCGGCGGCACCGGCTGCTGCAGCGCCGGCGATCATAATAAATGGTAATGGCATAATATTTCCTCCCCCTTATTTAAATACCAGCCGACTTGAAGGATCGGCCCAATGCTCTTCTATGGTTCTGTTCCCCCACGGAAGTTCTTTTCCGGAGGTTTTATAGTAATTAATCAAAAAGTCACTTAATACGTTTGCATCCTCAATCCTTGCTATTTTAGAGGATAGCTCGTCGTAAAATGCAATCTCCTTTTCAAGTTCCTCGTAATCGATCTTTGCCAGTTCAGCCGCCAAACGCTCAAACTGTTCGGCACTTTCCCGGTAAAGTGCAATATTTCCGGTGATCGTCGGCACTTCGTTGAATCGGTCTGTCAATGCGATCAGTAGAGGATTCTTGTCCAGCGTTATGATAATGGCCATGGAGACTGTCATACTGACTAACGTGGGAATGTACTCCAAAAGACCAGGCGCAAGCTTGTTGATCTTATCAAGGTCTTTCACATTTAAGGCTCCGGAAAGCTTATCGCTTACGATCACGGACGCTCCGGAAGCGTAATACTTCACCGCATCAGCAATCCGATCTCCCAGCTGCATGTATTTCGGATTGCAGATCAAAACCTCAGTACCCTTTACAGCGGATGCATAGACCATTTTAAAGAGTCCGGTCTCATCCATGGTGATTTTGTCAAATACGTCGTTTGTCCTGGCGATTAACGTCGATAACTCTCTTTCCATATCATTATCCGATAGGATATGCTTTTTGATCGCTTCCGCAATGAGCGGGCCTATGG
>JAIKZU010000213.1 GCA_024681985.1 Lachnospiraceae bacterium | reverse complement strand
ACATTGCGGGCCTGGTAAAGGGCGCCTCGAAAGGGGAGGGCCTGGGCAACCAGTTTTTGGCCAATATCCGTGAGGTGGATGCCATCGTCCATGTGGTGCGCTGCTTTGAGGATGCCAACGTGGTGCATGTGGACGGCAGCGTGGATCCGGCGAGAGATATCGAGACCATCAACCTGGAACTTTTGTTTTCCGATCTGGAGATCATCGACCGGCGTCTGACAAAGATCCAAAAGCAGGCAAAAATGGACAAGACCCTGGCAAAGGAAGTCACCTTGATCGAAGCCCTAAAGGCTCATATGGAAGATGGCAAGATGGCAAAGAATTTCGAGATCCCGGACACGGATGAGGACGAGCGGGAGTGGTTTAAGAGTTACAATCTTTTGACGGCAAAGCCTGTGATCTATGCAGCCAACGTGGCAGAGGATGACATGGCGGACGACGGCGCAAACAATCCTCACGTACAGGCGGTACGTAAGCTGGCAAAGGCGGAGGATTCCGAGGTGTTCGTAGTCTGCGCGGAGATGGAGCAGGAACTGTCCGAGTTGGACGAGGAAGAAAAAAAGATGTTTCTGGAGGATCTGGGGGTGACCTCCTCCGGATTGGATAAACTGGTGACTGCCAGCTATAACATTTTAGGCCTGATGAGCTTTTTGACGGCAGGTGAGGATGAGTGCCGGGCCTGGACCATCAAAAAGGGGACCAAGGCGCCCCAGGCAGCAGGAAAGATCCACACGGACTTCGAACGGGGATTCATCTGCGCCGAGACCGTAAACTACAAGGATCTTTTGGAATGCGGATCCCTTTCCGCCGCAAAGGAAAAGGGGATCGTAGGCCTTCAGGGCAAAGAATATGTGGTGCAGGACGGCGATGTGATCCTGTTCCGGTTTAATGTATAGGAACCATTTTCCTTGACCGATTGTTGAAACTCGTTTATACTAAATATTGTATTTGCAGTCACGGCTTTTACCATATATGCCGCCACTGTGGGAGTTCAAATATCTAAACAGGAATATGGAGGAGAGGTATGAGATGTCCTTTTTGCGGGAGCGATAACACCCGCGTGATCGATTCGAGACCGGCAGATGATAACAATTCCATCCGCAGACGCCGCATGTGTGATGACTGCGGGAAGCGTTTTACCACTTATGAGAAGGTAGAGACCATTCCTTTGATCGTTATCAAAAAGGATAATGTGCGTGAGCAGTATGACCGTTCCAAGATCGAAGGCGGTATCCTGCGGGCCTGCCATAAACGTCCGGTATCGGTGGACACCATTACCAAGCTGGTGGATGACGTGGAGACGGAGGTTTTCGCCAGCGAAGAAAAAGAGATCAAAAGTGACGCCATCGGCGAGATCGTCATGGAGAAGTTAAAAGACATCGATGCGGTGGCCTATGTGCGTTTTGCTTCCGTATACCGTGAGTTTAAGGATGTGGAGACCTTCTTAAACGAATTGGAGAAGATGCTGAACAAATAATCTTTTGGACTGAGGTTAAGTTTTCCCGACCTGCCCCCGATATATATGGTGAGTAGGAAGTGTGGAGTCATTCACAGAAAGGGATTTCATAAAACATGAACATTTCAGGCATTCGCCCGTATTCGGGATTTTATAATGTAAACAGCATTTCACAGGCGAACCAGAACCTTAAGCCGGTTGAAGAAGCACCCGCCATCTCCCGGGAGAAAGAGGGCGTTTCTCTTTCCGTGAGCCGACAGTCTGCAGAAGCTGCAAAGAGCAGACAGACTTTTGGTAGTTATGACTACGCAAACCAGTATCGCCCTACAGAGAACTTCGAGATCCGCTCCGATAAGTCCGATCTTCGTTCCCTGGATGTGGAAAAAGCCATTTCCGACATGCGAAAGGATGAGGCCATCCAGCAGTATCAGGTATTTGTTGGAGATGATATGAAGGCAGCAGCGCCTTCCATCCGTGGCGGAGAGGACTTCTCCTTATAATATGACTTACGGAACCTGTCCATGGGACAGGTTCTTTTTTTATGCCCGGTGTCGGATTTGCTAACTCCCCTTCCGATTTGTTATAATGACCCTACGCGACAAAGGAAAGAGAAATACAGGTTTTATGAAACATTATCTATACCCGGACGATTACATTTCGTCCATATACGACGCTGATTTTACTGCCCTGGCCAAAGAAGGCTACCGGGGGGTGATCTTTGACATCGATAACACCCTGGTGCCCCACAATGCACCGGCTGATGAGCGAGCAAAAGCATTCTTTTCCTACCTTAAGGAAAACGGCTTTTCTTCCCTGCTCTTATCCAATAACAAGGAGCCCAGGGTAAAGTCCTTTAAAGAGGATGCGGGAGCCACCGCCTACATCTATAAAGCGAACAAGCCATCGACAGCAGGTTATAAACGAGCTATGGAGATCCTGGGAACCACACCGGAAACGACTCTGTTTGTAGGGGATCAGATCTTTACAGATATCTGGGGAGCCAACCGGGCCGGGATACGGACCATCATGGTGCGTCCCGTCCTAAAATGGAAAGAAGAGATACAGATCATCGCAAAACGGTGCTTGGAAGCATTTGTTTTGTTGGGATATAAAGTTTATGTTTTAACCGGGGGCGCCGTTAAAAAGGTCCCTCTGAAGAAAGGAATGCAAAAATGAAGATCGCACTTGGAAACGACCACGCAGCCGTGGAAATGAAAAAATTTGTAAAGGAGTATCTGACCGGTCTCGGCCACGAGGTACAGGATGTGGGAACGAACGAGGAGGTCAGCTGCAATTACGCCGTATACGGCGAAAAGGTGGCGAATATCGTCGCTGCGAAAGAAGCGGATTTCGGTGTATTGATCTGCGGGACCGGCGTAGGAATCTCCTTGGCAGCCAACAAGGTGCCGGGGATCCGTGCGGCAGTCTGCTCGGAGCCTGTGACGGCACGTCTCGTTAAGGAGCACAACAACGCCAATATCATTGCCTTCGGCGCCCGTATCGTAGGTAATGAGACGGCTAAAGCCATTCTGGATGCTTATATGAATGCGGAGTTTATGGGGGGCCATCACAGCGAGCGCGTGGAGAGCATCATGGCTATCGAAAAAAAGTACAAAAGGTGATTTTCCTTGCAAAATCGGGACTGTTCGTGTAAAATGATTAAGGTCATTGTGCAATTGATGAAGGAAAAATGCACTTTGCGTTATCTGAGAAAGATTTAGGAGGATTTTTGAAATGATCGTAGCCGGAGATTTTAAGAACGGTATTACCATTGAATATGACGGAAAGGTTTGCCAGATCGTTGAGTTCCAGCATGTTAAGCCCGGTAAGGGAGCAGCCTTTGTCCGTACGAAATTAAAAGATATTGTAAACGGTGGTGTGGTGGAGACTTCTTTCAGACCTACGGAGAAATTTCCACAGGCACACATCGACAGAAAGGATATGCAGTATCTTTACAACGACGGTGATCTTTACAACTTCATGGATGTGGAGACTTATGACCAGATCGCACTTCCCAAGAGCGATATCGGCGATGCCTTAAAGTTCGTTAAGGAAAACGAAATGGTTAAGATCTGCTCCTACAAAGGAAACGTATTCGCGGTAGAGCCTCCGTTGTTCGTAGAACTGCAGATCACCGAGACAGAGCCCGGGTTCAAGGGTGACACCGCTACCGGTGCTACCAAGCCGGCTACAGTGGAGACGGGAGCAGTTGTAAATGTTCCGCTGTTTGTAAATCAGGATGACGTGATCAAAATTGACACCAGAACAGGAGAGTACCTCTCCAGAGCTTAGGGATGACTTCTTATGGATTATAAAAATACACCTTTGTCACAGCTTTTGCGTGACAGGGAGATGTTCGCAATATTTGATGATGAGTTCCAGAAAGCGACATGGTTGGATGTGACGGCATTATTATCATCTGACAGCACGGTCATGGACTTGTATGCGGACGGGACCGTACCGAAAGAGGTCTTGGATGCCATCGATAAGCGAATGCCAAAGATAATCACGGAATAGCCAAACAGCCACTGATGAAAATCGGTGGCTGATTTTATAAGAGCGGTTTTTTAAGGAGTAAGCCTATGGATATGCAGAAAAAAGCACATGAGATGAAACTGGTGTCCCCGAAGATGGCGGCTGCCTCGGGAGACCTTCGGAACGCGGCTTTAAGTCGGATCGCAAAAACCCTTCAGGATAACAAAGAGGCCATATTTGCGGAGAATCAAAAGGATCTTTCCGCGGCAAAAGAGAACGGGATCTCCGAAGCAGTGTACAAGCGGTTAAAATTCGATGAAGGGAAGCTAAAAGCCGTGGTGGAGGGCTTGGAGCAGCTTACTAGCCTGCCGGATCCCGTCGGAAAAGAGCAGATGCATCGACAGTTGGATGAGGGACTGATCCTGCATCGGGTTTCCTGTCCCATCGGTGTCATCGGCGTGATCTTTGAGGCCCGGCCGGATGCCATGGTACAGATCTCTTCTCTCTGCATCAAAAGCGGAAACTGCGCCATCCTAAAGGGAGGAAAGGAGACCGTAAATACCAATCGGATCCTCTTTTCTCTCATCGAAAAAAGCTGTCTGGAGGCTGGGCTTCCTGCCGGTTGCCTACTGCAGGCACAGGCCCATGCGGAGATCGACGAGCTCTTATCCTGTGAAAAGGATGTGGATCTTTTGATCCCCAGAGGTTCCAATGCTTTTGTATCCTACATCATGAACCATACAAAGATCCCTGTGATGGGTCATGCAGACGGTATCTGTCATATCTATATCGATCGGGCGGCGGATCTAAAAAAAGCCATCCCCATCGTCATCGATGCCAAAACCCAGTACACCGCGGCCTGTAATGCAGTGGAGACGCTTTTGGTGCATGAAGCCATAGCGGAGGAGTTTTTGCCCGCGGCCGCAAAGGCCCTTCATGAAGCGGGCGTTTACCTGCGGGGGGATGAAGCTTCCCTTCGGGATATGAAAAAGGCAGATCTTTCGGAAGGTCTGGATCCAAGCCCCATGTCGGAGGAGGATTACAGCACGGAGTATCTGGAATTAAAGCTTTCCGTTAAAGTGGTACGGGATTTGGAAGAGGCGGTGGATCATATCAATCGTTTCGGCTCTCACCATACGGATGCCATCATCACCGAGGATGAGGCAGCTGCCGGATACTTTATGCAGATGGTGGATTCCGCCGGTGTATATCAAAATGCCTCCACCCGCTTTGCGGACGGATTCCGTTACGGCTTCGGCGCAGAAGTGGGTATATCCACGGGAAAGATCCACGCCAGAGGTCCGGTGGGCCTGGAGGGACTCATGACCTATAAATACAAACTCTACGGAGAGGGACAGATCGTCGGAGACTATGCCGACGGAAAGAGATCCTTCCATTTTAAGGACTTATAAAGACTCATAAAAAGACGGACGCAGTTTAATGCGTCCGTTTATTGATGTAATTACTCTTGTATTTGGAGTAGACGATCTTTTGGCTGCGATAGAGACCGTAATAACCGGAGACCATATAGGAAAAGGCGATGGCCAAAAGGTAGTACATGGCGCCTTCGTATCCGAACAGTTCCAGACAGATCAAAAGCGAGGTAATGGGACTGTTGGTGACGCCACAGAATAAGGCGCCCATGCCGATGGCGGCACAAAGGGAAGGGGAGAATCCTATGAGATCCCCAAAGAGACAACCAAAGGAAGCTCCTATGAAAAAGGAAGGGACGATCTCACCGCCCTTGTAGCCGGCAGCGATACAGATGGATGTAAAGATGATCTTTAGAAGAAACGCCGGAGGCTCCGTGTCACCCCGGAGGCAATCCTCTATGAAATCCACGCCGGCACCGTTATAGGTCTGATGCCCTACCAAAAGAGTCAAAAGCAGCACGATACTGCCACCCAAAAATCCGCGGAAGTAGCGGTTTTTCAAATGCTTTGCGCTCCATGCCTCGGTCTGGTGCAGACAGACGCAAAAGAGGATGGAGACCAAGGCACATAAAACTGCCAAAAGGGTGGCCTTTATCCCGGTAACCAGACCGAAGGCGGGGATGCTTTCAACGGTGTAATGGGGTGAGGGGGCACCCAGGGCGGAAGCTACACCCCGTGCCACAAAGGATGCGATGACGCAGGGGACTAAAGCTGCATAATGCATGATCCCCACGGATACCACTTCCATGGAAAAGACCGCGGCGGCCATAGGGGTTCCGAAGAGTGCGGAAAAGACGGCGCTCATGCCCACCATGATCATGGTCTTGTTATCCGTTTCGTTGAAGCGGAACAGTTTTCCCACCGTATTTCCCATACTGCCTCCCAGCTGCAGGGCGGCTCCCTCACGACCTACGGAGGCACCGCAGAAGTGGGAGATGATGGTGGAGATAAAGATCAAAACAGACATCCGCTTGGGGATGTTGTCCCCGGAGTGAATGGCGGAAAGCACCAGGTTGGTTCCACCGTCATCGTCATACCGGAACAGATGATACAAAAGGGCGATAGCCACCGCACCGAAGGGCAGAAGATATAAAACCCAGCCATGGGCCATACGGTACGCCGTAGCCAGTCGGATGCCATGGTAAAAAGCGGCTCCGATGCCGCCTAAAAGGATTCCTACCACAAAGGAAAAGACGACCCACTTTACGGTGGTGATGAAACGCTCCTTATTATGGTTTAATTTATGGAGAAATGTTTGCTTATTCATAGGGAAAACCTCTAGAGAATCCTACCATTTCCCTATTTGAAATACAATCGGAAAATCTTTTCTTGGTACCTTAAATATGATATATTTATGAATGGTGTAGTTTGTTTTTATGAGACCAGATACACTTTTTGAGGAAGGGAACATGTCCGGATTTCTGCGCAAATACTATGACAAACTGAATATTAACGGGATTGACTTTAAAGGGTTCCACAAACGCACGTTGGATTATATAAAGGAGAACGAGGAATATGTGGAACACTCCAATCGTATGATGATGATACGTGTATCCATGATCATCATGATCATGCTGATCATGTATTTTTTCCTTTCACTGACGGTTTTCGCATCCTGGCATGTTACGCCGATCTATGCAGTGAACATTCTGATCAACGGCTGCTTTCAGGCTTTCTTTGTACTTCGTTATCTAAAGAAAAAAGTGACGGCCCGGGAGTCCATGATCATGTGCACCGTCTATCAGTTCTATATCATGAACTTTCTGATGATCATCAGTTTATCTCCTCTGGAGATGGAAAGCCCAGCTGTGTATTTTGCACCTTTGGGCATCGTATTTGCGGTGTTGTTCTTAACGCCTTGGCGGTGGCTTGTGATCATGGTGACCATCGAATGTGCAGAGATGATCGCCGCCAGTTATTTCTTAAAGACGCCGGATATTTTTTCCATTAACCTTTTTTCCACTTTAGTGGCGCTGTTTGCCTTTATCTACGTGGCAAAGATCCTATACAACTTCCGCATGTCGGAAAGTGACGCCAGACTGAAACTGAAGGAGCAGGCCGGTTTGGATAAGCTGACGGGCTTGTATAACAAAGGTCGGATGGAGAATATCTGTTTTGATTATTTCAATTCCCATGTGGGGGATGTGGCTGTCATGGTGATCGATTTTGATAACTTCAAAAGGGTCAACGACACCTTCGGCCATCAGCAGGGAGATCAGGTCCTGAAGGCCTTCGGAAAGCTTCTAAAGGAATCCGTATCGGAAAATGATCTGGTGGGCCGTATTGGCGGAGATGAGTTTATGATCATGCTGACGGATTTTTCCGGCGTATCCGAAGTGGAGCGCGTGGCGCAGGGTATCGTGGAAAAAACCCATGGCATCCTTTCCAGTGAGATGATCTTTGACTTTTCCTGCAGTATCGGTATCGCTCTTCGTTCTCAGGATAAAAATTGCAATTATGACAAGCTGTTTGCCAATGCGGACCGTGCGGTATATCAGACAAAGAAGAACGGAAAAGACGGCATGACAGTTTACAGTTCGGAACTTTTGTCCGAGGAATCCTTCCGCACCGTGATGATCGTGGAGCCGCTGAAGGTGAGCCGCAATATCTTAGTCAGCTGTCTCGAAGGCAAATATCGTCTGCTGGAAGCGAACAACGGGACCGACGCCATCCGGATGCTGGAGGAAAGAGGCACCGACTTAGATACCATAATCATCGACTTGGATCCCAGCAACAGCGGATTGCAGGAGTTGTTCAATCTTTTGGCCAGTCATCCTACGGCACAGGAGCATGTGGTATTTTTGGTAAGGAGCAGGGAACAGGTTGTAAACTACGACACAAAGGAATTGCGTGTGGAATATATCATGAAACCTTTTGACACCGCAGAAGTGGAACAGCGTGTGCGGGATGCCGTGGTTTGAAAAATAAAAAATACAGGAGGCTCTATGAATCAGGTATACGAAAAACTGGAAAAATGTCTCGCTTGTGTGAGAGAAAAAACGGACTTTGTCCCGGAGGTAGCACTGGTGCTTGGCTCCGGACTTGGGGACTATGCAGATGAGATGAAGGTGGAGTGCACCGTAGACTATAAGGATATCGAGGGATTCCCGGTATCCACCGCGCCCGGTCATGTGGGACGATTCGTCTTCGGATATGTAGGGGAGAAAAAAGTGGTGTGCATGCAGGGACGTGTGCATTACTACGAGGGTTACGACATAACGGATGTGGTGCTCCCCATCCGGTTGATGGGTCTGATGGGCGCAAAGATCCTGTTTTTGACAAATGCCTCCGGTGGTATTCGTACGGGATTCCATGCAGGAGATCTGATGCTCATTACCGATCAGATCTCATTCTTTGTTCCTTCGCCCCTTCGGGGAGAAAACATCGGAGAATTGGGCGTCCGGTTCCCGGATATGAGCAATATTTATGATGACGATCTGCAGATGATCCTGCGCAGAACGGCAGCAGACATTGGCGTCGCCCTAAAGGAAGGGGTCTACATCCAGACCAAGGGACCGAATTACGAATCTCCGGCAGAGATCAATTTCTGCCGTACCATCGGTGCAGATGCGGTGGGCATGAGTACTGCCTGTGAAGCCATCGCGGCAAATCATATGGGGATGAAGATTGTGGGTGTGTCCTGCATCTCCAATCTGGCGGCAGGTATTTCTCCCACGCCCCTTTCCGAACAGGAAGTCATCGATGCAGGGAAAAAAGTGGCACCCATATTTACCAAACTAGTGACGGAATCTATACAGAGGTTTTAATTATGAATATCAAATTTACAAATGCAAAGATCTTAAAGACAGATATGGAAACCCATAGTTTTGCCATCGAAGAGGGGCAGCTTTGGGTCAAAGGTAATGCCATCGCCTACATCGGCGACGGCAATGACAGCGCTGCGAAAACCGCAGAGGAAGGCGTGACTTGGGATGCGGTCCGGGACTGCGAAGGGAATCTTTTGATGCCGGGATTTAAAAATGCCCATACGCATACCGCCATGACCTTTTTACGCAGCTTTGCGGACGATCTGCCGCTGCAGGACTGGTTGTATAAGCAGGTATTCCCTCGGGAGGGGCAACTGGTGGAGGATGATATCTACTGGTTGGATATTTTGGGCATTATGGAGTACCTCACCAGCGGTATCACATCTAACTTCGATATGTATTTCTTCCCACCGAAGAATGCGAAAGCTTCCGTGGATGCGGGCTTTCGAACAGTGCAGACTTCCGGCCTCAATAACTTCGGCGGAAGCTGCGAGATCGTGGAAGAAAACTACAATATCGTCAATGAAATGAGCGATCTGACTTCCTTTATCATCGGTTTCCACGCGGAGTACACCACCTCCATGGAATTGATGGAGGGCATCGCAAAACTCTGTCAAAAATATAAAAGCCCCATGTTCATGCACAATTCGGAAACCGAATTGGAGGTAAAGGAATGCATTGAACGCTGGGGAAAGACTCCCACGGAGCTTACAGATTCCCTGGGCATGTATGAGTACGGTGGTGGCGGATACCACTGTGTGTGGATGCAGGATCAGGATTTTGAGATCTTTAAAAAACGGGGCCTTTACGCGGTGACAAACCCCGGCTCCAATACCAAATTAGCCAGCGGCATCGCGCCCATTACCAGATACTTAAAAGAGGGGATCCACCTTGCCATCGGTACCGACGGTCCTGCTTCCAACAACTGCCTGGATATGTTTAGGGAGATGTTTTTAATGACGGGTCTGGCAAAGCTTCGGGAGATGGATGCGGCTACGGTGCCTGCGGAGGAGGTCCTCTTTGCAGCTACAGCCGGCGGGGCACATGCCATGAGCCTCTTCGATTGCGACAGTCTTGCTGTTGGCAAAAAAGCGGATATCGTACTGTTGGATCTGATGCAGCCCAACATGCAGCCGGAGAATAATATCGTAAAAAACATCGTTTATTCCGGCAGCAAACAGAATGTGAAGATGACCATGGTCAACGGAAAAGTCCTGTATGAGAACGGATCCTTTGACATCGGCTTCGATCCCAAGGAGATCTACGCAAAGGCTAATGCCATCATCGGCCGCATGAAATAATAATTGACACGTTTTTGAAAAAGTTTGATAATAGACGAAAACATTCGGAGGCGAAAACTATGGAAAAGAAAAACATTGACTGGGGCAACATCGGATTCGGTTATATGCAGTCGGATTACCGTTATGTATCCTGCTATAAGGATGGCAAATGGGATGACGGCCAGCTGACCACCGACCCGAACATCACATTAAATGAGTGTGCAGGCGTATTCCAGTACGCACAGACTGTGTTTGAAGGTTTAAAAGCCTACACCACCGAAGACGGAAAGATCGTCTGCTTCCGTCCCGACTTAAATGCAAGCCGGTTGGCAGACTCCGCCAAGCGTTTGGAGATGCCGGTCTTCCCGGAGGATCGATTTGTGGAAGCGGTGAAGCAGGTGGTAAAAGCCAATGAAGCCATGGTACCGCCCTACGGTTCCGGAGCCACACTTTACATCCGTCCTTATATGATGGGAACCAACCCGGTGATCGGTGTAAAGCCCGCGGATGAGTATATGTTCCGGATCTTTGTGACCCCTGTGGGACCTTACTTTAAGGGTGGCGCAAAGCCCATCACCATCAAGGTTTCCGATTTTGACCGTGCGGCGCCTCACGGAACAGGTCATATCAAAGCCGGTTTAAACTACGCCATGAGCCTCCATGCCATTGTGACGGCCCATGACGAAGGCTATGCGGAGAATATGTATCTGGATCCCGCCACTCGTTCCAAGGTGGAGGAGACCGGTGGTGCGAACTTTATCTTTATCACAAAGGATGGCAAGCTGGTGACTCCCAAGAGCGACAGTATCCTTCCTTCCATCACCAGGAGATCTCTGATGGTGGTTGCGGAGAAGTATCTGGGAATGGAAGTAGAGCATCGTGAAGTAGCCCTCTCTGAGCTTTCGGATTTTGCGGAGTGCGGTCTTTGCGGAACAGCAGCTGTTATCTCTCCCGTTGGAAAGATCGTGGATCACGGCAAGGAGATCTGCTTCCCCAGTGGAATGGATGAAATGGGACCCACCATCAAAAAGCTCTATGATACCCTTACCGGTATTCAGATGGGTACAATCGAAGCCCCCGAAGGCTGGATCTGCGAGATAGCGTGATCATGTCGGATCGGGTAGCTGTATTTTTTGATATCGACGGTACGCTCTGGGATATAGATAATCATATCCCGGAGAGTACCGTATTATCTGTCAGGAAACTCCGGGAGAAGGGACACCTGGCATTCTTAAACACGGGTCGGTGCCGTTCTTTTGTAAAGGATCCGAATCTTCTTAACATCGGGTTTGACGGCATTGTATCCGGTTGCGGAACGATGATCGAATATCATGACGAGGTGGTGTTTTATCACCGGATCCCTCGGGAATTAGCGGAAAAGACCATATCTTGTGTCCGGGAATTCGGATTTCGACCCATCTTGGAAGGACGAAAGTACCTGTACATGGATGATAAGGATTTTCGCGGGGAGCCCTACGGGCAAAAAGTAAAGGACGAAATGGGGGAGAACCTCCTTTCCATAGAAGATAACTGGGGGAATTGGGAGATGTCGAAATTCTCCTGTGCCACCACGGACTGTGACATCGATGCCTGTTATCGGGCCATCCGGGACGACTTTCATTTCATCATCCACAACGAGCACGTGGTGGAAGTGGTACCCAACGGATTCGATAAAGGTACCGGTATCCGAAAGGTGTGCGAACTCTTGGACATCCCGCCGGAAAATACCGTCGCCATCGGAGACAGTGTTAACGACATCGAGATGCTGGAAGCCGCAGGCACCTCCATCGCCATGGGAAACGGTGTGGAGGAGATCAAATCCATGGTGGATTATGTCACCACTCCCATGCTGGAAGACGGCATACAAAACGCGCTGGAACATTTGAAATTGATATAGAAAGAAAAAAATGTCGACTCACAATTTTTTTGCATTATTATCAAGGATAAAATACATCAACCGCTGGGATTTAATGCGCAACTCCAGAGAAGAGTCTCTGGCAGAGCATTCTTTGGAGGTGGCCATGATCGCCCACGCCCTTTGCACCATAGCAAATGTGCGTTACGGCCGGCATCTCAATGCGGACCGGGCAGCGGTCATCGGCGTATACCATGACGCATCGGAGATCATCACGGGAGATCTGCCTACGCCGGTAAAGTATTATAGCGATGAGATCCGGGACGCTTATAAAAAGGTGGAGTCCGTTGCGGAATATAAGCTTTTAAACAAACTGCCGGAGGATATCCGTCCCACTTATGAGGAGATCTTTAAAGGAGACGAGGATGAGGCCTATATGCGTCGTCTGGTAAAGGCTGCGGATAAGCTTTCCGCCCTCATTAAGTGTATCGAGGAGGAAAAGTCCGGTAACACCGAGTTTAAAACAGCTTTACAGAGTACGAAAAAAACGCTTTTAAAAATGCAGGAAGAACTTCCGGAGGTAAAGGATTTCATGGAAGAGTTCCTGCCGCCTTACGGCAAGACGCTGGATGAATTGTCATAGATCAGAAAGGACAAAGGATTATGGGTGGATTTTTTGCTTCGGCATTAAAAGAAGATTGTGTATTTGATCTGTTTTTCGGTACGGACTATCATTCCCACTTGGGAACCAGACGGGCCGGAATGGCGGTATACGGAAAAGACGGATTTAACAGAGCCATTCATAAGATCGAAAACAGTCCTTTTCGTACAAAGTTTGAAAAGGATCTGGCAGATATGAAAGGAAACATGGGGATCGGAGCCATTTCCGACTTTGAACCCCAGCCTTTGATCGTTCGTTCCCACCACGGAACCTATGCCATCACCACAGTGGGTCGCATCAATAATTTGGACAGTCTGGTGGAGCGGGTCCTGTCGCGGCCGGGAAATCAGTATCAGGAGATGAGCACCGGGGACATCAATCCCACGGAACTGGTGGCATCTTTGATCAATGAAAAAGACAACATCGTGGAGGGGATACAATACGCCCAGGAGACCATTGACGGCTCCGTCACCATGATGCTTCTGACCCCGAAGGGGATCTATCTGGCCAGAGATAAGATGGGGCGGACCCCCCTGGTGCTGGGGAAAAAAGAAGAGGGCTTCTGCGCCAGCTTTGAAGCTTTTGCATATTTAAATCTAGGTTATGAAGATTACAAAGAGTTAGGACCCGGTGAGATCTGTGTCATGACGCCGGAATCCGTGACGACGTTGGTAAAGCCCGGAGATAAGATGAAGATCTGTACCTTCCTCTGGGTATATTACGGGTATCCCGCCTCTTCCTATGAAGGCGTTTCCGTAGAAGGGATGCGCACCCGCTGCGGAGGCCTTTTGGCAAAGCGAGACGGCATGACGAAAAATGAGATCGATGCCGTGGCAGGCGTGCCGGATTCCGGTACCGCCCATGCCGTGGGCTATGCCAACGAAGCCGGTGTACCTTTTTCCAGACCCTTTATCAAGTACACGCCCACCTGGCCCCGGTCCTTTATGCCCACGATCCAGTCCAAACGAGACCTGATCGCCCGGATGAAGCTGATCCCCGTGCATGAACTCATCGATCACAAACGTCTGCTTTTGATCGACGACTCCATCGTTCGCGGTACACAGCTGAGAGAGACTACGGAGTTTTTGTATCACAGCGGCGCAAAGGAGGTCCATGTCAGACCCGCCTGCCCGCCCATTATGTTCGGATGTAAGTATCTGAATTTCTCCCGTTCCACGTCGGAGATGGAACTTATCGCTCGTCGCGTCATCGCACAGGAAGAGGGCGACAACGTAGAGCGAAGTGTACTGACGGATTATGCGAACCCCGACAGCGACCGTTATCATAAGATGCTGGATGAGATCAACCGACGCATGGGATTTACTTCTCTGCGGTTTAACCGCTTGGATGATATGCTGGAAGCGGTTGGTATCGACCCAGAGCGCCTGTGTACCTATTGCTGGGACGGACGGGAGTGATTTTGTTTGACCCGGGGAAATAATTGATATATACTATGGTCTGTTGGTGAGTTTTGCGACCTACCATAAACCGTATAGAAGGAGACTTTTTTATCATGAGTCAGGAAAAAGTAGATTATAAAAAAGAGCAGAAAAAGAATATTAAAAAGACGATCCGACAGAGAAAAGCATCCAACATCGTGATCACGACTTTGCTGGTTGTATTTGCAGTTGCTGTAGTGGGATGGTTGAGCTATTCCGGATATAAGTCTTATCTGACGGCAAAGGCAAATGCTCCCAGAGAGTCTATTCCCATTGATGTTTCGGACATGACAAATTATCTGAACAGCCTTGTGGCAGGTGATGTAGAGGAAGCGGATTCCGAGACCACCGTTACGAATTATGATGCGGATGGTAACGTGATCGAGGATACGGGTGCTGAAACGGAGACCGTTGAAGGCGATGCAAACGTGGGAAGTCTGGAGGAAGCTGCCTCTGTGATCGCTGCGGATGCCGCCGAAAACGCTGCCGAAGAGACTACGGAAGGCGCAGAAACCGAGGGTGTTGAGGCTGAAACGCAGGCCGAATAAAAAACATAAAAAAAGCGTATAAAATTGCTTGACAACGTATCACACATTCGATACAATGTTTCTTGTCGTTGGTTCACAGGCAGAATACTGATGCGGGCGTAAACGACAACATTCGCGCGAGTGGCTCAGTTGGTGGAGCACCACCTTGCCAAGGTGGGGGTCGCGGGTTCGAGTCCCGTCTCGCGCTCTGAGGGATTTGGTTATTACCAAGTCCTTTTTTATTGTATTTACAGGATTTTGCCTTACCGTAGAATTATCTATATCGGGAACAGATTAATGGTTACTGATGGTTACCAATTATAAAGAAAGGAGAGGCTTTCGGTTTCGACAGTTCCCGACGCTGAATTTTTCTTCGTTTTTGCAATATTGAAAATTGAGTTAGCATATGCTAACATTTAAGATAACTGATAATGATTTTCATGATATTAAATATCTTTTAAAAACACCCGGTTAGTGCGGGCTTTTCTTTTGAGAATGTGTTAGTTGAAACTAACAAAATAATGTTTGGCTGGAAGTGATGGCATGATAAATGTGCTGGAAGATATCGGAGTAATTGAGAGGATAGATATGATCAAACATAGGAGGAATGGTGATGAAGGCTGATTACAAGAATTGGATGCCGAAAGGGATGGTACTTGGGACGATTGGAATTACTGCAGCGATATTCTTTGTTGCAGTAATTGTAGGTATGGCTTCAACAGTGGGAAAGGTATTGCTGATTTTAACTGTGCTGTTTGCCTTGATATCTTTGTGGATGTACCT
>JAIKZU010000211.1 GCA_024681985.1 Lachnospiraceae bacterium | reverse complement strand
GCCCCCTGTCCGGAGGCACAAAACGTCCTGATCTTCATCGGCGAAGAGCCGGACAAACAGGCGGTTTTAACGTATTTTCCAGTGGTTTGATATTTTTATTGTAAAGTGATAGTAAAGATCAACGGAACCACAAAATTTACGGCAGACGAAATATTTCAAGAAGATACGTTCTTCCCGGATGGAGAAAAGGGCGACGTAGTAGTTACAAATGCTAAGCGAGAAAGCCTCCAGTGCCTTGTGCCGATGAGGATGAAAGCGTTTAGCCAAATGTTTTTACTATGGGCGGACATCTTGGTAAAATAATAAGTACATTAGAAAAAGGATCCAAAAGGGAAGGATTGCGATGAAAAGAATCGTTTTTTACGGAGATTCCAATACCTATGGTTACGATCCCCGGGGATTCTATGAGATGCGATATCCCAAAGAGGTTCGCTGGACAGAAAAGGTAAGAGATCGCTTTCGGGAGGATCATATCATCATAGAAGAGGGGCAAAACGGCAGACAGTTGCCGTCCATGCCACAGGAAGAAGGCTTTATAAAGCGGCTGACAGGAGAGTTTTCGGAAGGGGATCTGTTTTTTATCATGCTGGGTACAAATGATATCCTTTTGACCGATCATCCGGATGCGGAGAGAGTCGTAGGTAAAATGCAGGCACTGCTGGAATGGTTTAAAAGAGAGCCCCGGTCCTATCAGGTGATCGTCATAGGGCCGGTGCCTATATCTGCCACCGCTCCCGAACTGGGTGTATATCATGAGGAAAGCCTAAAGATGAATGAGGGCTTTGCGAAGATTTGTGAGAAAATGCAGATTTCCTATTATGACAGTGCAGAATGGGGCATATCCATGGCATATGATGGGGTTCACTTTTCGGAAGAAGGGTGTGCTGCCTTTGCCGGGCATATGGCAGAGATCATAGAAAAAAGCTAAAACGCATCAAAAAGGGTGCTTTTAAGGACCTTGACGACCATGCGACGATAAAGATCCGTGCAGGGAAAAAGACCTATCAAAAGATGGTGAAGATGATCAAGTCCTCCGGTGTGCCGGAAGGGGTTACATTTGTCCGGATATAGGCGTGTTTATCCTAAAAACCGCTATTTGTTTTATAAAGAAAAAGCGTATAATTGTAAAATAGAGAGCATGAGTAATGGTTATGTAACATGCGAGGTGTATGATCAAGGTATAACTCACTGAAGAAATACAGAGGTATGCAAATGAAAATCATGGGAAAACAGAAAGTCCTTCTGGCATCTGCCTTGTCAGTGGCGCTTATGATGTCCGGCTGTTCTTCTGCCCCTTTCGCACCTGATACGGAGGAGGAAGGATCAATACAGTTTTTATTTTACTTATAAGATCGTTCATCCCTGGTGGGATGCGGTGGCCCTGGGAATGGAAGAGGCACAGAGACAGTATCTGGATCGGGGCATTACCATCACCTACGAGTATATGGCTCCGGATCAGGCTTCTGCCGAGGATCAGAGTCAAAGGCTTAGGGCTGCAAACGTATCGCCTATGTGGGCAATACCCATAATTATCAGGATGGAGCGGATCTGGACGGCATCGTGTGCTGCAACATGAGTAATCCCGTGGGGGCCGCCCGGGCCACTATAGAAACGGGAAGTGACGCTGTCATCGTGGGCATGGACCACGACGAAGAGGCGCTCCATTATCTGGATGAGGGCGTGATCTACTGCCTGGGCGTGCAGGATTGCTATTCCATCGGCTTTGATACGATCCAGACAGCCGTAAAGATCGCGGACGGCAATCAGCCGGGAGAGCTGTTCCCGGAGAAAACCGATGAGATCACTACGGTTATATATCAGGATGATGCGGTTTCCGCAGTCAGTTCCTTTTATCTGGAGACCATGGCGGACAATCATGCAAAAACCATCAACAATCTGATCAGCAGCAGATTTGATGAGATGCGTATTGGTTCTCGCCGCCATTCTCCTGATACAGTTCGGAAAGCTTTCCAAAGAGAAACTGGAGGAAGAAAAGGAGACCAGCCGAAACTTCCGCACCATGGCAAATACGGATTCCATGACCGGAGTGGGGAATAAACATGCCTATTCTGATCAGGAAACATTCATTAATAACCAGATACAGGAAAGAAATCTGCAGCAACTGGCGGTCGTGGTGGGAGATATCAACGGACTAAAGCATGTAAACGACACCTATGGCCATGCGGCAGGAGATCAGCTGATCAAGGATGCCAGTGC
>JAIKZU010000201.1 GCA_024681985.1 Lachnospiraceae bacterium | reverse complement strand
GGCATGCTGGGTACAACCCTAAGATCCAAAATGGGCTGCATCTGCTCTAAGCATACCGACATATCACCGTAAGCGCCGGTGATGGAATATTTGTTTCCGTAGTAGAGTTTACCCGCCGATTCAATGGTGGGTGTGGAAAGTCCGCCGTTTTCGTTTACGATCTGGAAAACGCCGGCATAATCTGTCTGTGTAGATGAAATGATACCGCAGGCAAAACAGAATACCGTAAAGGGATCAAAGGCCATCTTTTCACAGAGTGTATAGAAGGGCATGGAAATTCCTGCCTCCACCGTAGCTTTGGCGCGTCCCTGAATGTCCAGGATACGCTTGGCCACATCCGCTATGGGCGTGGTGTCCACCTGCGGAGCAGCCGCTGTTTCCGCAGTAGCACCGCTACCGGAAGATGAGGTTTCCTCCTCATCGTCATCCGACAGAGAACCGAAGGACGAAAACACATCCAAAAGATCCGCATCACCGCCAAAGATGTCCATGAGCTCGTCCATGTCATCCCCGGAATCGGAAGATGAGGAACTGTCACCGCCTCCGCCGAAATCGCCGAAGAGATCTCCGAATGCGTCCAGTCCGTCATCGGACCCGGAAGACCCGGAATCATCGGAAGCTGCAGTGCCCTCCCCTTCGGAGGATCCATCCTGATCCTCGGAACCGGAAAGTACCCAGGAGAACTTCTGCATCTGTTCTCTGGTAGAATCGCTGGCCACTTCCAGATCGGGATAAAGAACGTTCTTATAACCGCCCTGTCCGTTGGCGTAGACGCCCTTCATTCCCTCTAAATACTGATAAAGGCAACGGTTGACACAGTCAAACACATTGCCCATATATTCGTCATAACTTTTATAGGGTTTATAATTACCTTCTGCCACGAAAAATCCCCCCTGCCTTTTGGCGATTATACGATGGTTAGAATCGTCGCAAAACCGGACATCTTAAACACCTCACTGACCACCGGCTGCACATTACAGATCTTAAGCGACCCTCCTTTACTGGTAGCGGTCTTCTGACCGATCAGGAGGGCTCGAAGACCCGCACTGGACATATAAGGGCATTTGCTCATTTCCAATATTACATGGCTGCTCTTCTGAAACGCCTGAAGAATCTGCGTCTGCAACTGGGGCGCCGTGTTGGTATCGACATTTCCGTCTACAGATAACTGTATGGAATTGTCGCCTTTTGTTTCAGTGATTAACATTTAAGTAACCCAACCTCTCTTTTAGTCCTCCAACACAATGTCGTCATCCATCTCCATGTCTTCATCAAATACCCCGACATATTCATCCGAGAGAACGGCATTCATATCCATGTAGATATCCGTATCTAAGATACCGCTGTCCTTCAGTCGAATCAGGTGGATGCGACTACGCAGGGGAACAAACTGACGGATCAGATATAATAACTGATGTCTGTCCGTATCTGTAAGTCTTTTTTTAACAAGAATATTTACGTCATAGATACTGCTGCTCTCTAAAAGCGTCTCGGAAATCTCGCCATCCTCCATATAGGACATGATGGTATTCTGCTCTAAGATGATGGGCTTTTCGCCCAGCACGATCTCCAAAACTCTCTCCAAGCAAGCACGGGTACCCTTCATACGGTTCAGGCGATAGCCCTCACGCACAAAGGTACGGAGCATCTCCTCCGAAAGATAATCCCCGGAAAGATCGATGCCCAGCCACCGGCCGAACACGGGTAAGAGCTCAACGGGTGCGGTATCCGGATCCAAAAGCTTCGGGAGTTCGTCTATCTCCGTTTCGAAATCATTATAGATCGAAGAATAAATCGACAGGAAGCGATGAAGAAAACCATTTCTTTCACGATAAACTGCGGGGAATGTATCCATAAAATTATCCCCGTGTCCATCAATCCGTATATTCGACAACGTACCTTCTCCGTCGCCGGTTATATCTATGCATATATATAGGTATTGACCCTTTAGATCATAAAGCAGAATGTCGTCTTTGTCAACAAATCTCTTGGCTCCTGCCCCTTTTAAGATCCTCTTTTTTTCCTCATCGGATATATCCTCGGATCTTAACGTGTCCATCAGATCCCGGGGTTCCTTTTCTCCAAAGAACGTATCTCCGTTCAATGCAAGGGCATAAACATAGATCACCATGTTCTCTGTGGTGTCTGCCCGGAAGGAAAGCCTTCCCCATTGGGCATCCGACATGGAACTGTCGATGGCCATCAGATACAAATGCCTCTCATAGGAATTGGTGAGGAACAGGGTTCCGTCCTCCTGTAATTCCATTCCGAAGAGGCCGGAATGTTTTAATCTGTTCTTTTTGATGGTGTAATAAATACCCGCCATAAAGCTTTTCTCCGTTCCTTTAGTCTGTGGTGGTCACGGTTTCAATATTGATGTGGCCGGGGTACAAAAGGCAATTGAATGCCGGCAAAATATCCGCATCTTCCATCTTTGCCGCCGTCGTGGTCTGGGGCCGGATGGAAAGATCGTAAACAAATTCCACACAATCCAGCATTTCCACTGCGTGGAAGACTTCATCAAAATGCAGCCTCTCACCGAAGTTCTTCTCAGAATGCAGATAATCGATGCGATCCTTGATGGTCTTTATGATCTCTTCCCTGCAGTTTTCGTAATGGAGCTTCACATATACCGTTCCTCCCACATTTACCGCCGTATACACCGGCTGTACCAGTTCGATACGGGTGGTTAAAAGGCGTCTCTGCTCCAAACGTTTCTGGATGGTATCGATGTAAATTCTGGGGAGTTTGGAAAACTCCTCATCCGTGCCGGGCTTCACCGCTACGGAAACCAGGTTTTTGGTCTCATCCATACGGGCGTGGGCCTTGTGGATGCAAAGACCGGGCGTGGTACGTACCAGTCGCTCATAGTCATCCACGGTAACAGCGGTATAGGCCGTGTCCATGTCTATCAAAAAGCGCTTTCTGGCGTCTTCCAAGGTCTCACGGAAGGTGCCGCCGGTACCTTTTCCGGGGTTAAAATATACATTTCCGGTGGTCTCTCCTGCGGAGGTCAGGCGGTTGCCTTCCCGGATATTCCCGTCAGCGCCCTCATGGAGTGCAAGTCCCGCCAAAAACAGATCGGATCCGATAAAGTCTCCCGCGTCCTCGATCTCGATCACCCCGTCATTTTCATAGAGGTGGTAGAAGAGACTGCCGTCTTCATCGTGTTCGGGACGTACAAAGTCATAGATCTCCTCACCGTTTTCATCGATCCGCCGGGCGATCACGGAGAAATTATGCGGCACGATCCGCTGATAGGGCAGGTTGATCCTCTGGTGATCGTATCCCAAAACCTTGCCCAAACGGTATTTACGCATCACGTCTTCCGTGTATAAAACCACACGTACGCAATCTCTGCTGCGCTCCGGCGCATAGCCTCTCTTTCCGCGGTTAAAACGGATGAATATATGACCGATCCCCTCATCCCGACGTTCGTAGAAGCGGCCGGGCTGGGACGGATCCGAGGAATAGTCGTACAGGCGATAGGATTCTCCTTTTGCCTCTCTGGCAAATACATTCACATACACATCTTCCTGCATGCCGGAAATGATCTCGATCTCCGTAGTCTTTCCGAAGGTCATGGATTCCGATATGGTATGCTTCTGCCATACTTCAAACAAAAATGCGGATACTGTCGTCACCTTCGGGCGGATATCATACTCCGCACGGGTCAAGACCGCACGAATGCAATACCCGGAAACCGGCGTGTCTTCAAAGACTGCCGCATCCTCCGGCATCCACATCCGTACTTCACCGCTGGTCAGAAAGGCATTTGTGGCATCTCTGACACGGATTTCTTCCCAACCGTGGGTCGTAAAGCATTCCCAACGGATGGATGCAAAGGAATTTTCTATATGGGCCTGCATGGGATTCCGATTAAACCGTTCCTGCAGGGTAAAGTAAAAGATCACTTCACTTCCTGCCGCCGGCAGAGAATTTGCCACCATGTAAAAGGCATCTCCGGCAACGGGCTTTTGGCCGAAGATCGCCGCCGGCACCTTTGTCTCTATATCCAAAAGGAACTCGAAGTCATCGAATTTATCTCTGTTGCAAGCCTTACCGTAGACTCCCAAAAGCCGACGGTCATCGATCTCAATGGTACGCTCCGTCTCAAAGCACAGATCCCCGATCAAAAACCGGTGATTGGCAGGCAGGGTCACCGCCTGCTTTACCTTGTCCGCCGCGATCAAAAGACGAGCCCGACGGCTGCGCTGGGGAACGAATCCCACCATATCCAAAAGTCGCTTCTGCACCTCCGGTGAGGAAGCCAAGATATGGTCCTGCTGCAGGGTCTCAAAACCGATCAGGGTCTCTAAGATCGTGATCCCGGGATCCGCGGCATTGAAGTCCGTCCACTCATCGGTATACAGTGGGATCTTTGTAATGGCCTCCGCATAGCGTTCTTCAAATGTCTTTCCTTCGTTTGCTATGTACTGTAACATTTATTATCCTCCAAAGGTGCTTTCCTTACGCGATGGTGTGCATCATTTGCATGCTATCTACGTCAGTAAATGACGTGCACCTCGTGCTTTCCACTTCGGCATACCATAAAAGGTGTCACCTTTAAGTCTTCCAGATCCACTTCATGATATCCCTCATGATCGCTGTAGGTGGCGATCATTACGGACTTACGTACAATGGCGCGGCTCTTTAAGATGCCCAGTCGCATCAAAATCTGCGGTTTCTTCGGAATGGTTCCGATCTTCCAGCCGATGCCGTTTTCATATCCCAAGGGATTTAAGTATTCATCCAAGCAGTCAGACAGCATGGTCTGGATCTCAAAGGAATCGTCCAACTGTACCACGGTAACCCAGGCACTGACGGAAATGTCTACAAATACAGGCTCGATCAAATGGAGCTTTTCCGGGATCACCGTCAGTTCGCACTGTTTGCACAGGTATTCCTTTAAGTCGCTGACTACCCGATGGAATGCAAAACTTCCATCTGCAAAATCCTTCATCAAAAGCAGGAAAGTCAAACTGGAATCGTCCTTTTCGCCTTCCACCGTCTCTCCCACGATGCCCGCAACCTGATCGATGGTGTCGGAGTAAGCGATAATGGCCCTAAGATAATCTCCCATGGTCACCAGACGTCTTCTGGAACTTAAGATGCTGGCACCACGCTCTAATGCATTCTCGATACTTTCTATATTGGAACCGCCGTAGGAACGGTCGGGATTAGTGATATCTCCGATATAAGGCAGGCTGTCCATGGTATCGGTAATGGTATCTGCTTCCACATTTCCCAAAGCACCGTCGCAGCAGCGCACGGAAAACAGAATCGCCACATCTTCAATGACGGAAGGGATATAGGTGGTCACACCATCACCGAAGATCAGCTCATTGGTGAGACGATCCAGCATGTATACTCTGGGATCCTCGGAGGTTTCGAAACGCTCCGTCTCATGCCACAATACAAAAAATGAAGTAATGGTACCGATGGCATCCTCTTCTATACGGTAGCTGTCGGGATCGTCGCTCTTCATCTGCCGCATCTGATCCTGGGTGAATTTACCGATCTCATTGACCCATACATTGGCATCCAGGATGCCGGTGGAGCCGATGGTAAATCGCATGTTGGGCACCACTTCCTCAATGTAAGCCTCTTCTTCGTCCCGGGTTGCCACATTTTTTACCTGCACGGCATTTAAGGTGATGCGGTTGATCTTCGGAAGCACCGCCTCATCCTCGTATGCACTCTCCTTCTTGCTGCGGATCAGTCGAAGCCAGTACAACTTGGAACCCTCGATCTCTGCCGCCACCCAGTCCGAAGGCGGTACAAAGGCAAATACACCGGTCTTACTCAAGTTTCCGGTATAATCCAAAATCTTCATCTGCCGGAAGGTTCCGTCCGGTCCGCTGTATTCCAGGATGGTATTTAATCCAACATAACGTACCTGCTCATCAAGTTCAAAATAGAGGTTGACAGGTCCTTTTTGTATCCTGTCGGTGAGTCCGATATAGAGGGCATCCTCCTTGTAATCACTGACGGAAAACAGCACCATATCCTTTTTCGCATTCTGCTTTTTGGTGATATCCAACCGTCTCGTACCGGAGATCATCTCGATCTTGTCCGCAAAAAGATAGGTATCCTCAAAGGAGTAAGAGAACTTCAGATCCGTGATCACCGGATAGTGATGAATGGCGGGACGCAGATAGCAGTTATCGGATTTCATGATCTGCAGCCGGATACTCCGTCCGTCATAAGCTCCTGCATTTAAAGGCTCCCAATCATCGGGAACGACGAAAGAAAACTCGATGTGACGAGCTTCTGTCTTTGCAAAAATAGTGGAGATATCCATATCCGTAGCCAGCCTCTTCCAGCCGATGCCGTTGTAATACTCAATGGAGATCTCATCCACAAAGGCATCCGCATAGACTTCCGTATCAACGGTCTTTGGCTTCTTTTTAATAATCTTTAAGGACAGATCCACTTCCGGAGCCGTCAGAGCGATCCGGTGTTCCTCAAAGGAAAGCTCAAAGCTTACGGTGACCCGAGCACCCTTTTTGGCAAAATAGGTATCGTGCCCGATGAAGCACTCATTGTATACGGAAAGGATGTCCGTAAAGGGAGTAAAGCGATCCACCGGCATGTCATTATTATCATCGCTGATGTTTTCCGGAGGGACGAAGCGACCGGTGGCGGAGAAGGAAACAGACGATGTCTTCTGAGCCGCTTCCACCATACCGTTTGCCACCAGAGCCAGAAGCGATTTCTTTGTACCTGCCGCCGGCACCAACTGTGCGGCTTTATCCTGCTGCAATACAAAGGTATTCTCGTCCGGCAAAAGAGTCACATGCTCCACCGGGATCAGACCGTCCGCACTGATATATTTGAATTCGTAGTGTCCGGATTTGATCTCTTCGATCAAAGGCTCCGCATCCGCGAAACGGACAAAAAGCTCATCCTCCCCTACATTGAACAAAAAGTCATGATAGAATACCACGGCATCCATACCGATGCTCTGGCGGTTTCCGTACAGGGTAAAAGGCTCCGCTTCCGGGATCCGGATGACCTCATTGGTGGAATAAGCGTCCGTGATCTCTAAGGGTTCTCCCGTCTCCTCATCAATCTCATCCTCGCTTAAGATGGGCTCCATGCCGCCTTCACCGTAGATCCGGGGTACCACATACTCGCCAAAGATGGGCGAAAAGGTTCCTTTTTCTCCGTCCGTCATGAACATGGATGCAATGTTCGATCCGGTGATATACATACTGTGATCCGTCTCAAAGACAATCTCCTCATCCCCCACACCGGCAATGAGTTTCGTCCCTTTAGGAACACTGGCTCCGTCAATGGTATCCGCCAGGACGTCCATGATGACATATCCTGCGGAGGGTTTTGCCGGAAGCAGTGAAATATCCAGCATGTTCACAAACTCCGTGTGATACCGCTCCATGATGTCGTTGACGCGTTGGATGTTCTCCTCCATCTCGGAAGCAAAGATCTTCGAAATAGCGGTACCGATGTCCGGCTTTTCCGAATCCAAATGCCAACCTGTATCGTACAGCCCGGAAAGCTCCTGAATACGGCTTTCCACATCGGCTGCCGTGCGGGTATCGATGTTAAATTTCTTCGACTTCCTGCGGCTCATACGCTTCGGTCTCCCTTTCTTCGACTTCTTCTTCTTCGCTCTGTGCTCTCATATAAAACGGAAATACCAGATTCCCGGGGGTGTTGGTCTCCGAAATGCGATACCGGATATCAAACAGGATCTTTCCGGAATTATCCGTTGCCTCCGGTACCACGCTGACATCCGTTACTCTGGGTTCCTGCAGAGCGATCTGCTCCTTAATGGTACGGATGATCCAATTGATGGAATTGACATTGATATCCATAAAGGTATAACTCATCAGTTCCGATCCGAATTCCGGACGGATGGGGCGCTCCGAGATCTGTGTCATCAGGATCAGATACAGTGACTGTCGGACACTCTCCTCCGCGTTTACCGTAACGAATCTGCCTGTGGCCCGGTTGACCTCCGGGGGAAATTTCATGCCGATTCCCAAATATGCTTTATCATCCATTTTTTTCTCCTTGTAAAATACCGGTTATATCCTGCTTTATGATCATCCGAGTTTGATGGGCTTTCCTTCGATGGATACCAATCCGGAAGCACTGACCTTTGTCACGCCGTTGGACTTTAAATCCAATGTCGCGCCTGATAATGCTGCCCGGCCGCCGCCTTCCATGGCCAGACTTCCGGTACACTGCACAGAGATGTCACTAGCCTGGATGGTGATCTTTCCGGTGGTGCCGTTTAATACAACAGCAATATTTTCACCCACATTGATGGTCATTTTCTCCAGTGCATTGACGGCAATCCTTCCGTTTAGCGTATTCATCTCGATCCGGGCATTTTTATCCTTGTCCGTAATGAGAATGGAATGCTTTTCGTTGTCCATGGTGATCTCATGGGCCTTGTCGGGAGTAAATATGCTGATCTTGTCGTTCTGCCCCTCTTCGGTGCCACCCTCACTCATGGTACTTCCGTCCGTAAAGAGTATGGTGCTTCCGTGACGGGTCGTGATCTTTTTGTAAAGATTGTCGGGATGCTTTGCCTTGGATAAAAACTTATCCTTATCCTTTGGAATACAGCCGATGACGTAGGGCCGGTCGATGATGCCCTGATCAAATACCACCAGTACCTGATCGCCTACCTCCGGCAGGAAATAATGTCCCCACTCGGCTCCGGAACTGGGCATTGCCACCCGGGCCCACTTTAAAACGTTTTGCTGTGCATCCCTGACATGAATGGATACACAGACCCGTCCCGGCATCTCGAAGGAATAGTTATTGGTCACTTCCCCAACCAGGATACCGAAGATACGGGGATCTCCGCTTTCGGATTTTACGATGTTCTTTTCGGTTACTTCTTCAAAAATATCAAATATTGCCATAATGTCCTAACCTGTGCTAAATGGTGGGAAGAGATTTTGTGTGTCCGATGATACGGGTGGTATACCGTCCCGTGATATCCAGCCTGTGCTGTACCTGGCCCACATAAAACTGATTGGAAGCCATATCGCCCATGTTCATAATGGAGACGAACCGTCCGGGAATCACTTCCGGCAGTCCGATGATCTCCGCATCCAACGTGCCGAACCGGTAACACATGTCATCAAAGATATAGGCACACCGCTGGGATGCCTCGATCTTTGAACTGATGGTGGGATCCACATACACATAGGTGGAATCCTTAAACAAGGATTTTGCAGACATGGAAGAAGAAATCTTTGCATTGTGGCGGGAAGAACTCTCGATGGTCTTTGCTTTTCCCACATCCAGTCCTCGTACCGTCACTTTCCCCACCAGTCCGGTGATATCATAGGTGACGTTAAAATTAAAGATCCGCGCATCGTTGGAGATGTTCAATAATGTGGATACATCTCCTCTGGCAGGTCGGAACAGTACCTGTCCGCCGATGCAGTAAAACTCATAATTAAACTTTTTGGCAGTCCGGACGCAGAATTCATAATCACTTTCTCCCACCATCTCGATGGAATCCGCCGTCTCTCCCACATCCGTGGAAAACACATCCGGAGTATCCGAAACGTCCAACTTGGTGATGACGTTCGTGGGACCGATGAGGTTCATATAGGTTCCCTGAGAAAAGATCTCTTTAATGGCTGCGGAATAATTGGAGGCCAATAACCGCTTGTGATAGTGATTTGCCATCATAATGGATTTTATATCCATGGCCGTCACCTTCACGTGGGGAGCGGCCGCATCATCGAGAACATATTCCACACGTACGATGAGTCCGCGAAACACTTCTCTGGCTGCGGTGAAATATCCTAAGGATACCCGTACATAGGAGCCGATGCTTGTGTATTTTTTTATCTTTTTGTACTGAAACTGGGATTCGATGAGGTCGTAGCAATCATAGAGACAAAAACTGGCCTGTGCCGCTTCAAATCCGCAGGTCAAGTCCACTTCGATATCCGAAATGGTGATCCCTGCCCGATTATCCCGCATGGACTCGTTGTCAATCTCGATGATCGCAATGGGATCCTCAAAGCCCTTATATGTACTTTCTAGAGAGCTGAATGTAAATGAATCCAATCCGTTTCCTCCCGATTATCCCTGGATCAGGCTTGCGATCTGCTTGCCCCTCTTCACAGCCATCTCATAGCCATCGGCCGCATCCATAAATGCCGCATCATAAGCTTCCTTCCACACACCCAAATTGGATTTTCCTCCGGCTTTCTTGATATCTTCGTCTGCCAGATAAATGGAAAGAGCCACTTCGGAACGTACCGGACGTCCCAGCACATCGAAGAGCTTGTAATTTGCGTTCACGTTTTTAATAACGCCTTTATAGCGAAGTCGGCCCCACTCGAAGCACACCAGCTTGGTATAAGGGTTGGTTAGTACGCCTACAAAACCCTCCGTAGCTGCCTGTACGGATATGGGCAAGGAGGATGTTATGCTGGTGACCGCCTTCAGCGCCTTCTGCAAACCCGAAGACAGGGAAAAATCAATACTGTCCATGGGGAATGAATTCACCAGATCCATCTGGTCAAAAATCAGCACCACGTTTAGAGACAGGTTGGGCCGAAGGGGGGTAGTCTTTGCGGATTTACCGTCTCCGCCGAAATCGAACATTTCGTAAGAACCGCCGGACACACCGCTGATGTTTAAAGAGGCCGGGTTAAACTGTACCGTAAAACATTTGTTGTAGTCACCACCGGGGCCCTCATTCATCCCGGGTAGTTTTTCCACTACGTTATTTGCCACGCTCTGCACTTTATCCGTCACCGCACTGGTGGCAGCAGACGCAGCCTTGGAACCCAAGTCCTTTACCGCATCTCCTCCCGGAATATTTCCCGCGGGAACAGGGTTTACGGTACCGGGATGCACCGTGGGCTTCGGTATCACGGGTTCCTGTACCTTCAAACGCTTGTCCGCTATATAGATCTTTGCTTTTCTGTTTGAGCCTGTAATGGTATATAGGCTGTTAGCAATTCCTGAAAAATCCACTATACAATCTCCTTATGATAAAAGCGGGTCTCCAAATGCAATATCGATGGCGTCATTCCACTGATCGTCATCCGACGAGTAGCGGATGGAATTGGAAGAGTCGTTCTGCTCGATTGTAAGCCTTACTCTGGCTAAAATAGGTTCTCCGTTTTTATTGAACATTTCATAACGTACATCCACGTTGACGAGTTCTCCGTGGAAAAACATATCCGCCCAAAGGAATACCACCTGTTTGAGCCGCTTGAAATTCAAGAGGGCCAAAAGCCCGTCACACTGTTTTCGTACGGAAAAACCTCCTCCTTCAAGGGAATTGGCTATACCGGACATAGCTGTTTGCGCCAATTCCTGGAAGTTCATGGAAAGTCCTTCCAAATGGAAGGCATCCGCCACGTTGATGTCCTCAAACACAAGTTCCACCGTCAACTGAATACGGGAGATCTTTGAAGTCATACCCATCTGCTGTGCCGATGCATCTCCTGCCTGGGGTCGCCGCAACTGAGAACCACCGTTGGCGGAAATCCGGATACTGCTGGGGTTGTACTGCACTTCCATCACGGAGTAGTTCTTTTCCGACATGGCCGTCGTCACACCGGCACCCTGCACCGTGGAGGCACTCACCAGACTCAAAACAGGAAGTACACCCATGGCCTGCTTTAATTTGCCTTTAAAGCCTTCATTGTTCACTGCCGCTTTGGCAGCCGCCTTTTTCTTTTTTACCAGGGCCTTTAAGGCGATGACATCATTGTTTCCCGTAAGGGCACCTGCGGCATCACTGGCTTCCATAATGGAATATGCTTTGGGTACAAAAAGCTGTGCTTTTGGCAATAGTCCGTTAAAAGCTTTATATGCCAGTGTGGCGCCTGTATATCCTATACCACCGGCGACTGATCTCGCTGTTTCCGCTGCTTCTGATGCTGCCATAGCTTACATTCCTCTCCGTCTCCGCTCACTCTGGAGCTGCCGCTCCAGCCGATTGTAGACTTTGTTTGTAATGTTTCCGATCTGCATGTTGATATTGTTCTGAATCATTGCGGTAATGGCATCTTCGTTCTGCTCATTAATGAATGTCTCGTTTATGTTATTGACCTGTTGGGTAGTGACGGTTTCCTTATTGTCCACCACTTCCCGGGTCTTTTGGGTTTCGTTTTCCACCCGCCGGATCTCCCGGCGCAGGTTTTCGATGGTCTCTTCGTCCACCGTCACATCGTTTACTTTATGCACCAGCCGCACCGTCTCCGGTGTCAGCCGTCCCACGTTCTCCTCTACGGTCTGCAGTCGCCGTTCCCGGGTACGATTGGTCTCGGTACTCTGCTCCAAAACCTGTTCCATAGTTTGCTGCTCGTGCAAAAGCCGTTCCTGTCGCTCGGTTACGAATACATCGTAGAATAACAGGTTCTCATTGTCCCGGGTCACCCGATAGGGACCTAAGTCCGCGGAAGGATTCTTAAGGTAGGTTTCGATCACCGTCAAAACCTCGCGAGTCCTTTGGGGCAGGCTCTCGATGTAGGATTCCACTCCTTCTTCGAGCTTTTCTTCCCGCCGGGCCGCCTCCTCTTCATACTGCCGCTTAAACTCTTCCGGATGAGCAAAGGCGAAATTGGATTCCGCCAGCCTGCTTCCTTCATCGGGGCGTCCGCCTTCTGCCTCCGTCACCCGTTCGGATAACCGGCGTAAGTTTTCAATGTAGGTCTTTCTGCGCTGCTCATTCAGCAGATTGGTCTGATAGAGCTGCTGCTCGAGAGTATTTCTGGTGTCCACATGGATCTCTGTTCCCGGTTGCTCCTCCTTCTCGGCTTCAGTCTCCCGGGGTTCTAAGTAGGTCAGTTCCTCGGCGATATCCGCCATGAGCTGTTCTCCCACCCGGGCATCGATGGTCCCGTAGTACTCATTTAAGATCTCATGGATCACGTTATTCTCGGAACGGGAATTCTCCGTCATCTGCTGTGTCACATCTCCGGCACGGTGCTGGGAGATCAAATATGCCGTATTGCCTTCCATCCGCTCAAACACGTGATCGGCTGCACCGTAAAACGCGTTCTCCGTATGGTAATACCTGTCTCCCATCCGGGTGTTGTTGGAGGAATAATTCTCATAGAGATTATCCGCCAAAGATAAAAGCACGGCTGATGCGATCTGTTCGGCGATCCGCTCGGAGTCCGGAAGTTCTTCCGTGATCTGCGGCATCTCGTAATAGTTTTCGTGGCGGTAAACCAGAGGGACTTTCTCGCCCCGAACAGACTCCCTGAGCCTCTGCAAAAGGATCTGCTGGGAAAGCCTCTGTTCCTCCGTCATGCGGTAGGAATCCGCCTCCACATAAGTGGAACTGTCAACAGTGGAGCGGAAGTTGTTCTGGATCCGGTATACAGCTGCCGTCATCCATCGTTTGAACACATCCTCATGGAGATGCAGGATCTCCTCTTCGTTCTGCACATTTTCCGTCGTATCCCCTTCCCGATTCTGCATCCGATAGAATGCGATCATCTGGGTTAGCTCCATACGGTTTTGCCAATAGGTTTCGATGAGCCGGTTGTTCTGCTTGGTCTCTTCAAAAAGCTCGTAAGCCTTTTTCATGAAGGTGCGCTCATCCCGTATTCCCAGCTTATGCAAAACATTTGTTATATATACCTCATCCTGGTAGGTGAGGTGGGCATCGGCGGAAACCAAAATCCGATTCATCAGATTGTTGATGATCTCCACCTTTTTCATTTGTGTATTTCGGATCTGGGTTTCGGATAGGAAGCTTCCCCCTTCCCCCTCCACCAGAAAGATCTCCGGAGGTTGGGTCACCAAATGCATCAAATCCTCCCGGTCAACAGCCTCGGAGAGTTGGTCGTAATTCGCTTGTATCCGTCTGCCAAAGGCTTCATTGCTCCGGCAGAGATCGTTTCTTAAAACCGTTCGGATCGGTGCGGTAATGGTCAGCATCCTTTTTCCTTATCCTTCGTTAACTCTTTAGAAAGTCTTCTTTAGACTCCCCACCCGTGGTGGGCATCTTCATCCGGTATTCACCGCCGGGCCAGGGTTTTGCCCGGGCCTCCAAGGTCGCCTTCGGCGTCTCGTTTCCATTCTTTCTGGCATAAGAAGCCTTGGGCCAGGGAGTGTTACGGGACTCCAGATCCGCCTTGGGGATCTCGATGGATACGTCATTCCGATCACCGTGGAATTTACTGTTGCCTTTATACTGCTTTGGATTGGTCCCGAAACGCCAGGTATCCGCTTCTGCCTTGCTGGCCAAAGCTTCGCTGTCGGACTTGCCCTTTGTACCGTCGGAGAACTTCCAAACCTGTTCTTCGGCATAGGCTTCGAATTCCGTCTTTTTCTTGGTATTCTGCGGGATCTTGTCCACGCTCTTCTCCGCCACTCTCGGTCCGGAGCCGTTGTAATCCAGCTCGTCCCTTCCGAAATGCCAGGTATTGGTTTCCGCAGCCCGCTGGAATTCGTCCACGGTCTTCTGGTTCTGGCTGATCTTCGCTTCCATATCCGAGAAGGTATGCTTCCCTTTGCCCTCGTAGTCCTGAGCATTGTTGCCAAAATGCCATTCGTTGTTCTTTGCCTGGTTTTCGAACTTTTCTTTCGTTACTTTGTTCTGCGGCACCAGTTTTTCGTTGGCTTCCGCTACGCGAACACCGTTGCCCAGATAGTCTTCCGCGGAATCGCCGAACTCCCAAAGGTTCGCCAAAGCATCCGCTTCAAATTCGCTCTTCAGCTTCTGGTTGGCTGTCAGATTAAGCCAGCCCTGATTTGCATACTTGTTCTTGATGCCCTGGGTGAAATCCCAAGCAGTCTTTGTAGTGTCTCCCGGTGTATCCATCACATAGATCTGGTTATAGGCGATGGTGATGGTCTCCGTCAAAAGTCCACTCTTCTCGGAATCAAATCCGCTGACTTCACGGGTCATGACGGTGGCTCCGAAAAAGACATAGGTTCGAAGTACGTTCTCCGTCACATCCAGGGAATGATTCCCGCCCACAAACAAAAGCAGAGGCAGCAAGAAGGATGCGCCACCCTGAGGCATGGGATCATAGAAATTCTCATTGATATAACGCTCCACCACCAGCGTGTGGGGCTTTGAGGCATGCTTTCTCTTAATGTGCACATAATCATTCAGCCCGCCCTCTTCGATGTACTCAAATTCATTCTCCTTTTGGAACGGACGAATGGATTTTAAATCAACGTCAAAGAACAGTTCTACCCGAAGCATAAATCGATAGCTGGGAAGTACTTCGTATCTGGTATCGCTGTAATCTGTTGTCAATTTCGCCGCTTCCGTAACCGGAGTATTATTGTTACTATCGTCCATAGGCACCTCTTTTCACCCGGGTAAAACCTACCACACGGGGTTTGGACTCATGTCCAAAATACTTTTTTCTTTAACTCTGCCGTCCGAGGGAGTAATGCTCGCATTGATGGAGGAGATTTCCCGGCACCATCGCCGCCTGGTGGCATGATCCAGACCTAAGACTTCTCTTTCCGACCAGTGAAAATAGTAGGAAATAAATGCCATCTCCTTATATAACTCCTCCTGGGGATAGAGCGTTATCCCTCTCTTGTAAAATTTATGGGGATGTCATGCTCCTTCCCGCAATCCGGGCAGATAAAATGCATGGTGGGCGGCTCAATATCATTGATCCGCTGGTACATATCCTGCAAGAATGCCAGATCCGCCGTAAACAGCTTCTCTATGGTTGCAGGAGCAATAATGTTCACACCATCAATACCGGTGATCACATTGGATAAAAGCACGATGGTGAGATATGCGGGATTCTGTAATACCCGGGGATCCCTTTGCGCATTCATCTCATCTCCCGCTGTCGCCAGACGCATCCGTCCGTGCCGGTGGATCTCTCCGTTGGAATCCACATATCCCTTGGGTAAGTCAAACTCAAATTCTGTTTCCATAACACTTCTCCTTTTCTTTCGATTTTCTAAAGAACTCTATCAGGCAGGAAAGCCTGATGCCGAAAGGATCCGGCAAAAAACTTTCCCGCGAGATACAATCCTTTAAAAGGACATGCTCCTTAGTTAGGAATTACCATTTCTTCGAAAGCAATCTCAACTGACTCGAGTGCTACGTCAGAGTTGGCTGCATCCAATTCGGGACCGGTGTAATGAGCTACCCAAGCATTGGTCAGCATCCATACACGGCTTCCGGTAGCAATGGTGGATGTGGTCGTCTGAGGCGCACCACCGTTGATATCGATGAGCTCGATCTGTACGTTGTTTCTCGGGATAGGTCCGCGACGCTCGGATACACATTCCTGAATCCAGGTCTTGAACGCATTGTTCAAGGTATAACCAAAACGAAGGGTTACGTTACCGTGCTTAACCAATCCGGGAATCTTTACCGGTGCGAGGGAATTTGCATTGCCCTGGCGGAACTCGATGACGTCAATCTGAGCGTCGATTCCGGTTACCTGGTTGAAAGCTGCAGCGCCCTGCACCTGATCCACGGTAACGCGGAAGTTCATTTTTGTAAGGGGATATGCTAACCCGTTACTGTTTTCATAAGCTGCTGTTGCCATTTATCTGTTCCTCCTTTCTTAGCCCTCTGCTTCCTCTGTTGCTTCGCCTGCGCCTTCACCACCTGCATCAGATGTATACTGGGACAGTCTGAAGATAACAAATTCTGCCGGACGGCTGGGTGCGATACCGATGTTGCAGATCAAACGTCCTGCACGGATATCGTCCATAGTCATTGTGGCACCGGGGCCGATCTCTACGAAGTAGGCTTCGCTTGCGGAACCACCGGCCAACATACCGGTTCTCCACATGCTCTCTAAGAACGAAGAAATCGTCAGGTTAACTCTCTGCCAAAGTGTTGCATCATTGGGCTCGAATACTACCCAGTTCGTGGAAGCCTTGATGGATTCCATAACATAGATGAACAGACGTCTGATATTGACATAACGGAAAGCTGCGTTGGAGGATGCGGTACGTGCGCCCCATACGCGGATGCCTTCGCCCGGGATATTACGGATCAGGTTTATGCCTGCCGGGTTCAAGATATCCTGCTCTTCCTTTGTGTAGTTTACAGACAGGCTGCGGCAGAAGATGGTCTCATTAGCCGGAGCTTTGTGAACGCCTCTGGTCTGGTCTGTACGGGAGTAAACTCCGAGTACTGCACCTGACGGAGGAATGTCTGCTGTCTGATTGCTGGCACGATCGAATACCTGGATCCAGGGATGATACATAGCAGCGTAGGTGCTGTCGATGATTCCTCTGAACTCAACCAGATCTTCAACCTTGGTAGCATCCTTGGGCATATCCAAAACTGCAAAGCGGTTCTTCTGGTTCTCACAATGTGCTACCAGTGCAACTTCTACTTCGGGAATGGTCACACCGGGGATCGCCATCAGGCTGACATTGGAGTTCTCCAAAAATGCCTGGATACCGGTTCTGCCGTTGGGGCCGTCATCTACACCGATGAAGGTTCCGGCATTTACGGTCTTGATGCTGCCGTCGCTACCACCGTCCAATGTAAAGGTACCTTCGGTAACGCCCTTGCCAAGGATGGCTTCTACGGGGTTGGAAACCACTACAGTGGGAGCCTCTCCCTTTTCACCCTTTACGGATGCATCCTTAACAGTTGCTGCCTCTACCTTGATCAGGCTGCTCTTGTTGAGACGAGCGGTGATGTAGGTAGGTGCATTGTCGTTTAAGGTCACATCGAAGTAGTTCTCGATCTGATCGTTGTAACGAACCTGCATGTCAAAGGTTACAAGTGTGATCACTGTCTTGGGGATCACGCCGGCATCTACCGGGTTGCCCTTGAACTTGCCGGTAAAGGTTACCTGCTTATCGTAGATCATCTCGATGCGATTGTACTCGCCGTTGAATTCTACGATATCGCCTTCGCGGAATCCTTCAACGGATTTCGCTGTGTAAACGGTCTCGCCGTCCTTGGATACAAGCTGCATACGACGCTTGTTCACAGACTTTAAGGAAATCTGAATACGATTACCCCATTTACCTTCGTTGGCTGCAGTCACGTTTAAGATTCCCATCTTCTTGGATGCGCAGGTGGCATCATCGGGAACGACACGGGCTACATAACAGCGTGTACCACCGTTTACGAAAAACTGCTCTACGCTGTTGGCGAGGTAACGGTACTCACCATGTGTATATTCGGATAAATATCCTCCGAACTGTCTTAAGAAGCTTTTAAAGTTGGTAACCAGTGACGGGGCTCCGCTGGCGGGGCCTTTTTCTGCGAGACCGATAAAGCCTGCCGTGCTGGTTCCGACTCCCTCTACGTTACGCGGGGCGTTATCAATTTCTTCCACGTATACTCCGGGGCTAAAATATTCTGGCATAATATTACTCCTTCCTGATAAAATTCTGGCTCGTAAAACAAAACTATTTAACGATCACATTTGTCTGTCCGGGACTTGTGAAGGCCATAGTGCCTCCGTATGAACACATACACTGACAATCCTGCGTTAAACAGGGCTTCCCGCCGGATAATACCGTGAGCTGGGAAGGTATCCATGATGTGGGTATAGGGGTACAGGGCACGGGGGTAAGTACCCCGAGGGCTGCCGCCGTAGCTGCCGCCACCGCCGGATTCGACAATGTCGTACACATCCCAAAGGATGGAATGTTGACGCCTGCC
>JAIKZU010000123.1 GCA_024681985.1 Lachnospiraceae bacterium | reverse complement strand
TACATTTCCTTTGCACCCACCACAGCGTTTGCCGTCATGGCCAGGACCACGGTATGGTCGGGTAACAGATCTCCCGCATGCATGCGATCTAAGGTTTCGATTCCGTCCATCTCCGGCATCATATGATCCAGACAGATGATATCGTAGGTATTCTGTTTGGTATACTCGATACCCTCTGCACCGGACATGGCCTGATCCGGAACGATCTGAAACAGTTTAAGCAGATTCTTTGCCACCTTATGATTCATGGCATTGTCGTCTATGATAAGGACCCTAGCATCCGGAGCGATAAAGGATACCTCCGTGACCATGTCCTTCCGATGCTCTTCCAAACTCTTTTTATAGTCCCCGATGGGGGTGGCATCCTTGATCTGCTGCCGCAGGGTAAAGGAGAAGGTGGAACCCACACCGTAGACACTGTCCACCTCGATCTTGCTTCCCATCATCTTAAGAAGCCGGCTGACTATTGCCATGCCAAGGCCGGTGCCCTCGATATTTCGGTTTCGCTCCTCATCCAGGCGCTGGAAGGAGTCAAAGAGTCCGCTGATTTCTTCTTTTTTAATGCCAATGCCGGTGTCAGTGACCGTGACACGGATATCCACGGAGTCGGCATCACTTTTTTCTCTTCGGATACTAAGGGTCACAGTGCCTTTTTCCGTGTATTTCACAGCGTTGGTCAAAAGGTTCATGATCACCTGGGTCACCCGCACATCATCGCCGATCAAAACGGAAGGCAGGGACTCATCCACATCGATCTCGAAGTAGAGCCCCTTGGAACGGGCACGGTTGTAGATGGAATTTACCAGATTATTGATCACAGAGGCTGTCTCGTATTCCACCGAGAGGATCTCCATTTTATTGTCTTCGATCTTTGAAAAGTCCAGAATCGTATTGATGAGAGCCAAAAGCGTGGTACCGGCTTCTTTGATATTGGAAGAATAGTCTTTGATATCCGGGTTGTCCGTCTCCCGAAGGATCATTTCGTTCATGCCCAGGACCGCATTGATGGGAGTACGGATGTCATGGGACATCTGCGCCAAAAAGACAGACTTGGCCCGGTTCGCACTGTGGGCTTTTTCCTGCTCATCCTTAAGCATTTCGATGAGTAGCATATCCGGGCTTTCCACTGTATAGAACAAAGCGATGGTGATCAGCGTAATGCTGACACTGGTGATTAAGATCTCCGGATACATCCCCTGTAATACGGCATTGGCCAGTAAGAACACCATAGAGATGCCGATGGATCGCCGGGTCTTTTTTTCCATGTACTTCCACCGCCGGATCATGATCACAGCGGAACACAGGAAGTAAAAATAGGCGGAAACAAAAGCCACCGTGGCGTATGGTCCCCAGGAATAGTTCCCGTAGGGGGACTCCACATAATCAAAGGGTAAGAAGATGGACCCTGAAATAGCGATGATCAAAGGGATCCAGTGATAAAACTTCAGCCGGCTGCTGCCAAAAGCCAGGTTTCGGATATACAGAAAAAAGAAATACATGGTCCCGGCCATACTCGACATATAAATGATATGCAGAAAATGATTGAGGCCCAGGGGAATCTCATGAACATGATTGATGGTGTACACCGTGATCATATCAAACAGGATGTTGGTGACGGAGCAGAACAACAGCATGGAAAACATCTTGTGGGCGATATTCGGCCGTCTTTTTGCAGAAAAGTAGGTCCATGTGACGTACAGCATGACACCCATGCAACCGATCTGTCCTTTTATGGATAAAATATAGGAAAAAAAGTCAGGCGCCATTGTTTCCCCCATAATATTCGACAATATCTGCCTTATACACTCATAACAGAGGAATTATACCACGAAAGCACAAGGAAAATCCATACTTGTATGGATTTGACGACGCTACGCGATAACGGGCGCTTGCGTCCGTTATACCACAAAGCCACGAGGAAAATGCACATTTATGTGCATTTGACGACGGCCAGTGATAACAGATGCTTTGCATCTGTTATACCACGAAGTCACGAGTCAAGTAAATGTTTGCGGTTATTTTGACAGAGAAACCGCAGGTTGTTTCCCTGATATTTTATGCGTTTTTACGGTAGTGGAAGCCCCACTTCCGTGGTAAAATCGGGAACGATGAGAAAGGATAGGATCGATGGATATAATTCTGGATATAGACGGAACCCTGTGGGATACCACGGGGGTAGTGGCAAAAGCCTGGAATCGGGCGCTAAAAGAGGGCGGTCCGGCAGAACTTGACCATCTTTGTATCACAGCAGCTATGCTAAAAAAAGAGTTCGGAAAACCCATGGATGTCATCGCCGATGATCTCTTCGGAGACATCCCGCAGGAAACAAAGGATCACCTGATGGAGCTTTGCTGTCAGTTTGAACATGAAGAGATCTCTGCCTGTGTGGAGGACCTGACCTACCCCCATATGCGGGAGACCTTAAAGGCACTTTCCGAGACACATGACCTCTATATCGTCAGCAACTGCCAGGACGGCTATATCGAACTGGTACTGGAGAAAAACCACATCGGATCACTGATCAAAGATTTCGAATGCTTCGGTCGCACCGGGCTGCAAAAGGATGAAAACATCTCCCTTTTGATCCGGCGGAATGGTCTGAAAAACCCGGTTTACGTGGGGGACACCACAGGTGACATGGAGGCCGCCAAAAAAGCCGGCGTTCCTTTTATCTTTGCCCGTTACGGATTCGGCGACGTAAAAGAATACAAAGCAGCCATCGATTCCTTTGAAGATCTGCTAAAAATGTTTCAGTAAAATGAGGAGCAATGATCCGATCTGACACCCTTTTGGAATGATACAATGGATACAGCAAAAAGAAGCGCAAAACTGGATATCATAAAAGCTGTGGCCATCATCTTTGTGGTCATCCGCCACTTCGGCTGGGGACATGAAAACCGGCTGATGCTTTTATTTCCTTATTGGATCAACACGGCAGTGCCCGTATTTATGATCATCTCCGGTTATGTATACTCCCTTTCCTATCAGAGAAAACAGGTGAGTTCCCTAAACGATGCTTACCGTTTTGACCTGTGGGTAGAAAAGATCATCCGTTTTACGGTGCCTTTTTTCCTCATCTATCTGCTGGAGATCCCCATGGTGCTTTTCATCCATCAGAAATCCTTTGTCCGCTGGATGTCTCACTTTTTTGCCGGAGGATATGGTCCCGGTTCTTATTATTTCCCGGTGATGATCCAGTTCGTGTTTGTTTTCCCCTTTATTTATTACCTGATCAAAAAATTCGACTTCACCGGAGTTTTTATCTGCGGTCTCATCAATTTCTTTTATGAGATCCTGCAGTATGTGTTTCAGATGTCGGAATATGAATACCGGCTTTTGATCTTTCGATACATCCTGCTCATTGCCTGCGGTTGCTACTTTGCCATCGGAAAACGGGTGATCAAAAAATGGGTAGGGATATGCGCCCTTATCACCGGCGCCCTATGGATCTACGAAACCCAGTTTTTGGATCGGATCCCCTACTTCTCAGACGAAGACTGGACAGACACCAACATGATCGCGGCACTGTGGACCATCCCCATCATGTGGATACTCTTAAAGAGCCCCCGGCTGGATAAACTGCACAATCGCCTGCTGGAAGCTATGGGAAGGGCCTCCTATGACATCTTTCTGGTACAGATGGTGTATTACGGTTACATGGGAGACACCATCAACCGATACATCGGCAAGTGGCTGATCCTGGGTGCTGCCTTCAACCTGGTGCTGTGCACCGCTTTGGGATTACTCTTCTACCGCATCGAAGATCCCATCACCAAAAAGGTCATCGCCTTTGTGCGTGGAAAAGATCACTTCCGCCCTTCCGTGCAAAAGCGCCGGAATCGGTTCGATGCCCTTTTTACCGACGAAAAATAAAAGACAGAGGACCTCTCCTCTGTCTTTGCATCATTTTTTATCTAAGCTCCTTTTTGCGGCACGTGGGCGCCGGTAAAGGACACCACCGCAATGAGCTTTCCCAGATCGTCCGTCACCGTCACCTCGAAAAAAGCGTTTCGCTTGCCGTCTTTGATCATGCGGGCCTCGGCAAAAAGCTCGGTTCCCTTTGTGGCTGACATAAAACTGGCCTGTCCCACCAGACTGACCGTGGCCATATCCTTTCCATAATTGGACGCCACGGCAAAGGCGAAATCCGCAAGGGTATAGATGGCCCCACCCATGACTCCACCGTAGGCATTTTTATGCTTCTCGGATAGCTTCATACTGCATTTGGCATAATCTTCACCGATCTCATCGATCACTGCCCCGGAAAGCTCCGTGGCATATATATCCTTGGCAAAGATCCTGCGTGCGTCTTCTAATGATCTCATGATTGCATCTATGTCACTTTCGTTTTTTATTTGGCAAGAGCCGCCAAAGCTTCGACACATCCCTCGGCACCGATACGTCCGGAGTTTAGGATCAGGTCGAAATACTCCGGAGATGCCCATCTGGCACCGGCATGCGCAACAAAGAACTTCTCTCTTTTTTTGTCGAATTTCTTCATCACGTCCTCTGCTTCACCTGAGGAAATCTTTTCCACATTTAACGTGCGCTCAAGACGAAACGCATGATCTGCCGTCACAAAAACCCGCAGAGGTTTTTTCTCCTTAAGGATCTCACTGGCACAGCGTCCCACAAATACGCACTTATGCTTTTCCGCCGCCTCGAGAATGATCTGCTTTTCCATGTCGTAGATCTTCTCCTCTAAGGTCGTATTATCCTTGGAAGACTTGAAAAAAGTATTCACCGGATTCTGCTCATCCATGGAGGATACCTGCTCATAGGGAATTTCCAGCCGCTTGCAGGTTTCCACTACAACGTTTCGATCATACAGTTCATAGCCCAGTTTCTCTGCGAGTGCCTCGGCGATCGCATGTCCCCCGCTGCCGTACTCCCGCTCAATGGTAATAAAATCATACATCGCATTCACCTCCTCCTACCTTGATTATAGCAAAAAACATCGGCGTGAACTATCTTGATTTGACACCTTTTGCCATAACTTTTAAAATGGTTTTGGATGAATGCAGGTTCTGTATTTATCTGCGCATTATCAAATCAAGCATAAAAGGAGTGATTATTATGTCAGCAGACGCAGCAGCAGGCGTGATCGTAGGCGCCGGAATCGGAATGGTTCTCGCATTTGCGATCGTATGGTACATTTTAGAGATCATTGGAAACTGGAAGTTGTTTCAGAAAGCCGGAAAACCCGGTTGGCACAGCATTATCCCCTTCTTAAACTCATATGATGAGTATGATCTGTGCTGGAAAGGTGGATTGGGTGTCTTTTATATCTTCATCCTGATCTTCAATTCCTTTGTCAACACAAATGCTTCCGACAACACATTCCTTGTTGTGATCAGCGGAATTCTCGCTATTGTGGCCGCTGTTCTTCACATCATCGAAAGTATCAAGCTTTCCAAGGCATTTGGTCATGGCGTCGGCTTTGGCATCTTTTTGATCATCTTCGACCGTTTGGGCCGTCTGATCTTAGGTTTCGGTTCCAGCGAGTACCAGGGCAAGGACGAGTAAACTGCATCAAAATCATTTAGAACGTAGACAGGGGACGGCTTCAACCGTCCCCTGTTTTTATCTGTTTTATCTCTATTTCATTACTATGCAATGATGTGATAGGTAACTATGATGTGAACAATCTCCGTGCGTTGTTCTCCTCATCCTCCCGCTGACGCTTCTGCATCATCATCTGATAGATGTTTAGAGTTTCCTTTTTCTTTTGTTCCGTCACCGCCTTCGGGACATCCAAGTCCTCCAACCGACTCCGGGCGGAAGTCGCTTCCTGGGATGCACGATAATTATAGTTTATCCCATACTCTAAGGCATTGGTCTTCGCACCGATGGCACTCCGCGAAGAATTCACCTGTTCCAGTGCCTGATCGATCTTCGTGATGTCGAAATCGCCGGTCACGTCGAAGTCTTCCAGCCCCATATCCGAAAGCAATGCACTCTGGGTCGTAATGGTGGTACTGTTTCCATTGGAATCGGTAGCCATCCTGAAATTCGTATTCGACCCGTCCAAAAGGTTTTTCGTATTATAGTTCGTACGGGAAGCGATGTCTGTAATACCCTGCTTGATCTCATCGATCTCGAACTGGATGCTCTGTCGATCCGTATCGGTCAAAAGACCATTCGACGCCTGCAACGCCAACTCCCGCATCCGCTGCAAAGAATCTCCGATATTACCCAATGCACCATCTGCGATATTGGAAAGATTCACCCCCGCTTCCTGATTCGCCGCTCCTACATCCAAGCCGGTGGCATTTCTCTCTTCCTCTTTGGCGATGGCCATCTCTGCCGCCCCGTCCGCTGCTGTCTGCAAACGGATCCCGCTGGCGATCTGACTATATGTACTGGTACTAACAGCTGAAATCTCACTCATGGGAATCCCTCCTTCCGCGGAAAAACCTGCTCCGCGTCCTGTAACTTCCGAGCCCACTTTGGAATTATATTATAACGTGTTTTTGGGAAATAGTCGAGTGAGTAAAAATGGCCGGTCAGAAAAACCGCTCCCTGTTTTTTGTCCTGTCCGCTTCCTATAATGGTATACATCAAGAACCGACAGAAAGGAGACACATATTATGCAGTTTAATCTCATCATTCCGGATCGGCAGATCGCCGTCCGACGTTTGGAACAAATGACAGGCACCATCGCCCTATACTCCGGGCCACCAACCTTTAACTATCAAGTAAAGGATTTTGTGGTCCATCGTGATGGTTATATAAACGTAGAAGCTTTTTCCAAAGAAAACAAACAAATACTGAAAAGCCTTGCACAGGAAATGATCATCTTCTCACAAGCAGATTTTCTCCCTGCCGTTATACAACTTGTGCAAACATGTCCCTCCATAGCACTGCAAAACTATGATCATCGATTTCTTTTAAACCTCATCCATACCCTCTATGCCAGAGGAGCCCTTCTAAATCACATCTGCCATCACCAAAAAGCAATTTCCATCACGAAAAGACTCGTAAAAAATCTTCACAACCACAAGTCCTGCTGTCCGGAGGAATTCTTTGATACAGTCCGACTCTGTGGCGGTCAAAAATGTTGTAAAGGACTGTTGTTTCTGCCATCTGTGATCCTATTTACAGGAATGCATCAATGCGAAAATCCGGAGGCAATCAATCTCCTGGTTTCGCAGATCGGTATCACCTGCTCTACACGCCAACGTATTCACTCATACGTCAAAAACAACGATACGAAAGAATCCCTACGGTACTGGTTAAACTCCCTTGGAATCAACAGATCAACCTATCCGAAAGAGTTCGAAAAAATAACCTCCGCTTACGATTTTTATCACAACAGGGAGGTGAAGAAAAATGCATAAAGAGCCCATGATCATTCCCGCAAACACCGTAAAACAGCCTCATAAACGTGGGAAAAAGTTCCGAGTAGCCGCATACTGTCGCGTCTCCACCGACCACGAAGAACAACTGGGAAGTTTTGAAAACCAGGTGAAGTATTATGAGGACCTGATACGGGCGAAAAACGACTATGTTTTGGCCGGCATCTTTGCCGACGAGGGTGTGTCTGCAACGGGAATAAAACATCGTTCCGGTTTCTTAAATATGATCCACGAATGCGAAAAAGGAAATGTCGACCTGATCATCACAAAATCCGTTTCCCGATTTGCCAGGAACACCACAGACTGCCTGAATTATGCCAGAAAACTTAAAAATAACGGTATTGGGATCATTTTCGAAAAAGAAGGGATCAACACCTTAGAACCCGGCGGTGAACTGATGCTTACCATGCTATCCTGCCTGGCACAAGAAGAATCCAGGAACATCTCCGAAAACACCGCATGGGGGATTCGCTCCAAATTCAAGCAGGGGATCCCTCATTTGAATGTCACGCGTCTACTCGGCTATGAAAAGGATGCCGAAGGCTGCCTGGTCATTAACGAAGCACAGGCAAGCATCGTACGGCGGATCTATCAATTATTTCTGGAAGGATGGCGTGTCACGGAGATTGCCGGCATTCTGAATCACGATAAAATTCCCGGCATTTCCGGTAATGTATGCTGGCACCCTTCAACTGTTACGCGTATCCTGTCCAACGAAAAATACGTAGGAGACATACTGATGCAAAAAACATATACCGCCGACTTTCTGACGCATCGAACCGAAAAAAACTCTGGTCAACTGCCACGCTACTACCTGCGAGATGACCATCCGCCCATCATCGAACGTCCCACTTGGAATGCAGTACAGGTAGAACTCGCGCGTCGTTCTGATTTCCGAAAAGAACACGACATTGCAGAACTGGGTTCCAATATCACCCCGGAATTCACGGGTCATATCTTTTGTGGCAAATGCGGTTGTCGAATGGTTCGCTATCACGCCGATCAAAAGTACCCTCACCGCTGGCAATGCAAAAACAGATCTGCAAAGCGACATTGCCGGTTGCCGTTCATCAGCGAACAGGATTTAAAAAATTCTTTTGTCGCCGCCTGGAACGAAATTGTCCGCACATCGGCGAACCACCTTGCATATTGGGATTCCTTGATGGGCGGTGATTCCTCGCTGCTTAAACTCCGGGCCGAACAAATGAAGATGCTCACCTCTGCGGGCTGCATCCAAACAGAAGTGGCGGAATTGACTCGCATGGTCCTCGAAAAAATGATCGTCTTTGAGGATCATAGTGTCGAGGTTACTTTTCTCGATAAAACCGGCGTTGTCGTCCACCCGAGCGACTATTTGGATACGTGATATTGATGGGCCGTGTTGGTTGCAATTGCGATCCCGGTATTTACGACACAGTTGGAGAAGTCAAGGGAAGCTACGGATGCCGCGAATATAAGAAGCGCTTATGCAGAAGTGACTGCGGCAGCACTGGCTAACACTAAAACAAGTGAAGGTAACGTAACTTATGACGGATCTGCAAAAACATACACTATTACGGTTACTGTAAGACAAGCTACCGCTGGTTGGTCAACTACTCCTGATTTACCTGCAGCAGTAAGTGCATTGAATTCTAGTTCTACTATTGTTAGTGGACAAACAGTTACAATCGTTTGCGATGAAAATGGAAATGTTACTTCAGCGACCGTTGCTTAATTCTTTATAGAATCAGATACAAGTCTATGTATCCATAAAAGATAAAAACCGACAGTACATACTGTCGGTTTTTTATACTTCTTTTTTGCCAAAAATCTTTTAATCTTAAGTAGATTTGCACAAATCCATTGTCTCAAAAGTATTTATTCAACGTCCATTACTACTTCGCCACTTGAAAGCTTTGCAAATACTTTTTTTGCTGTGTAGGGATCTTTTCTAACATAAGTGTACCCACCTACAACCTCAGTTCCAGTATCACTTGAATTAGAATCCGTTCCCTGTAATGTGGTTCCAGTTGCATCAAATTTCCCAGTTTGTGCGTTAAAATAAACCTTTGTTCCTCCTGAACTACCGAGTGCCTTATATAGGTCAGAATCTGTTTTTATATTCTCTTGATCAGCGAGATATGCCGCCGTGGCTTCTGCATAAGCAGAACGAATATTTGCAATATCCGTTGCCTCTCTACTCTTTTCTAACTGACTCGTAAATACCGGGATCGCAATTGCAACCAACACGGCCATTAGAAAAGTTCACTGTGTGATCCTGTCCTAATAAGCTCCAATATTAATTCTGTTTTACTGATCCTGTATATTAAGAGCCAATCCGGATGGATATGACATTCTCTAACATTTTTGTATTCTTTTGTCAGTTGCAATGCGTGATCTCTGTACTTTTCCGGCAATGGTTTTTGCTCAACAAGATATTTTAGTACCTTTTTAAAATCCGCTTCCTTATAGCCTTGCTTGATGGCTTTCTTATAATCCTTTTTAAATTGAGCTGTACGTTTGATCTCTTTAATCATTGAGATCCTCCATAAGTTCAGCTATGGAAGAAAACGACGCCATCTCTCCTTTTTCAGCATCTCTAATAGCTTTTAGCGTTACTTCATTCGGGATTTTCGCTGATACGGGAAAGGGGATTCCGTTGCTTCTTATCACTTGTTTTAAAAAGACATTAATCGCAGTGGACATGTCCATTCCAACCTCTTTAAAAATACTACCAGCTTCTTTTTTTACTCTTTCATCGACTCTTACTGTTATAGTACTACTCATATCAAAACCTCCATTTATATTAACAGTGTAACACAATGAATGTACGATGTAAATAATAGAGTGCTGCTAGTATAAGTAAAAGATGAATTAGAAGGAGATGAATTAGAAGATTTAAGATGCATTTTAAGTATAATCCCCGGGTGGTGGGATATCAAGACGTGTGTCTGCGCCCAGAGGCTTCGGGTGGATGGACATCATACGCCGGCGTAGACTTCTTTAGCCGGACGGCGACCGGACGCAATCCCCAATCCGTTGGCTTCGCAGATGCATCTTATGATGCATCTGCTTCGTGCGTCCTTGGTGCGGCATCCATGCCGCACCATCGCCTGAAGAGAGCGCCGTATGTGTCCATCCAAACCCTTACCTACGGCACTGCCACATGCCTTGTTCCCCACCACCCTGCCGCAAATCCGGATTATTTCCTAATTCTTCGTTTGTTATGAAAAATATAAAAATACCCTACTCCCGCTTATTTTGTGTTGTATAATGGAAAAATAGCAGCACCGGATAAAGAAGAACTATGTTTGTCCGTTGCCCTTTGAGCAGATTAACATGATCCATGAAAGGATGAAGACGGAGGTTTTATGAAAGTACTGATCATTAACGGAAGCCCACGAAAGGACGGAAATATTTCTCTGGCTATAAATGAGATGACAAAAGTATTTGAAGAGGAAGGCGTGGAGGTCGAGGCCGTGCAGATCGGAAATCAGGATGTACGCGGATGTATCGCTTGTGGCAGCTGCTCACAGACCGGCAAATGTGTATTTGATGATGTAGTCAATGAACTGGCGCCGAAATTTGAGGCTGCCGATGGACTTGTAGTTGCATCGCCGGTTTACTACGCTTCCGCAAATTCTACATTGATTGCCTGCCTGGATCGGCTGTTTTACAGCACTTCTTTTGATAAGAACATGAAGGTTGGCGCAAGCGTTGTATGCGCTAGACGAGGTGGCTGTTCGGCAACCTTTGACGAGCTTAACAAATACTTTACCATCAGCAATATGCCGGTGGCATCCAGTCAATATTGGAACAGCATCCATGGTCGTGAAAAAGGGGAAGCACAGGATGATGCCGAAGGATTACAGACCATGCGGGTTCTGGCCCGTAATATGGCTTTTTTGATGAAGAGCATAGCTCTTGGTAAAGAGAAATACGGTCTCCCGAAAACGGAGGAGCATCTTTGGACACATTTTATATAACAGACAGAAAGTGAGGGACGGTTTAAACCGTCCCTTTTTTAATCCATCAGATTTCCGTCGGCATCGTAAACCAACTTCATGGAAAAAAACTCTGCATTCTGCTGTAGCAAAGGGAGGAATCGTCGATCGCCCTCCCATAGGGGCAGATCATCCACTTCATCCCAGGGAATCCAACGCAGTTCGCCCTCGTCGCAATCTTCTGTCAGGTCTCCAGTAAAATCCGATGATTTAAACAGGAACATATATTCCGTCACATCTTTGTAAACAAAGGTGATCACACCGCAGAAGATCTCCGATTGCAGCACCAGACCGGTTTCTTCGAGAACTTCCCGGCGAACACAATCTTGCGGGCTTTCCCCTTCCATCACGTGTCCACCGACACCGATCCACTTCCCTTCGTTCACATCATTTTTCTTTTTGTTCCGGAACAGCATAAGCACCCGGTCATCCTGTTCCAAATAGCATAATGTCGTTACTTCGATCATGGTCTTCATCCTCGCAGTCCGTTATCAATAATGATACATCGCTCCATTCCTTTTGGCTCTCATGAAGCCTGTCATAATAGCCAAATTGTCACAGCATTGATCATTTTATAGGATAGCATAAATATGACATGTTTTCTTTATCCTTCTTGCGGTATATACTGTTGATGTCAAAACGTGATTTCACTTATTTGAGGAAAGACAAATGTTTCGAATCGTATCGATCGTATTGGGATATATATTCGGTAATATTCTGACAGCCTGTATCGTCACAAAGCATTTGCATGCTTCCAGTCCTTTCGAGATGGGAAGCGGCAATCCGGGCATGG
>JAIKZU010000039.1 GCA_024681985.1 Lachnospiraceae bacterium | reverse complement strand
GGATATCCTTAAGGGTAAGACCGCAGGCCAATTTGGCGGAAACCAAAGCGATGGGGAATCCCGTTGCCTTGGATGCCAAAGCGGAAGAGCGGGAAGTACGGGGATTGATCTCGATGACGATGATGCGGTCCGTCTTGGGATTGTGGGCAAACTGTACGTTGGTGCCGCCGATGACACCGATGTGTTCCACAATCTTGTAGGCCTGCTCCTGTAAGCGGCGCTGTACGTCCTCGGAGATGGTGAGCATGGGAGCAGTACAGAAGGAGTCGCCGGTGTGAACGCCCATGGGATCCACGTTTTCGATGAAGCAAACGGTGATCATGTTATTGTCCTTGTCCCGGACCACCTCCAGCTCCAGTTCTTCCCAGCCGATGACGCATTCCTCTACCAGTACCTGGTGTACCAAAGAAGCCTGCAGCCCCCGGGCACATACGGTCTGAAGTTCCTCCCGGTTATAGACCAGACCGCCGCCGGCCCCTCCCATGGTATAGGCGGGACGAAGTACTACAGGGTAGCCCAGTTCATCTGCGATGCGCAGGGCATCCTCCACAGAGTAGGCCACTTCACTTTTGGCCATTTCAATACCCAGGGAATTCATGGTATTTTTAAATTCAATCCGGTCTTCGCCGCGTTCGATGGCATCCACCTGTACGCCGATGACCTTTACATTGTATTTATCCAGGACGCCTGCTTTATATAATTCCGAACAGAGGTTTAAGCCGGATTGTCCGCCCAGATTGGGAAGCAGAGCATCCGGTCGTTCTTTTGCGATGATCTTTTCGAGACGATCCACGTTCAAAGGTTCGATGTAGGTCACATCCGCCATTTCCGGATCCGTCATGATGGTGGCCGGATTGGAGTTTACCAATACGATCTCATATCCCAAACTCCGAAGCGCCTTACAGGCCTGGGTGCCGGAATAGTCGAATTCGCAGGCCTGACCGATGACGATGGGGCCGCTTCCGATGATCAAAACTTTTTTCATATCTGTTCTTTGAGGCATCTTTTTTCTCCTTCTATGCTAAAAAACTTCCGCTACCCATTATCTATGATTTTTTTGAATGTGACAACAAAAAATTAAAAATATGCTATACTCTATGACTATGAAAAAACTCTTCAGATTTCGGAAAACTACATTACGGGGAGCGATCCTCCACATGACTGTGGGATTTACCTTATTTGCAATGGTTTTGATCACCGTGATCTTTCACATTTCCTCCACCCGACAGATCCGGAGGGAAAGCATCGCCAATAACACCCAAAGCCTTGAACGCATGGAAAACGAGCTTTCTTCCCAGGTGCATAAGCTTTCGGTAAAGATGCAGACCATCTATACGGAGGAATCCCTGATCAATAATATGCGCAACCGCCTGGCCGACGGAGGTAACCTGCGCTATTTTTACTGGACTGCCGGTAATTTCGTAAAGAACCGTTTTACCACCTCAGATGAACTGATGGCCATGTACATCTATGATTCAAAAAGTCGACTTGTCAGTTCCTATCGGTCCAATGTGGTGTATTATCCTTATGACATCTACACTGATATAAAGGCCATGAACGGACAGGTGGTCCTTAACTACGTGGATTCCGATGAGACGGAGATTCTGTTATCCGGGTACTATAATGAGACGGCCAAAAAGAGCATCGTGCGTATGGTGATGAAACTCCACGACTATGACGGGAACCGGAGAGAATACGGCTATATCGTCTGTGATTTTGATGGATTTTTATTTACCGATATCATGAGTAAATACTGCGCGTCGGATGCCCTGGTCTGGATCCAGCCCCTGGGGGATCAGCCCATTGCCACTCTTCATGGAGAGTCGGAAAATGCCTACTTTGATGCCATCTCCGGCAGCATCCTGTTGGCAGGAAATACCGGTGATGTCACTTTACAGGAGGAGTACGGTGATTTTTATCTGTGCAGTACGTTCCTGGAAAAATACGGTCTGTATTCCGTTATGCTGATGCCGTCCTCTTTGGTATTAAAGACCCAGCAGACACTGATCCGGACCCTGATCCTGGTGTCCCTTTTGATGCTCATCATCACCTTTTTGGTCAGTATGGCATTCACGCGGATCTACTCCAAGCCCGTGGAGGAGATGAAGGACAAGATCATAAAGATCCGGGAAGGCGATATGTCCCTGCGGGTAAAACCGGTTGGATGGAGTGAGGAACTGGAACTTTTAGGCGTGGAGTTTAACGACATGCTGGACCAGATCCAGAATATGATCACGGAAAAATACGAGACGGAGCTTTTGGTAAAGCGTACCCAGTATCAGGCTCTGCAGGCCCAGGTGAATCCTCACTTTTTGTACAATACCTTAGATACCATGAGCGGTATCGCAAATTCCCAGAACTGTTTTTTGGTCAGCAATCTCTGCCAGTCGCTATCGGCTATCTTTCGGTACAGCCTGGATATATCCGATTCCCTTTCCAACATGGAAAAGGAACTGATCCATGTGAAGAACTATCTCTATGTGATGGATGTGCGAAATGGCTACCAGACAGGATATGACTATCAGGTGGATGATGAGATCATGGACGACTGCATCCCCCGTATCACTTTGCAGCCCATCGTGGAAAACGCCATATCCCACGGACTTCGTCCTTCCAAAAAGGATACCAAGCATATCACGGTAAAAGCCCGTCACGCGGAAGGAAACCTGTTGATCGAGATCACGGATAACGGCATCGGTATGGAAACGGAGGCACTAAACGAGGCCCTGAAGGAAAACTCCCTGGATCGGGTGGAGACGGGAGATTCCATCGGTATCTTAAACGTAAACGCCCGGATCAAAAAGGCCTTCGGGAATGCCTATGGTGTCAGCGTGGAAAGCGTGCCACAGGAAGGGACTACCGTAAAACTTGTGATGCCCATTCGAAAGGAATACGAAATTGGAACAGAGACGATATAAGGTATTGATCGCGGATGATGAATACTGGAGCAGAGAAAACATTAAAAACCTGATCCCCTGGGAAACCTATTCCATGGATCTTTTAAAACCGGCGGAGGATGGGGAAGAAGTGCAGGAGAGGATTCCTGCGGAGCGGCCCGATATATTGCTTACGGATATCAATATGCCTTTTTTAAACGGGCTGGAGCTGTTAAAGTGGATCAGTGAGCATTATCCGGATATCATTACCATTGCCGTCAGCGGTTATGATGATTATCAAAAGGTAAAGGGCGTCTTTACTTCCGGAGGCATCGACTATCTCCTAAAGCCTGTTGGACGGGAGCAGCTGGTGGATGTTTTGAGTAAGGCCATTGAGATCATTGAGGAGAGGGAGAAGCAGGCCAACCGCCATCACCGGATCTCCTCCTTTATCGAGGATAATGAGTTTTCCAATATTCTAAACGGAAAGCTCTACGCTACAAGATCTGTTGCCACCGCCACCCGTCAGGATACGGCAAATTATGTGCCTACGGTGTTTGTGAAGTTCCACAATATCACCGGATTGTCCCAGCGCTACGAATATGACATGCCTGCTATGTCCGTTGCCATCAAAAAGGTGCTTAGGGAACTGATGGAAGAGGAAGATGCGCTGATCTTTAACTATTGCTCAAAGGTGAACGAATTTTTGATCTGCCTGTCAGCGGATATGCAGGACCTTTTGGCTTTCGGAGAGCGGGTGATCGAGCGCTTCCCGGAGGAGGAGGGACCCATCACCGTGGTGGTCAGAAACCGCGCTACGGTATTGGATGATGCAGCACAGGTATACCGGGAGATGGTGGCCACCATGATGACCCGGCCTTTTGTCCGTAAGCATGTTCTCTTGGAGTGTATCCGTCAGGAGAACAAGAATCCGGTATCCGGAGAGATCTTTAGCCAGTCACTGGAACGGAATCTCATATCCCTCCTTCGCAGCCAGGAGGAGGACAAGATTTTATCTTGTATTTTTGAAAAAGGTCGATTACAGTATTGTGAGGCGGACGGCTGGAGTATTTTGGATATGACCCAGTATCTTGCCCGGCTTACGGGGATACTGCTTTCTTCCGAATCCGTGCCGGCCCATTTTAACGAACTTAGGGAAGAGATCGACGAGACCATCCGGTTTGCCCAGATGTCTGTGGACAAAGAGACCATATGGGATAATATCCGACTGGCGGTGCATGTGTTCTGCAGTGAAAAGGAAAAGCCCCATGACGGCTCCGTGTCAAAGCAGATCGAAAAGATCCATGAAGAGATCACCAATCGGTTTTATGAGCATTTTGATCTATCCGGATTGGGTGAAAAGTATCATGTGGAGCCCAGTTATCTTTCCAGGATGTTCTCCCAGCAGTACGGAGAATCCATTACCGCCTATACCACCAGGCTGCGTATCGAAAAGGCGGTGGAACTGATGCGGGAGGACGACAGGAATTTAGAGGCCATTTCCTTTGAAGTGGGTTACGACGATTACAATTATTTCAGCCGGGTATTTAAAAAACAGATGGGACTTCGGCCCAGTGAATACCGGAAAACAAAACTTGCGAATGGGGAATCATAAAGAGAGGGGATCGAATATGAAGAAAAAAATGATCATAACGGCATCCATGCTTGCACTTTGCGCAACCACATTTTTCGGTTGCGGACAAAAACATGATTATGACGGCGTGGTGGATGTACTGGAATATGTTACCGTATCCTTTGACGGAGAGGACGGAAGCGGAACGGCCCATGTGGATATCGATTACGACGGACTGGAATACGATATGGCGGGAGGGAAAAAGAATCTGGAATCTTTAGACAGTATGGATGATATGCCCACCCTTTCCAAATATATGAATTTTGCGGCATCCCTTTCCTTTGACATCGACCGCACCACGGATCTAAAAAACGGCGACACCGTGACTGTAAGCTACACCTGTGATGAGGCGGCTGCCGAGGATGCAGGGGTGACCATAGAAGGAGAGAAGGAAAAGACCTTTACGGTAAAGGGATTGAAATAAAGGCTTTATGTTCTTGCTTTGAAATAGATAATACGGATCATGATAGGACGATTTTTAAGTTTTAAAAATTGTCCTATTTTTTTTTTCAAAATTGTCCTAACGACAAAAAAATGAAATATGGATAATGGATTTATGAAATGGCGGCGAGGATGGAAATGCCGCAGAAGAAAAAATTATTCGAACAAAAGGGGGAAAAACAATTATGCGAAACAAACTTTTAAAGAAGTTAGTTGCAGTTTCCTGCGCAGTGGCTATGACCTTTAGCCTTGCTGCATGTGGCGGAACACCCGATGCAGGCGGCAGCGCAGCAACAGACACATCCGCTTCATCCGGTGACAGTGCTCCGGCAGCAGCAGCTCCGGCAGGCGACATCACCATCGGCGTATCCATTTGGAGTTCTACCGACGTTTTGGGAAGCCAGTGTAAGAAGGTTGTTGACAAAGCAGCAAACGCTTTAGGCGTTAAGACCCAGTGGGTGGATCAGGGACACGTATCTGAGCAGGTTACAGCTTCCGTTGAGACACTTTGTGCGGCAGGATGCCAGGGAATCATCATCTGTAACTCAGCTGATTCCGAGATGACTTCCGCCATCAACACCTGTAATGAATACGGTGTTTATATCGTACAGTTCTTCCGTATCATCTCTGAGGAGAACAGCCCGGAAGTTTACAAGACAGCTTGTGACTCCAATTACTACGTCGGCGCAGTTCATGAAGACGAAGTAACAAACGGTTATACCCTTGTTAACCTCCTTCTTGAAAAGGGCGACCGTAACATCGGTTTGGAAGCATGGACCGTTGGTGATGCTACATTCCAGGGCAGATGGACAGGTTATCAGAAAGCCATCGACGAGTGGAACGCAGCAAATCCCGATGATCAGGCTACATTATCCGAGCCCGTATACGCAAACACCTCTTCCGAAGAAGGCGCAGCAGCAGCTATGTCTCTGTACAACTCTATCAGTGGAATGGATGCTTTGATCGTAGCAGGCGGTGGCGGAGATCCCCTGGTTGGTTCCATCGGCGCATTTGAGAATGCAGGCTTAACCGGAAAGATCGACGTTGTATCCACAGACTTTTTGGATGACCTTGCAGATCAGTTAAAGAGCGGCGGTATGTTTGCTGAGTCCGGCGGACACTTCTGCGATCCTCTGTTCGCATTCCTGCTTTGCTACAATGCAGTTCAGGGTAACTACGTAAAAGAAGCAGGTACCTTTGGTTATGAGATCCTGTTCCCTTACCTGTATGTATCTTCACCGGATGACTACTCCAACTATGAGAAGTACTTCGTAGATGACGATCCCTACACGGATGAGGAGATCGTAGAGATGGCAGGCTACAGCTTCGACGAGCTGAATGCAGCAGCAGCTTCCCTGTCCATCGACGACGTGATCTCTCGTCATCAGTAATATACGAAAAAATGCGAAGCATGTATTCGTATATGCTTAACAAAAACGCGTAGCGTTTTCGTTAAGACACCTTAAGTAAAAAAATAATACGAGCCGTCCTGCCCACCATCCGGGTGGGGCGGCATATTTTTTGAAGAAGACATTTTAGGAGAAAGAGTATGAGCACATTCAAAAAGTTTAAAGAGAGCCAGTGGTATGGTATCGTTATTCTTGTGCTGATGGCGTTCCTGTTTTGGGCGGTCTTTAAGATCTTATCCCCGGACAATTTCGGTTCATCGGATAAGGTTCTGATCTATATCAAGACAGCGTTTATCTATGCAGTGGGAGGCTGCGGACTTTATTTTATCTGCGTGATGGGGCCTTTCGACTTCAGTATCGGTGCAAACATCGTTTTGTCGTCGGTGATCGCCGTTACGGCTTCCCAGTATTTCGGTTATTTTGGACTGATCATTGCTCCGCTGATCAGTGGCACGCTCGTAGGTCTGATCAACGGGTTGGTATATATGAGATTACAGATCTCTTCTTTGATCGTTACCGTGGGATTGTCCCTTATATATGAGGCGCTTTCTATTTTTGCGGCCAACGGCAAGGAGCAGGTCTTGGATATCAATCTCCGGGCTTTCGGAGATTATCCCTGGAATATAGTGGTTGCATTTTTAGCCTATTTCTTCTGTGGCTTCCTGTTGAAATACACGAAGATGGCAACCTACAGCTACGCCATCGGAAGTAATGAAGTGGTGGCAAAGAACATGGGTGTGGATGTAAAAAAATATAAGATCCTGGCATTTACCCTTTGTGGCTTCTTTGTAGGAGTACAGAGTATTTTGACCATCTCCTACGGAACCTCCATGACATCCGCTTCCAACCTGGCATCCATGAGCCGAAACTTCACTCCCTTGATGGGAACCTTCTTCGGCCTGGCATTTAAAAAATACGGTCACCCGGTAGTAGCCATTGTCATCGGTGAGATCATCATCTCCCTGATGTTTAACGGATTCGTGGCTTTGGGAGCACCCACCACCATTCAGAACGTGATCACGGGTATCGCCCTTTTGTTCATCGTGGCAGCCACCACCAAGCCCATCAAGGGTCTCGTAGTAAAGTAAGAGGAGGAGAGCATGAGCGAAGTATTATTACACGCACAAAACATCGACAAGCGTTTTGGTATCACTCACGCCGTCAATGATGTGACTCTCGACTTTTATAAGGGAGAGATCCACGCATTGATCGGTGAAAACGGATCCGGTAAGTCCACATTTACATCCATGCTGACCGGTATCTATACAAAGGGCGGCGGCACCTTTACCCTGGAGGGAAA
>JAIKZU010000219.1 GCA_024681985.1 Lachnospiraceae bacterium | reverse complement strand
AAAGTAAAGCGAAAAAGAATAATTAACAAATCCGACGAGGGCTGTAAAAAACGTCGGTACTTAGCGAATGAAATGAGCTTAGTACCGCTACGTTTTTTTCAGAGCGAGAGCGTCCCGAGTGGATTGTGTTAATTATTCTTTTTTTGTACAGTTCTATATTACACATGATGATCATTTTGAAACGCTGTTTCAGATGTCGTTGAGCTGTCTTTTAATGGGTGCATATGAATTTTTTGAACAATAAAAATGCGAAAATAGTATAGTTTATGCAGGAAAATGTATAAAAATGAAATTTTTAAAAATTATACTTGCATAGAGTCCGCCGCATATGTATAATTGTTTTTGGCTGAGAGACAGTCGGGAAAGGAGTATTTTTAGTTATGGCATTTAAGAGCAGTTATTTACAGCGCGTGTATGACGGACTTGTGGAGAGAAACGGTGAGCAGAAGGAGTTTTTGCAGGCCGCTTATGAAGTGTTGGAGTCTTTGGAACCGGTGGTAGCACAAAATCCCAAGTTAGAGGAAGAGGGCATCATCGAGCGGATCGTTGAGCCGGAGCGTATCATCATGTTCCGTGTTTCCTGGTTGGACGACAACGGAAAGGTACAGGTGAACCGTGGCTATCGTGTACAGTTCAATTCTGCTATTGGACCTTACAAAGGAGGACTTCGTTTACATCCTTCCGTAAATCTTTCAGTGATCAAGTTTTTAGGATTTGAGCAGATCTTTAAGAACTCTCTTACCGGACTTCCCATCGGCGGTGGTAAGGGTGGTTCCGACTTTGACCCGAAGGGCAAGTCAGATCGTGAGATCATGCGTTTCTGCCAGAGCTTTATGACAGAGCTTTCCAAGCACATCGGTGCAGATACCGATGTACCGGCAGGTGATATCGGTGTAGGCGGTCGTGAGATCGGATACCTGTACGGCCAGTACAAGAGACTTCGCAATGAGTTCACCGGCGTACTTACCGGAAAGGGACTGACCTACGGCGGATCTTTGGCACGTACGGAAGCTACCGGATACGGACTTTGCTACTACACCGAAGAGATGTTAAAGTGCATGAAGAACGAATCCTTTAAAGGTAAGACGGTTGTGATCTCCGGTTCCGGAAACGTAGCCATCTATGCAAATCAGAAAGCTACTCAGTTGGGCGGCAAGGTAGTGGCCATGTCCGATTCCAACGGTTATATCTATGATCCCAACGGCATCAATCTGGATGTGGTAAAGCAGATCAAAGAAGTAGAGCGCGGACGTATCAAGGAATATGTGGATCGTGTATCCGGCGCCGAGTATCATGAAGGCTGCAGAAATATCTGGACTGTTAAATGTGATATCGCGCTTCCTTGTGCGACCCAGAATGAGTTGGATGAGGACGGTGCAAAGGCGCTGATCGCAAACGGTGTCATGGCAGTGGCAGAGGGCGCAAACATGCCTTCTACTCCCGAGGCAGTCACATTGTTCCAGTCCAAGGGAATCCTGTTTGCTCCCGCAAAAGCATCCAATGCAGGTGGTGTGGCCACCAGTGCGCTTGAGATGAGCCAGAACTCCGAGAGACTGCATTGGTCCTTTGATGAAGTGGACGGAAAACTGCATGATATCATGGTAAATATCTTCCATGCATGTGATGATGCGGCAAAGAAGTACGGATGTGAGGGCAACTTGGTAGCAGGTGCCAATATCGCCGGATTTGAAAAAGTCGCAGATGCCATGATCGCGCAGGGCGTGGCATATTAAGAGGAAAAGGGAACTTATTATATACTGATAGGATCTATAACAACAAAAACGGTGGATGTTCTTAGGAGCATCCACCGTTTTATTGTTTTTTATTATTCGTATTTCTTTTCGGCTTCCTCGATAAAACTTTCCATCAAAGCTATGAGCTCCGCAGGATCGAAGGGCTTTCCGATATGAGCGTTCATGCCGGCAGATAAAGATCGACGCTGGTCTTCCTCTCTGGTATTTGCGGAAAGCGCGATGATGGGAAGAACCTTTGTGTCCGGTCGGTCCAGTTCCCGAATGGCGTGGGTGGCATCATGACCGTCCATCACCGGCATCTGTACATCCATTAAAATGATGTCATAGTAACGAGGCGGGTTACTCTCCACTTTTTCCAAAGCATCGGCGCCGTTAAATACGGATTCTACAACATATCCGGCTTCTTCTAAGATGGTTTCGGCCAGGGCCCGGTTCATCTGGATGTCCTCTGCCAAAAGTACCCGGTGTGGTACGGAGATCTTTGGAATGGATCTGTCATCATCCTGTAACAGCTGCGCCACTTTTTGATTCTGAGTAAGGATCAGATTACCTTCGTCATTGAACTCTTCCTCGTTGGATACCTGGATGGGAAGGATCACTGTAAACTTCGTGCCTTTATCCGGGTGGGAATCCACGGAAATGGAACCTCCCATAACGGAAACCAAATGCTTTGTAATGGTAAGTCCTATGCCGATGCCAGAAACACCGGTTTCGGTGGAAGAGCGCTCTTTTTCGAAGGGCTCATAGATATGAGAGATAAACTCCTCGGACATACCGATGCCGCTGTCGATCACCGTAAATTCATATTCTGCGGAAGAACGGGAGAGCTTATTGTTACATTTGGCTAAGACCTTGATCTCTCCGTGCTCCGGGGTGAACTGCAGTGCATTGTCGATGAGGTTGCCGATCAATTTTTTAAAACGGGCGGTATCCAGATGAAGCGTAATGTTCGGTACATCCACGGAAAACCGTAGTTTGATGTTCTTTTCTTTGGCTTTGTTCTCGTATACGGCGTGAAGCTTTTGCAGTTCCGCCTTTAGATTGCAGTCCGTGGCATTTAACTGCATATGACCGAAATCCATCTGGCTCATGTCGATGAGATCGTCGATGAGATTTAAGAGCTCGTTGCCGGATGTTTCCACTTTTTCCAGATAATCGGAGACTTTTTCCGGCTCGTCATAGTGCAGCTGTGCCAAACGGGTATAGCCCAGTACCGCATTTAAAGGGGTGCGGATATCATGGGAGATATTGAATAAAAAAGCATTTTTGGATTCGTTTGCTCGGCGCTCCCGCTCCTGAATGGAGACATATTTGTCTGTGATATCGCCGATAAATACATAGAAGATATCCCCGAAATCCTCGGTGTGAGAGAAGTGCCCGTAATCGTCCACCCATCGTACGATGCCGTCCTTTCGAATGATGCGATACTCCACATAATCGAGATCCTCTCCATCCTCCGGAGAAATCTGGCCATCGATGGAAAGCTGGATCATCTCAAAATCCTCGGGGTGTACCATACCCGGAAAGGTATAGCCTGTCAGTTCCTTGAACTCCTCTAATGTTTCACAGCCGAAGATGTCTAAAACATTCTGATTTATATATAACAGCTCGCGGTTCTCGTTTTCCTTATATATAAAAAACCCACCGGGCATCTGCTCTGCCATCTGTTCAATCAAAGGCAGGTTTTCTTTCGTCAGATGAAAATTGGATGACATATCACATATCCTCCCCAAGTAATGATCAATATATCGTAAGACATATGAAACATGGATACTGTTTCATAATAAAAGTCTATTTTATTATACAATAAATGTCGAATAAGTAAGAACATTTTTTTTACAGCGTAAATAAATGAAAAGCAAGAGAATAAAGCCTCTTGACAAAATCGAAAATATGTTCGATAATTTCTTATAATCTTATTGTAATCCACTATAAATTGTGGTACAATGCCATCTGGATTAGCAGATATTGTGTGAGGTAATTTTATGGCTAAAAAAGACAACTACGGTGCCGAGCAGATCGCGGTACTGGAGGGATTGGAGGCAGTCCGGAAACGTCCGGGTATGTACATCGGTTCCACATCGCGAAAAGGCTTAAATCACTGTATTTATGAGATCGTAGACAATTCCGTGGATGAGCATCTGGCGGGATACTGCGATCGGATATATGTGACACTGGAAGCAGACGGTTCCTGTACCGTGGAGGATAATGGACGGGGCGTTCCCGTGGATATGCATGCAAAGGGAGTGGCGGCTGCACGTATTGTATTTTCCACCCTGCATGCCGGTGGTAAATTTGACGACGGTGCCTATAAGACCAGCGGTGGTCTCCATGGAGTGGGATCTTCTGCAGTAAATGCCTTGTCTTCTTATTTTGATGTGGAGATTTCCAGAGACGGCGTGATCTCCCACGACCGCTACGAGCGGGGAGTGCCGGTGGTTAAATTGGAAAAAGGCCTCCTTCCCGTCATCGGAAAGACCAAAAAGACCGGTACGAAGATCAATTTCATGCCGGATGATACCATCTTTGAAAAGACAAAGTTCAAGGCGGATGAGATCATTTCCCGTATGCACGAGACTGCCTATTTAAATCCCAATCTCACCATTATCTTTCGGGATCTGCGGGGTGATGAGAAGGAAGAGATCACCTTCCACGAGCCGGACGGCATCACGGGCTTTGTGAGAGACATCAATAAGAACAAAGAGACCCTTCATGACGTGGTGTACTTTAAAGGCGAGTCCGATGGCATCATGGTGGAGGTGGCCTTTCAGTTCTGTAATGAATTCCACGAGGATATTTTGGGATTTTGTAACAATATTTATAACTCCGAAGGAGGTTCTCATATCACCGGGTTTAAGACCCAGTTCACCTCTGTCATTAATTCCTATGCCAGAGAATTGGGCATCCTTAAGGACAAGGATCAGAACTTTACCGGTACGGACGTGAGAAACGGTATGACAGCAGTGATCTCCGTCAAACATCCGGATCCCCGTTTCGAAGGTCAGACGAAGACCAAACTGGACAATCAGGATGCTGCCAAAGCCACGGCAAAGATCACCGGCGATCAGATCCAGTTATTCTTCGATCGAAATATCGAGACTTTAAAAAAGGTGATCTCCTGTGCGGAGCGGGCAGCAAAGATCCGAAAGACCGAGGAGCGTACAAAGACCAATCTTTTGCAGAAACAGAAGTATTCTTTTGATACCAACGGAAAGCTGGCGAACTGCGAGAGCCGGGATGCGAAAAAATGCGAGATCTTCATCGTAGAGGGAGATTCCGCCGGCGGTAGTGCGAAAACTGCCAGAAATCGTATGTACCAGGCCATCCTTCCCATTCGCGGAAAGATCTTGAATGTGGAAAAAGCTTCTATTGACAAAGTCCTTGCCAATGCGGAGATCAAGACCATGATCAATGCCTTTGGCTGCGGTTTTTCCGAAGGCTACGGGAACGACTTTGATATCAGTAAGCTTCGTTATGACAAGATCATCATCATGGCGGATGCGGACGTG
>JAIKZU010000172.1 GCA_024681985.1 Lachnospiraceae bacterium | reverse complement strand
TCCCTTTATCGTTCTGTGTATGATCGGATGCAACTGCGTGACAACAAAACTGTCAGCAGGGGTGATCCTGCTCCTGAGCATTTGCCCGATCGTGATGCTCATCAAAAAACGGCAGATCAAGCCTATCATCTTCAGTATTATGACGGCACTGCTCATCATAGTGCCTTATCTGATCCGAAATGTGATCATTTCCGGATGGCTGATCTATCCGTCCACGGCATTGGACCTGTTTGATGTCCCCTGGAAAATGCCGGCCCAGATCGGAGAAGCGGATGCTTATCAGATCCATGTGTGGGCCTGGGATGTGCACGGAGATCCCGAGATGGAGGGCGCGTCCATCATCAGGTGGATCCCCCACTGGTTTTCATCGGTTTTAAGATCTACCGAGAAGATCCTTGTGGCAGCTTCACTTCTGGTGAGCCTTATCACGGTTGCCGTCTTGATCATTGAAGCGGTACGGTTTCTGCTTCACAGGAAGGATCGGCCGGGAAAGACGGAAAAGGGCCGGTTGTTGCTTCTTTTTGCAACACTTTCCCTTGAGTATTTTTTCTGGCAGTACAGCGCACCGCTACCCAGATACGGATATGCTTATCTGATCCTGCTCCCGTTATTGGGAATGGGGATCCTGCTTGGGTGGATAAAGAAGGCGCTGCAAAACCGGGGACGTGAAAAACTGCTGAAAGCACTGGCTCTTGTTTTGAGCATATTTGTGATCGCATTTATCGGCAAGAAGATCCTTGTGGTCCTGCAATACTATCCCCAGACGTATCTGGCCATCGATTATATTGCACCGCAGGATTACAAGTACCATGACGGAAATGCAGAGGAAGCGGATAAACGGATCTTTGAAGTGGACGGTGTCCGGTTTTATTATCTCGGAGATCCGGCGTATCATCCCCTTCCGGTTTCCGGAGTCTGCATCGGCCTCTTGGGGGATGACATAAAAGACGGCTTTTATTATGTGGGTCGGAGAGATGATTCGATCCAGTGGATCAAATAAATGGGAAAATGGGGGTAGGATATGAAAAAAGAAAAAGTGGTTTTTGATTCAAGAGACGGAAAGAGCAAGATCTTCGGCGTGCGGTGGATCCCTGACGGAGAAGTAAAGGGTATCCTCCAGATCATTCACGGTATGTCCGAGTACATCGACAGATACGAAGCGTTTGCGGAATATCTCACTACGCAGGGCTATCTTGTGTGCGGTGAAGATCATCTTGGACACGGGGAGACCGCTATCCAAGGCGAGATGCCTACGGGGTACTTCTGCCCCCAGGATCCGGCGACCGTTGTGGTCCGGGATGTTCACAGGATGAAAAAACTGACAGAGGAAAAGTATCCCGGAGTTCCCTATTTTATCCTTGGCCACAGCATGGGTTCCTTTATCGCACGTAATTACCTGCTCCGGTACGGAAAGGGTATTAAAGGTGCGGTGATCATGGGAACCGGTGCCCAGAGTAAAGGCCTTTTGACGGCATCTAAGGCTATGGCAGGTGTCATCGGGTTCTTCTGCGGACAAAAGCACTTAAGCAAGACCATCAACCAGGCTGCCTTCGGAGCATATTGCAAGAGGATCGAGAATCCGGAGACTCCTCAGGACTGGCTTAGTGTTAACCGGGAGAAGGTGACAAAGTACAATGCGGATGCCATGGGCGGTTTTCCCTTTACCATCAACGGCTTTAAGTGCCTGTTTGAGCTGCTTTGGAGACTGACGGACGAAAGGGAACTCTTAAAGATCCCCGCAACCATTCCCGTGTTCTTTGTGGCAGGTGCGGAAGATCCCGTTGGTGAATACGGTGAGGCCGTAAAGAAGGTAAAAGAATCTTTTGTTAAGGCAGGCATCAAAGACGTCTCCTTAAAGCTTTATGAAGGCGACCGCCACGAGATCTTAAACGAAGATGACAGACAGACCGTATATGAGGACATCAGAGACTGGCTGAATGCCCATATCGAGCAGAAGGAAGCATGACGCACCAGGTTTATATCCGACAGGCAAATGTGGATGATTGGGACAAAGTCACGGGGTTGGCATGGGTTACCTTTCTGGAGTTCGAAGCAAAGGACTATGGTCCGGAGGGAGTCAGGAGCTTTCGGGATTTTCTAGCGGACGAGAAGCTGAACCGCATGTTCCTTTTGGGGGAATATGTGGTGTTCGTGGCGGAGCTGAACGGACGGATCGTGGGTTTGATCTCCCTGCGAAGCGGAAATCATATTTCGCTGTTGTTTGTGGATCGGGAATTCCATCATCAGAGGATCGGCAGCAGATTACTCCACTATGCGGAGGATTATCTTCGCGGCGAGGAACAGAATGTGATCACCGTGGACTCGGCCCCCTACGCCCTTGATTTTTACAGGCATTTCGGTTATGACGCCGTGAGCGATGAGTGTGTTGTTTCCGGGATCCGCTATACCCCTATGGAAAAGAAACTGTAGATTACGGATTGCATTTTCAAAAATGTTTGTTTATAATGCAACCGGGGATAA
>JAIKZU010000031.1 GCA_024681985.1 Lachnospiraceae bacterium | reverse complement strand
GCTAAGGGTATAGGTCGGGTGACCGGCGCGAGGGTTCAAATCCCTCCTTCTCCGTATGGTGCCATAGCCAAGTGGTAAGGCGTGGGACTGCAACTCCCTGATCGCTGGTTCAAATCCTGCTGGCACCTGAATGAAACACCTATGGGTCAAATGATCCATGGGTGTTTTTTTGTATCCGAAAACCGGCTGTCGTTGTATAATAGGGGCGTAAGAAGGAAAACATGCAAACCAATAAGGGGGAAATATGAATAATATCTTCGGTGAAAACACAAAGAAACTCGGATTCGGATTGATGCGGCTTCCCCGCCTGGACCCCGCTAGGGAAGACTCCATCGATGTCGAAACCATGAAAGAAATGGTGGATTACTTTATCGGGCAGGGATTCACCTATTTTGATACCGCCTGGATGTACTGCGGCTTCAAGTCGGAAAACGCCGCCAAGGAAGCACTGGTGGACCGTTATCCCCGGGACGCCTATACATTGGCGGACAAACTGCACTGCGGATTTTTCAATGATGCCGCTGCTATGGAGGATATCTTTCAACAGCAGCTGAAAAAGACAGGTGTATCCTATTTTGATTATTATCTGCTCCATGATCTAGGGGAGGATCATTATAAAAAGTACACGAAGCTGGGCAGTTTCGACTGGCTGGTAAAGAAAAAAGAAGCCGGGCTTGCAAAGCATATCGGTTTTTCCTATCACGACGGCGCCGATCTGTTGGATCGGATCTTAACGGAGCATCCGGAGGTGGAATTTGTTCAGTTGCAGATTAACTATCTGGATTGGGAAAGCGAAGCCATCCAGTCCCGTCGTTGTTACGAGGTCTGCGTAAAGCACGACAAACCCGTCATCGTTATGGAACCCGTAAAGGGTGGCACTTTGGCGAACGTGCCGGAGACGGTAGCCGCGATCTATAAAAACTACGCCCCCAACGCCTCTGTTCCATCCTGGGCCATCCGCTTTGCGGCCAGTCAGCCCAATGTGAAAATGGTGCTTTCCGGCATGGGCAATATGGATATGATGCGGGACAATACGGGGTATATGAAGGATTTTGTTCCCCTTAATGACGAAGAAATAGAACTGATCCAAAGGGCGACGGACATCATCAACCACGGCATCGCCATCCCCTGTACCGCATGTTCCTATTGTGTGGACGGCTGTCCCATGAACATTCCCATCCCCAAGTATTTCTCTTTATACAATGCGGAAAAGCAGGAATACAAAGGCAAAGGCTTTACGCCCCAGGGAGAATACTATACCCGACTGGCTGAGAATTTTGGAAAGGCAAGTGCCTGCATCAAATGCGGGAAATGTGAGCAGATCTGCCCCCAGCATCTGCCTATCCGTGAACATTTGGAAGCCGTGGCAGCACAGTTTGAATAAAGATGAAAAATATCGATATGAGGCACGGGCCTCTGATTGGAAAAATATTATGGTTCGCCATCCCTTTGGCGTGCAGCAGCATCTTACAGCAGCTTTTTAACGCCGCTGATGTAGCTGTGGTCGGTCAGTTTGCTGGCAGCGACGCACTGGCGGCGGTGGGAGCCAACGGATCTTTGATCAATCTCATCATCAATCTCTTTGTGGGATTGTCCGTAGGCGCTAATGTGGTGATCTCCACCTATATCGGAAAAGAGAACAAGGAGCGAGTCTCTCAGGCGATCCACACCACCATCATCCTGGCTTTGATCGGTGGCGTGATCCTGGTTTTGATCGGCGAATTCATCGCTCCGGAGATCTTAAAACTCATGGGTACGCCGGAGGATATCCTGGATCTGGCTACTTTGTATCTGAAAGTGTATTTCCTTGGGATGCCTTTCATTATTTTGTACAACTATGAAGCTTCCATTTTACGGAGCAAGGGAGACACCACGCGACCCCTCATTGTTCTGGCCATCGCCGGTGTCATCAATGTTATCTTAAATGTTATCCTGGTCTATAAATTTCATATGAGTGTGGCGGGCGTAGCCATCGGTACGCTGGTCTCTAATATGATCAGCTCCATTGCTCTTTTGGTATTTTTGATCCGGGAAGAGGAACCCTTTAAGCTACATTGGTCGAAGCTTAAGCTAAAGGGCAGCATCGTAAAAAAGATCTTTGCCATCGGTGTTCCCTCCGGGCTGCAGGGTATGGTCTTTTCTTTTTCCAATGTTATGATACAGAGCGCCATGAACACGCTGGGGACCTTGCCTGTGGCGGCTTCCACGGCAGCTTTAAATCTGGAGTTTATCTCTTATTTCATCTTAAGCTCCTTCAGCCAGGCCGCGGTGTCCTTTATCGGTCAGAATTACGGAGCGGGGCTAAAGAAACGTTGTATCAAAGTGGTACATACCTGTTGGCTTTTGGCTCTCGGGTTTACCATGGCTTACTCCTTCCTGGTGATAGTTTTTGCGCCTCAGTTGTCTTCTATTTTTACGGATGATGCCGCAGTGATCGAACTGGCGGTTCTTCGTATCCGGATCATTTTGTCCATTGCTTTTGTAAATATGACCATCGAGGTTTTATCCGGCGCCATGCGAGGGCTGGGAAAATCCCTGGTACCTGCCCTCATCGCTCTTTTTGGCATCTGTGGCACACGGATCATCTGGATCTATACCGCATTTCGCGCACAGCCCACCTACCGGACACTTCTAAATGTATATCCGGTGAGCTGGGTGATCACCGTAACAGGGATCATCACCGCCTATTTCGTCATCCGCGGAAAATATTTGGTGGAAAAGGAATAAACGATGAGACGATATGTATTTTTGATCCTTACGATCCTATGGATGGTGGTAATCTTTCTTTACTCCACAAAGGATGCAGTGGAATCCACGGAAGACAGCTATACAGTAGGGATGACCATAGGAAGGATCTTTATCCCAGGCTTTGCGGAGCGATCTGCAGCGGAGCAGTTGGCTTTTG
>JAIKZU010000104.1 GCA_024681985.1 Lachnospiraceae bacterium | reverse complement strand
TATCATCTGTCTGGATCATATGATGCCGGAGATGGACGGAATCGAAACCTTAGATCGCATGCATGCGGGAGATCTGTTACCCGACCATACCGTGGTCCTGGCCATGACGGCAAACGCTGTGGTGGGTGCAAAGGAAATGTATCTGGAAAGGGGATTTGATGATTATATCTCCAAGCCCATTGAGGTGGAGGTTTTGATCCGTAAACTCCGAAAGCATCTGCCACCGGAAAAGATCCGTGAGGAAAAAACCTATGGCGGGGAAGTGGCACTGGAGTTTTCTCCCTCCGAGGCGACGGATTCGGAACCGGCGGATGTGATGCCGAAGCTGGAAGCCTTGGGATTGGACGTAAAGCAGGGCCTGTCCCACTGTATGGACGATGAAGAGTTTTATCTGGAGCTGGTCTCCGATTTTTATAAAGGACAAAAGGAGAAAAGCCTTGAACTGCAGCAGTTTTTAGATAAAGAGGATGCAAAGGAATATGCAGTTTTAGCCCACGCCATAAAAGGAAATGCCCGTACCCTGGGGATCCCGGATCTTCCGGACCGGGCCCTTCAACTGGAAGAGGCGGGGAAAAGGGGAGATATGGATTTCATAAAAGAAAACCATGCGGCCTTCCTTTCGGAATATGAAAAAACAGCAAACGAGATAAAGACAGTATTCGAATAAAGGGTGATCACAGGATTTACAAAACAGACGAAGCAAAAAAGAGGTAGCATTGTGTTTAAGAGATTAAAGGGACGGGGAATATCCGTTGAAAAATTTAATCGGGTGATGTGTATACTGGCGGTGCTCATTTCCATCGTTATGTTTGTCGCCATGGGATTTACCTATGGGCTGTATCAGGAGACCCGGACTATCACAAAGGAAATGCTGGAATTGACCCGAAGCGCAAACGAGATGCAGGATGCCTCCGATTATCTGACGGAGCAGATCCGCTGTTTTGCCGTATCCGGTGAGGTTCGCTACCTGGAGCATTATTTTACTGAAGCACTGGTGACCCAGCGTCGTGAAAAAGCGTTGGAAGCCTTAGGCGGCAGAGAAGAGTACAAAGACGCATACGACAGTTTATACAAGGCGATGCAGGACTCATTGGAGCTGATGGATACGGAGTACTATGCGGCTCGATTGGCGGCAGACGCTTATGGGATCTCCTCCAGTCAGCTGCCGAATCAGGTTAGCTCCGTGGAACTGACGCAATATGACCAGAGTCTCTCGCATGCGGAAAAAGCAGATAAGGCAGAGAGCATCCTCTTTGACGAAAACTACCGTGCCAAAAAGGAATCCATTTATTCCAATATGGAAAAATGCTTATATGACTTAAATGGGGATCTGGACCAAAAGCAGGATGATGTATTCCACAGATTCCGCATGCAGATGGGATGGGAACACATCCTTACCATTTTGCTCATCGGCATCATGGTGGGCATCGTTGTAGTGTGCTCCCAGCAGGTACTGTATCCCTTAAAGAAGACTCTGGAATATGTTCGAAATGATGAGGAAATACCGGTGACCGGCGCCTATGAGCTCCGCTACCTGGAAAAAACCTATAATCTTATGAACCGTGCCGGCAAGGAGAAGCGGGAAAAGCTCCTGCACGAAGCCTCTCATGACAAGCTCACTGGAATCTACAACCGTCGCGGATACGAGTTCTTACTGAAGAACCTGGACATGGAAGACGCTGCCTTTTTAATGCTGGATCTGGATCGTTTCAAGGGCGTCAACGACAACTACGGACACGATGTGGGAGATAAGGTCCTGACCCGCCTGACCGCCACGCTGATGAAGTATTTCAAGGATGATGCGTATATCTGCAGACTGGGAGGAGATGAGTTCGTCATTATCATGATCCATGCCGGGGAAAGCCGCTCTGCCAATATCCGGGAAAGAGTGCAAAAGATCAATGCCCGTCTGGAAAAGCCGAAGGGGAATACCCCTGCCATTACCATCAGTGTGGGAGTCGCCTTCGGTGCACAGAACAAGGATCCGGATACGCTGTATAAGGAAGCGGATGAAGCGCTGTACCATGTAAAAGAACATGGACGAAACGGAATATGCTTTTATTCGGAACTAAAAAAACAATCTTATCTGTGATGGACATTTGAGTGACAGCCCGGGGTATAATGCAATTGTTGTGAGTGATAACAAAGTGTCTTTAAAGGAGTTGCGGCATGAAAGATAAAGATCGTTATATTGTAAACACAGAGATAAAGACCACTCAATCCAATGAGATCAACAATACCCAGACAACGCAGAAAAAGGTTGTTTTATTCGACTGGGATTCTCCGGGCGATGAGGAACTCATTGTAAATAACGAACAGGAAAAAGAGAAAGGTTCTGTTTCCAAAGTCAAAAATGACAAGCAGGATCTTTCTTTTGTGCGTGAATCTTTAGGAAATGAACTGATGCCTTTGGGCATCGGCCAAAGAGACGAGGAACTGCCGGCGGAAGCGGCCGAAAAGCTCACGGAGATTGAGGGCAGGATCCAAAACATCTCCCGGGAACCCGGTCGTGCTTCCGCATACAAAAAGGTGATCGCAGCCGCAAAGATCTACCTTGCTGCTAAGACCAGAGCTGAAAAAGAACGGGCTCTTTCGGGGATGAAGGAAAGCGCCCGCATCTATCTGGTGGAGCGTAATGAAGACTCCTATGCACACCGCAAGACCGCCTGTGAAGAGCTGATCGGAAGTATCGACAGCTTCAATACGGTCCTTTACGGTGATGCTTACGATAAAAATGCCCATTCTTCGCCGGACTACATTTTGGAAAAGGGTGAGCTTTCCGACGCGCAGGTGGATCAGGAGATCCGCTTCGCTTATAAGCTGTTCCACAAAGGAAAGGAAGGCCTAGGCATGAGCCTTCGCTCCCGTCGCAAGGAATTTCGCAGAAAGATCTCCGATTGCAAACTGGCGAAGCAGATCCTGGACGAAAGGAAGTCCCGGGATAACGCCCTGGATGAGGTGTTAAAAAATGCCTGGAAAGAGTATGACTTACAAGACGAAAGTGGTAAAGACAGCTATAAGGACAATGTGATCGACAGCATCATGGCCTTTTCCGCCCTTCGGAGCATGAAGCCCGAGGATTCCGTAGAGATGATGCGTTCTCTTTTCGCAAAGGACACTTATGTCCGGGATGAGGATGAGAAAAAGATCGGTGAGGGCTATACCAAGGAAGAAACCGGGATGGAAGGCAAAGCCAGAGTTTTGGAAGGTATGCTTTCCGGCATCCTTACCTGGGATCTGAATTCCTTTGCATACAAAAATGCCTCCGGCTTTCTCCATGGAGAAGAGTTCAAAGAAAACTTTAACAAGCTGCGTCTGGCAAAAAATGCCGGCACTCTGCTAACGGAATTAAAGCGCATTCAGGATGAATGCAATACTTCCTGTAACCTGTCCAAAGAGCAGATAGAAGAATTGGAAGCCCGTATCAGTCTTTTGGGAGAGATCGAGAATGATTACACCCGGCGCATGGAGTTGATGTCGTCTCCTTACTATGCGCTTTTGGAAGAGAGTGATCTGGGAAAGATGACCAAAGCACAGCTGAAGGGCCTGACACAGGACGGCTCTGTTCCTGCAGGCTTTCGCGAATATGCTGCCACGGTATATCAAAAGAAGTTCCCCGTCGAGCTGGAAATGATGGACGAAGGACAATACGTTCACGGCAGGGATATCGGAAAGCTCCTAAAATGGCACAGAAAGGCCACCTTTGCTTCCCAGAATTATAAAGGGACTGACGACGTGCAGATGAGCCGGATGCTGGGGCTTGGCATGTTGCAGCACTTAACGGAGCAGAGAAGCGCCACCGCGCAGGAGCGGATCCTAAAGGAGCAGGCCCGTCGGGAAGAGGAACGGCGCCGGGAAGAGGAAAGACGCCGGGAGGAAGAACGAAAGGCGGCGGAAGAACAGGCGCGCAGAAAAGCATTAAGAGATAAACAGGAAGAAGAACTCGATCGTTTAGCCACGGAAAAAGGCAAAGGCCTGGCGGACTGGCAGAAGAGATATAACGCCCAGCTGGCTGAAAAGGAAAAGAAGGAGTTTGAAGAGGCTCGCACCGCGCATATTCAAAAAGTCCGTCGAGAGGAACTGCAGAATAAGGCAAATGAGAAGGGTGCCGGACTTGCCCGTTGGCAGGAAAAGTATGGGGCCGAGCAGGCTGCAGGCGAAAAGGCCCGGATGGCCATGCTGCAGAAGCAGGCTGCCATAGAGCATCTGGAAGAGGAACTGGGTGCACTTTCCCAAAGATATAACAAGCTTTCCGAAGAAAAGGGCGATGAGGCGGAAGCAATGGCCGTTCGAAACGAGATCATTGCGGTTGCTGCACGGATCTCCGATATCAAGGCGGAAAACTTAGCTTTTATTTCCACGGAAAGTCTGGCTTCCATCACAAAGAATCTGCACGAGAATATCTGGATCCTGGATCCGAAGGAATACATCCACGGAGAGGTGCGGAGAGAAAAGCTGCAAAAGGCCTTAAGCGACGGCACCCGTGAGAGCATGCTCTCCGTCATCGGTGAACTGACAAACGGCAGCGAAGGATCCGTTTCCGATATGCCCACGGTGGAGCTGATCGATCTGGTAAAGACCATGGCCATGGATGCCGCGGATGAAAAGCTGATGTTAGAGGACTTTGAAAACATCCGCGCCGCAAAGGATGCCCTGTATGATACCGATTATAGCAGGGAAAGAGCCCTGTATTACCGGGAGAGAAACCAAAACGACAGAGCAAACGGATTTGATCCGGACCCTGCAGAGACCCTGGCCCAGCGGGAATATGTCGTTTTGTATTTAAAGAAAGCACTTACCGGCGCAGAGCTTAAACCGGGAACCTTTGCTGCGCTGTCGGAGGATGCGCTCTATCGCCTGCTCCAGAATGTGGGTATCGTAAAGAGCTTATCCGGTGCGGAACCAGACGAGTATGAGAAGGAGGACTTAAGAAAAGCAGTCAATGCCCTTGCAACCGAGGAGTTGCCGCAGGAGTTAAAGTCCGCCATCGAAAGCAGCCTGCATATAAAACTTGCCGTCACCGGGAAAAAATCCAAAACCCTGGCTGAGACAGCCACCCATGAGTTTGTCGGTGCACAGACGCACAGAGCCGGCGAAGACATGGAGCGCATGAACAAGGAATTAAAGGAATTCCTGGATCGACAGGTAAAGGATAAGAAAAAGGGTTCTTCCGGGAAACTGTCCGCGGCAGGTGCTCCTACCTGGGATAAGAATGCAGCATCCCTCCTTAATTTTGTAGGGGATCTGGTTTCCCTGACCAACGGTACAGACGCTGTCAAGGATGTGGAGGAACTAAGCCGCGTAATGTCGAATGCTGCCCCCATCCTGGCAAAACTGATGTCCGAGGACAAGACGAAAAAGACCATGTTCGGACAGCTGGTAGCCGGTACATCCAAGAATGAGCAGAAGTTCATCATGGGAATTCGTGATGTGTTTGATCCCATGATCGACAAGTTTAAAAACCTCCAGGAGAAGAATCCCACACTGCGTGGCAAGAACATGTCAAGCGCCGATATTAAGGAGATGTTGAAAGATCCGTCAATGGAGAATATCCTGATCGGATTTAAAGCAAATGTAGAGGCCATGACCGAAGAATATGAAAAGGAAGTCTTAAGCCGGATCGAAGAAGTGACCGGAAATATCTTTAACGAGATGGCAGATGATCAAAATATCCCCGATCTCTTTGCGGATACGGAATCGAAAGAGGAAAAAAGGGAGATCACCAAGAATCAGCTGGATTTCATGCAAAACGATATGCTTTTTAACCCGGAGAAGGGACAGGGCAGATTCATCCAGACCCTGGCAAACGGCTACTTTAAAAATGCTGACGTTCGCCGGCAACGTCGCATGCTTTCCCATATCATCAAGGATATCAAGGACGTGGGTGGTTTAAGCGACAGACAAAGAGGCGGCCTGTACTTTGCTTCTTCCTTAAAGGGCGCAGGCCCCCTGATGCAGAAGATGATGCAGGGCGTGCCGGATCGTATGGTGGTGCCGGAGATGAAGGAGGCATTAAATGTCGTTAAATCCGATCTGGGCTCCATTGATAAGGCTCACGTGGACAAAGTCCTGAAGGAGATGAAGGAAAAGGCCGGAAAGAATGTGAAGGAGATCAAGATCATAAGACCTCTGGGCGCTGCCTCCATCGCAGAAACATTCCTGTGCGAGCTCACCAACAAAAAAGGCGAAAAGCAGGAGATCGTTATCAAGATCATGCGGCCGGATGTGAAAAAAGAAGCCGAAAACGAACTGACCTACATCAGAAAAGCCGCTATGTTCGCAGATATGAGCGACAAAGAGATCGCGGCTTATGAAAAGAAGGCTCATGGACAGAACAAGCTCCTTCCCCACCAGATACAGGTGACGGAAGCCGGGTTTATGGCACAGTATGAAGAGATCATAAAAGAGTTTGATTTCCGAAATGAAGTGGCAAACGCCAAGCGCGGTGAGAAGAACTATGTGGAGGCCAAGCGCGGTGTCAATACGGTAAAGATCAACGGTAGCATTCCTGCCGGGGATAATTATATCGTTATGGACCTGGCAAAAGGAAAACCGGTGGATCGGGCGCTCGCAGACAGCAAAAAACAGGTCGACGATCTGATGGCCGCCTTTAAAAAGCAGGATCCTTCCACAAACGGATATTACGGCATGAATATCGACAACGCACCTTATTTTGCCGTTATGAGAGAATCCTTAAAGGATGAGGTAGATAAGCTGGCAATCATGGAAAGAGCGGTTTCCGGTCTGGCGTATCAGTGGGTGAAAATGGCGATCTTCGGTAGTTCAGCCATGTCCATCAACGGTGACAATTTCCATCATGGGGATCTGCATTCCGGGAATATCATGTACAACAAAGGAGAAGAGAACGTGACGGTACTGGATTACGGAAATGCAGCGGTGTTCAAGGATGAAAAGGTGGATCAGATCCTGAATATGATGGCAGCCGTTGCCTTTAAAAAGCCGAAGATCTTCGTGGAGTCCTTTGAGGAACTCCTAAAGATCTGTATCAAGGAACAGGATAAGGGCAAGGGATCCGGTGCCTTAGGTTTAAAACCCATGACGGAAGACCAAAAACAGAAGTTTACGGAAAAACTGAAGGATCTCTTCAAGATCGGTAGTGGAGAGGATTCCGGAAAGAAGATCATCATTGCCCTGACCATGGCACAGCAGGTGGGCATCAATCTTCCTCAGGAGATCCAGAACTTCTCCCAGTGTGAGCAGCGTCTGGAAAATACTCTCTTTGAGATTAAGGACCAGGCCATCGAGATCAATAATGCCAGGATCGCCGCGGAACGTATGCCGGTGGAAAAGTCATCCCAGCACTCCATCGACAGTATGATCCGTCTGCAGATGCTCATGTCACAGAAAAGAGAAGACGGGAGTTACAAATACGCCACCAAGGCGGATGCGGTAAAAGAGCTTTTAAGAAGGACCCCCGGAGCGACTGCGGTAGCCTTACAGGATGAAGCGGATCTGCTGACTACGGAAAAAGAGGTCCGTGATTTTGTGAAAAAGAAACTGCCCGGTTATCCCGAGTTAGAGGATGAGATCAACATCCCCGAGCTGAAGAAGCAGATCAAAGCCATGAAGAAGGTGTACTACAAATACTTGGGATTACGGCAGACCGGACAGGCAGTTCCTCCGGAAATGCAGCAGATCGTTGACGATTTCAATGCATATGTCACAAACCTCTCCCTCGGACCCGGATTCGCAAAGATGATGGGAGGAAAATCGGATGCGGTGATCGTTATGAAAACAGCTGCTTTTGGAACTACAACAAAAAAATTGGATCCGGATTCCTTTGAACAGTTGATCGCGATCCTTGAAATGAAGCCTGAAAACGTGATCGAGGGCGGAAAGCAAATGGAAAGAGCGATCCGTCTCATGAAAGAAAGCCCCGGGAAAACAACTGAGATCGAAACCGCCAAGCATAATATTGCAACCAACGTTTTCGGTTTCCAGCTTGCAGACAGCATGCACAGCTCCATTGCAAAAAAGATCAGAAAGCGTTTGCGTGACAGCTATGCAGATCCCCAAAAGGGAGAGGCATTCCAGAGGGAAGTGCAAAGGATGCTCTCCGATTCAGATTTAAATAACGTTTACTACAAATATACGCAGGTTTGCGAAGCCTTGAGTCTTGCGGAAAAGAAAGGGGATACAAAAGCCATCGAGAAGGGTCGCGCCAAGATGGCGGATATCGAAGATGAGTTTATCACCGCTTATGCCGCAGTGGTACAAAAAGATATGGAACATGTCTTAGAGGATGCCCGAACAGATGTTTCATCCAAAGCGTTAGCCGATGACGATTATATGCCGGATTTCGCCACCATTATGACGCAGGTATTCGACGCACACTGGATACGTGCGGGGGCGAAACTGGGACTTAAGTTCAAGAAGGAAGTGGACATCATTAACGCCGAGAAAGCAAAGCTTGAAGCGGAAGAAAAGGCGGAGAAAAAGAAGCAGGAAAAAGCCGCCAAGGAAGAAAAAAAGAGCAAAAAGGGCAAATAGTATGAGAAAAGGAGATCGGTAATGGACGCATTTAAAGATCAGAACAAAAATCAGGAAAATATCGAGCTGAACAAGAACCAAAATCTGATCATCAACCAGGAAGAGGAAAAGAAAGAAGAAGAGAAGAAACAACTCGATCAACAAAAGATCCTAGATGAGCAAAATGCTCCGAAAAAAGTCGTAAAGAAGAAGTCCGTAAACCGCGCGGAGATGCAGAGGGAATTAGAGCAGAAGCGCCAGGAAGTAGGCCGCGTCATGAAGGAAAAGAAATTTAAAAAACCTTCTACCCGGGATACCCTGCGCTACCGCGGCATGTTAAACGACGAGAAAGTCTGGGACCAGATCCGAAAAGACTACAAAGGCAATGAGCCCATGGTGGCAAAGACCATCTCCCGTATCCGTCACGGATTTCGCCATGCACTTTTTGAGCAGGCCATCGGCGACAGTGAACTGATGGAAAATCCGGCGTTTAAAGAGATTGCCATCTCCTTTATGGGCTTAAATAAGATGCTGCGGGAGCCTCTGACGGACCTGGAAGAAACGGATTCCATCTCCTCAGCTTATCAGGATGCGTTAAAGCGCATGAATAACTATATCGACGCCGGCGACTCTGCTCTAAAGGGCAAGGATAAAAAACTGTTTCTGCCCGGGCTTTCCCTGGTAAGGGAACTCTTTCAGGTGACGGTGGCGGAATTTGAGAACTTCGATGATGATGTCAAATCCTGGAAAAAGAAGGGGATCATTCCCGAGATCATTTCCTGCGGCGAAGACATCGTAAACAGAAAACACCTGTCACCCGGGACCGAGGGCAGCGGCAGGGAAAAGATGCTGATGGATCGCGTGTACGTCCTTTCCTCCAGACGAGACAACGGAGATGCGGACAGCGATACCATGACAAAGGTAAAGGATGCCTTCATGGTGCTTTTGGAAGTGATGAACACCCCCATTGCAAAGAAGGATTATCAGGACGTAGATATCTTTACCGATTTTAAAACCCAGGCAGAAGGTGTGGTGGCTGCCTATGATGAGGTGATCCTGCATTGTAAGGAATATATCAAAAAGCACAAAAATCCCCACAGTGACGATGGCCGCGAAAGAAAGGCCATGGTGCAGGAACTGCTCCGTTCCTGTACGGAAGGAAAGCGCTGTGTACCTGCCGCCGCAAAGAGCTTCAGCTACTACGATGTGCCCGGCGCTACCTGGGCGGATGCCTACGGCTCCGACTTTACCACCAGTCATGTCTTCGTTCCCCGGATCGTGGAGTCCAAGACGAAAGCCATTGACTTAAACGAGATCGCATGGCAGCAGCAGTATGACAAGGAATTAAAGGCCGCCCACGCTTTGGAGGCGGCAGAGAGAGAACGGAAGAGACAGCAAGAGGAGAGAAAACGGCAGCGTGCCCTCTTTAAGAAGAGATATAAGCCCAACTTAAACGCACGGGCCTATTTCTTAAAGACCGGTATTTTGGACCCCAATGCAAAGCAGAATGAAAAGGGAGAAAATCCTTCCTGGTACATTCCCAAATACAGGACTTTTATCGAAAGCGCCTTAGCGCAGTCGGATATCGTTACTGACGAGGAATTCCAGGAGGAATTGAATAAGATCAACGACAACATGAAGGAGAACTTTGAGTGGCTCAATGACCCGAAGAACATGCCACTCATTCGTGAGAAGTTCATGAGTAAGTTCTACTTCACCTTTAAGTATGACAAGAAAAAAGGAAAGGCCCATCCTGCCTACGAATACGAGAATCTGCTGAAACTGGGCTATCCCGAGGTGGACGAAGTGATCCTGAACTATTACAGGAAGAACTTCTCCGTTTTGAACGCGATAGAGAAAGACGGCATTAAGACCCAGCTGGACGAGCCCATGGTGGTAAACGACCACTTTAAGAAAGGCATCGAGCCCCTGCGCCGCATGAAACACCAGAAGCGGGCTTTGGATAAGATGCTTTCCCTTGGTAAGCGTGGGGAGGGCATTTACAAGACCCAGGCGATCCACTACCTCATTTGTAACGTCAACGAGACCGATCCGGAATACAAAGAGAAAATGCAGGCGTTAAAGACCCAGGTGGACGGAAACGACGCCCTGCTCCGTCGCATGGTGCAAAAGAAGTTTTCGCCTCTGACCGAGAGCAGAGTGTATCTCGGACTCTTACAGTTTTTGGGTGATAAGGCGCTGTTCTTAAACTACAGGCAGATCCGTGACATGGCAGAAAGTTACCTGCGTACCATGGCGGTAACGGACCGGGAGACCATGCGCTTGGAGCGCGACTTTAACTATGTATATGCGGAAACCGTAAAGGGCCCCTTCGCGGAGCGCTTTAAGGATGCTGCCATCCGATACATCAAGAATGTACATCACGGCAGTGCCTCTTATCCCGAGGCAAAGAATTCCGATCAGCGCAGAAAGATGATGAAAAAGGATTTAGAGCAGGTGAATGCCGCACTGGAGATCCTAAAGGGCGAGATCAAGGAAGAGGAGATGAGCCGGGAAAGCTGGGATACACTGCTTTCCAGTTTTGAAAAGCTCATCGGCGAAGGCCTGCATCTTACGAGCAACGTGAAAAAGGATGCCAAGGAGCAGGAAGAAAAAGAGCGGGAGGGTTACCTTGCCTGCTTAAAGACAAACTTTGAGGACAATAAGGGAACCGACGAGTATATCGAGGCATATTGTGCCGAAGAGTTTAAGGCGGCGTTAAAGAAAGAGATCGCCCAGCGGGCAGAAAAGACCTTAAAGAAAGAGATCAAAGAAGAAACGAAAAAGGAACTGGGCGTTTATCACGCATCCTTAAATTCCGAGACCATCAAGGACAAGGAAGCGGTACAAAAGCGTGAGGCGGAGATCCGGGAGAACGTGGAGAAAAAGGTCCGTGCGGAGAAGTATACCCAGCACGAGCAGGAGGCCGTTACTTACTATATGGCCCATGTGCCCGGCAAGGTGAAAAAGCCCATCATGGAGAAAAACCGTGAAGAGGCTATGCGTAAGTATCTGGGAGATCTTAACGATACCACCTACAAAGCCTTCAAGCCTTTGGGCCTGATCGCCCCCGACGAGTTCAAGGAAAGCATCCGTCGGCGCACCGCAAATTCCATTAAAAAATACAAAAAGTCCGAAAAGGGTGAGAAGATCACCGCAACGGAGTATCTTACCGGAAAGCGTATCCCGAAAAAGAGCACCATCATGGCGGACGACTATTCCTATGCGAATATCATCAAGAACCACGGCTTCGAGTCCGAGGCTATGAAGAAAGCCGTTCCTTTCCCGCAGATACGTCATTTTTTGGAGGAAAATATTTCCAGCATCTTCATCGGCAACCAGGATCTCATCGAGAAGTTCTCCTTTATGAAGGGCATCAAGGGCATCGACGAGATGGACAGCAAGCTGACTTATGGCCAGTTTGACCTGGTGGTGAACGAAGTGCTTGCAAATATCATCGGCGACGGACAGAAGGAAGCTTTGGAGAAGGCACTGGCAAAGAATCACTCTTTGGAGAATCGGCAGTATTTTCTGTTGGCAATGGCCAAAAAGCGTATGGACGGTCCTGCCATGGATCAGCTCATCGAAGAGGTGAGGACTAGGGACAAGAGACTGGCTCGTCTGGAGCGTCAGCGTCTCATGATCGATATCGGAGGAGAATATCAGCCCCGTGACGGTAAGATCCGTTTCCGTTTTGAGGATATGCCTGACCGTGAGAAGTCCTTTATCTCCAGCTTTTTCGGCAGAGGAAAGAACTGGCTGAACGGCCGGATCCAGCGCTTCAACCAGGCCTCCATGGTATGGCAGGAACTGGAAAAAGCGGGCCCGGAAGCCGTCGAGCAGGTTAAGGAATGGATGCACCAGGTCCTGGATATGTCCGATGGTGACTATAAGCGTGCAAAGGCCTATTTAAAGAACTTCTCCGAGATGATCTCCGCCGACAGTGCCGGACAGAAGCGCGATACGGGATTTTATCGTACCTCCACCACCAGCGGCCGTCTATTTTCCGTCAGCAAAGACATTGAGGAAAAATACATGAAGCGTACCGCCTCCGCCGGTGTGAATCAGGGTGCCGCCCAGGGGCAGCTGTTAGAGGAAATAAAAAAGGCTTTCGGCAATATCAGCGATCAGATCGACTTTTCGGCCATCGACGATCTGGATATCAAGAACAAGGATGATATTCCCCAGGAGAAGAGAAAGGCTGTCAAAGTCAACAGCTTTGCCCTGGAAATGACCATGTTGAATGCCCAGGATATCATCTTTGGACACAACGGGGCCGGACAGGAGGATTTCTTCCATTACAACGGCAAGGAAGAAAGCGACACCTACAATAAGTCCATCTTAAAGTGGGCAGCCAAGGTCCAGGACAGCGATTATGTCATGAACCAGCAGTTATCGAAGCTGGATGAGAATCCTGCCTTAAAGAAGGAAATGTCCGACAAGCTCTTAAAGCGTTATCTGGCAGTGGATGTGAAAAAGAACGCGGAGATCGAAAAGGAGATCAAACGTTGTGGCCGCCATATCCAATTGCATAGTGACAACATCGCAGCCTATACCCTGCAGCTGTCAACCTTAAGTGCGCAGACGAAGGACTTTGCAGAGATCCTGAAATCCGGAAAGAAGTTGTCGAAGAAAGAAGAGACGGAATGGAACGGCTTAAATGATATCATAAATAAGACGGAACAGGATCTTACGCACAGTACCACCAGGATCAATCACTATGACCAGATCTTAAAGGAACAGCGCGCAATGCTGTATAAAATGGATTCCTTTGGCAAGATGGCCACCATCGTGGATGAGAACATCCGGGCGGACGGTATCTTTTCCGACGAAGTCTGCGATACCGTGGAGCTGTATGAAGCCAGAAAGAAGAAATTCTGCGAATACGGCAATGGCGAGATGAAGACACTGTGGAATGCCATCATGAAAAACGACAAGGTCTTTGTGGATCTGATGGATCCCGCGGATTCCATAGCGGAAAAGAAGATCGCGGAGCTGCATAAAAAGTATGCCGCCTTGGGCCTTGCTTTGGAGAAGCAGTACGAGTATGTGGGTACCTACTACCTGGAGGATCATCTGGGTGAGATCTTTGACGAGTCTACCACCGAAGGAAAGCGTCATGCAGAAGAGCTGCAGGATAAGAACGATGAGCAGAAGATTACTTACTGGACCATTGAGCTGAATCACTTCCAGGATAAGTATCTGTCAAAGAACAAAGCGGAGACCAAGTCCATCAACGAGAACTTTGAGAAAGCCAGAGCAGGTCTGCAAAAGTCTCTGGCCAAGTACTTCTACTATACATCCACATCTTCCGTGGATATGGATATGAAGAACGAGACCAAGATGTTCAAGAAGTACTGGTTCTTTAACTCCAAGAACTACGGTGTGGACAAGCTGGTGGAAAAGAACGGCAGCAGCCGTTATCTGGTATCCATGAACCATGCGAAAAGCATCATCAAGGGTGAGGTGGAACTGTATCTCCATGAGAATATGGATCGTTTACAGAACGCTTCCAGCCTGGCTTCTTTAAAGAATTTTTACTCGGAAGAAATGGGGCCCCGGATTATAGCCAATGATCAGGAGGCGGAGCGTGCATTCTTAAATTACGTGCTGCAGCATGATTACCATGTACTTCCCGGCAAGCGCGGCATGTTCCTGGGTGACTCCCCGGATCTGACGGATGACGAGATGATGAACGGCCTCGCCAATCTGTCGGCAGAGGATCAGCAGGAGATCGAAAAGCGCACCGTAAACTTCAAGGAAGCCTACAGAGGCGTCATGGTGCGTAATAGCAAAGAGGATTTCCGGAAGATGATCCCGGACCTCGTGGAAGAGTACGTACAAAAGCAGAACAAGGCTTTGGAAGAGGACGTTTCCTTCACAGATGCCCACAGAAAGGCAGCGGTAGAGCGACAAAAGGCCATCCAGGCCGAGCGTGACAAGGTCAAGATCCAAAAGGGCTATGGCCGTATGGCTTACAACGAGAAGCTCTTTGGTGGCTATCTGGATCGCTTAAAGGAATTCGGTGAGAAGAAGCAGACCATCTGCTATGAAGCGAACCGCAGCAAGTTGAACAAAGAATTAAAGTCCAAGGGCGAGCGCGGGGATGACAGGCTTTACGAAGCAGCCATGGAGAAGTTCATCCGCATCGACGGCGGAGAACCCTACCCCGATGTTTTGGCAGAGCTCTTTGACGAGTATGTACGTCTCTCCGACGGCTATCTCGAAAAGGGAGACAGAGCCCTGGAGTGGCTGGCCGGAAACAATGTGATGGACGGCGAAGTGCGCCGCTTAAAGCTGATTTCCGACTGCGTGAAGAAAGCCAATATCCCTGCAGAGTGGACGGATTTCGTTATCACCTATGCGGCAAAATTTGCCAGCCATGAGGCACCCTTAAAGAATGACCCCATCACCAGGGATATCGATGAAGTGATCGAATCGGCGAAGCACGGCATTGAGCGGATCACGGAGTTAGAGGCGATGCCTGTGACCCATCCCGCATTAAAGCTGGCCCACAGAGATGCTTGCCAGAAGATGCGTGCCTGGATGTTCGTGGAAGAAGAAAAGAGCGCGTTAAACTACCAGAAGTTTGACGAGATGGTAGAGAACCAGAAGGCATACTTTGCTTATGCCAATCTGGCATATGAAGCTTTGGACGATGTCCTAAAAAACGACGAATATATCGGCAAGCTGGACGATGTAAATCGCAGCCGGTATGAGAATGCGCTCCACGATTACTTTACCAAGCGGATCATTGATGAGAGTACAGCCTTTGTCAATGAGAAAAAGAAGTTTGACAAAGCCTCCTATGTGACCGCAGCGAAGAAGCGTATCGCGGATGAATATGCCAGAGATGCGCTGGTTATGGAGAAAAACTCCGTCAGCAATGAGGACTTTGAAAACCAGAACGTATACGTAGGCCAGATGACAAAGAGAGACTTTGAGAAGGCTCTCGTGATGTCAAAGCACGACAATCTGATCAATGCCTACAACAGCTTAGACGACGACCAGAAGCAGATCTTTGTCATGGGACTTTACTCCTCTCAAAAGGATGAGCGTGGATCCACCCGTGTGATCTACGGGCAGAAGGATGAGGAAAGAGATGCGGCCAGAAGCCAGATCTTTGCTTATATCTCCGGAGAACCCGTGAAGTTCGAAGTGGATTATGGCAGAGCCGTCCGGGCCTTCCAGTCAAAGGCAAAGAATACCCATCTTTCCGCTGATCAGGAACTCTTTAAGCAGGCCATGGACTTCACCCAGATGGTGATCCAAAAGAAGGAACAGCTCCGCCCGAAGGATTGGAATCGTATCAGCAAAGAGAATTATATATCTACCTTGGACGGCGACAACTTCCGAAAAGAGATCGCCAAAGAGTACAAGAATATCAAAGAAAACTCCGATATCATTCGGGATCTGGAGATCAACGACAAGGCGTCCTTCTTTGCGATGCTGGGCGAATTCAAAAAGAGCGATCGTCAGCGGGAAAAGGATCAGGGCAAGTTCGGCAGCTTGGCACGTTACTATCGCCAGAAGAAAGAAGGCAGCGGCATCAAGACGGTGATCGAGCGCGTCAAGAAGATGTCGGAGACCCAGCAGGATATGCTGTTATACATCCTGCAGGATCGTTCCATGGTGGATTTCACCTCCGGCGGCAAAAACCCTGAGACCGGCATTTTGGCCCATGCAAATTCCGAAAAGAGATTTGCGGTATATGATCGCCTCCTGACGGATGAAGGCAGATTTAATGCCCTTTCCGAAGCGGCATCCCCTGCCTCCATCACCAATGCCATGAAGACACTTTTAAGCTATCAGGTAAGGGACGATAAAGAACTGAATGCCGTCTCCTTAAAAGAGGATGACTTCGTGGCGGATTCCCTGCACCGTCTGGAAGCCGTGGACTGGGAGCTTTTGGAGCACGCCTGCGACTTTGTGGACGAGATCGAGCGGGAGAGAAACAAGAAGGTGGTTCTGGCACACGCCACGGACGAACTGGAGACCGCGGAGTACAAAGAAGGCACTTTGGATTACAAGCGGCAGCGCTTCTACGGACAGAATATCCGCGACTTTACGAGCTTAAAGCAGAGCGAATATGACGAGAAGTTCAAAGAGGCTATGTTAAATGCCTACCATGACGACCATAAGGAAATGAAGGTGGAAGGCGACGACTTAATGTCCGCGTTTCTGGCTTTGGAACCCCAGGAAAAGGCACTGTTCTACAGATGTCTGGAGAACCGTGATATCCTGGATGTTTCCCAGAAGAATCTCTACAAGAACATCTTTGGTATCGCAGAACGTGATTTCGTGGATGTGAAGGGCAGAGACGACCTCATCAACGAATACTTAAACGCTACCGCAAACGGCGAGACCATTCAGGTGAACGACGATACCCATGCGAAAGCCTTTAAGGCTCTTTGCTCGATTCAGATCAACGACGACATGAAGTTCGAAGAGATGAACGGCGACAACTGGGTAGACAAGAACTTGCACGTCAATAACCAGCTTCTGGTATTCGGCAGAAACACCATGATCGACTGGAAACTCTTTAAGCGTGCACTGCAGTTCGTGACCCGTGCGGTGAACGAGCGCAAGATGGCAGCCGGCGATCAGGAACTTTACCGTGCTTTAGGAGATCAGTCCAACGGCGAGATGAAGTTCGATCGCAGATATCTCCGGAGAAATCTGCATCATACCGGACACCGGTTCATGCGGTTTTTAGGCAAGGAGGGATACGATACCATCGCACCTTACTCCGGATACTTCAGCATGCTGGCAGGTATGACGGAATTCGTGGTATCCAAAAAGACGGCGAATTACCTCCATGAGCAGGCCAATTCTCTCTATAAAAAAGTGGATAAAGAAGAGCAATACTTCGAGCCGGAAGAGGAAGAAAAGAAGGAAGAAGAGGATCAGAACGGACTGTTCCTCGGAAATCTCTCCGGTATGGCCTTAAACTTCAAGGAGCAAAAGGAAGCCTTAAAGCAGATGCGCGGCAACATGAGAGATGTTTACGACGGCATCAATGAGCTCCGGGGCAAGGAAAAGAAACCCACTAAGGCGGAACTGGCAAAAGAACGCCGCCAGGCCCGCCAAAAAGCGGATGACAAACTGGACAACGCCATGGCGGATCTGGTACAAAAGCGGGAAGCCGCGCTGGATGCAAAGGAAGAAGCGGAAGAGGATCTTCGCATCACCGGATGCAAGTGTGTGGATCTGGTCTTAAAGTACGGCGCGACCATGGGTGGAACCATTGATATGCTGAATAAGTATCTGGTGGAAAAGCCCCAGTATCTGGAAATGGCGGATACCTATATCGAAAAATATATGGGCGGCTTCATGAGCACAAAGACCTTAGGCGAGTACTACGGCAAAAGTGAAGAATGGAGTGAGAACAAGATAAAGTTTGTCAGCAACTTCTTCATCGAAGATTCCATCCCCGATGATCTGGAAAAGATCCTGCAGGGTGCCTGCAACGTCATGGAGACCTCCAAGGAATTTTTAGGTGCTGTCAGCGAATACACCAACTTCGGTGCAGCGGTGTTCGGAGACTTTATGAACATCGTAGGCTCCGTTTCCAACATCAAGAAGCTAAACGCTGTCAAGAAGGATGCAAAGGAAAAGGAAGCCGGCGACAAGGAAAAAGTGGAAGGTATCGACTTTACCAAATACGACAAAGAGCTGGTGGAATTTGCTCAGGGCAACAACTCAGCGCTCATGTATGTAGCGGGAGACTTGACAAAGCAGGCCGAAGGACGAAAGATCTTAGCCACCATCGGCGATCTGGGAGTAAAGGGTGCCAAACTGGCAAAGAAGCTGGGAGCGGCAGACTTCTCCAAACTCATCGGTGCGGCTTTTCGAACGGCAGACTTTTTCTGGAAGTGCTTTGCGGACAATAAGTCGGTATACCAGTACTACACCCGGGAAGGCAGCGGCATTTTGGATAAGCTCCTTAGCGGTAATGCAAGGCTTAAAAATACCAACGTGGGACAGAAGCTTGCAAAGGAAGAATCCCGCGAGTACGATAAAGATAACAAAACGGTGGTGACATCCAAAGAATTCCGACTGATCCGAAACGGGCAGGGATTTGAACGGGATGACGAGATCGCGGATTACCTGAAGTTGAACATGGTACATTCCCTCTTGTTCTCCTCCAGCAAGTTTAACCCTTTGGAGCAGCCCAGATTATTAGCAGAGTGTACCTTGACCATTATGGGATTGACCGACTGCATCGGAAAGACGGATAATGAGACCGCTTTGGCCATCTTTAAAAAGCTTTCGGCTTAAAAGAAAAGGTATGCTATAATCAAAGCGAAAAAATTTAACACACCCGGAGGGAAGAAACGAAGATGAAACTTAGGAAAAAGAACTGCATACGATTTGCATCGTTGGTGATGGCCGTTATGTGCCTCATCTGTTCATCGGTGACGAGCTACGCCACGGCGCCTACCACCCTTTCGTCAGCGGTTGATTACAAGAGCCTGATCATCAACTCATCTTCCCTTCCTACGGTGGAGTATTCCCCCACCACCATGGAGCAGCTTTTGGAGATCCTGCTCCCGGTGTTCTACGGAGAATCGACACAAAATGTGGTCATCAACTACGGCGGCATGCAGGAGTTGGACCGGAAGAATTTAGAGTATATCACTTCCTCTTATGCGGGACGATATCCTTTTGCCACGTTGTTCAAGGGAACCTATGACAATAATTACGGTCATGTGTATTTAAATACCGCATCCCAGTATTTTATGGTGTTCTATTCCGGAAATGCAGGTACTTCCACATCGGCCCTGGCGCCCTATACCACCATCTCCAGTTTTAGTACGTCATCCACTACGACGACGCAGCAGACCAACGGGTTACTGGTAACAAATGGAAACATCCTTCCCAATACCACGACGACGAGCGACCAGAGCGTGACGGCAAAGACCATCCGAAAGGCCCGCCTCATCGCGTCAAAGGTGCCGGAGGGGGATGCCAATGCCCAGATGACCTGGATCTTAAAGTATCTGTATAAAAACTATGACAAAAAGAATACCAAAGCCAAGAGCGACTCCATGCTCTTAAGTTACAATTATCTCATCAAAAAGAAGACCACCAGCGTGGAGTGCCGGTATGCGGCAGCAGCTCTCATTGCCAGATACTGCGGGATCCCCTGCATCTATGTGCCGGTGATCAAAAGCGGATCCGACAGCTTCGGACTTTTGTTTGTCAACACGGCGGACGACAATAAGCTCTACTATGCCGGCCCCGGTTCCACAGAACCCCATCGGATCAAAAATTCCGACAAGATCGTCATCGACCAGTACAACCGGACCAAGTGGCTTTTGGCAAATGAGATCTACCTGATGCAGTTAAAACAGACCCATTAACCCTTTATGAGTAAAAAGAAAACGGATAAAAAAGAAAACATGGCAAACCTTTCCAAAACAAAACTGCTTTTGTTTTCTTTTTTATTGCCGCTTTTTATCATGCTGGTGGCCTTTGCCACCCTTGGCATCACCCCCTTCGGAGAGCGGACCATGCTCTACGGGGATGCTTCCAGCTATTACATCAACGAGTTTGTGAATTTTCGCTCCCAGATCTCCGGTGAGAGAGGGTTTTTGTATTCCTTTTCCAAATCCTTGGGAGGGAATAATATCAACACCCTGGGACGGCTGCTTTCTCCCTTTTCCTGGGCCATGCTTTTGGCAGGGTGGAACCATATCGAAGAGACCTTTGCCATCTGCATCATCCTGGTAAGTGCGCTCTACGGCGTCACCATGATGCTTCTTTTGTGCGAGCTCTATCCCGATCGGTTTTCCAACCTGCTCTTTTCCACTTCCTACGCATTGATGGGTTTTGCGGTGGTGTATAATTATAACGTGGTATTTTTCTCCGGGCCTTTGATGCTGCCCTTGATGGTCCTTGGGCTAAAGCGGATATTTGAGAAAAAGTCCGGACTTTTATATGCGGTATCCATCGCCTTTTGTTTAGGATCCAATTTCCAGATCGGCTATATCTTATGCGTTTCTTCTCTGTTGTTTTTTATCGCAACGGCGGTTTTACGATATGGGGCGTATCCCTTGAAAAAAACCATAGTGCATTACGTCCCGTATTCCCTGGCCGGAGGCTTTTTAAGTGCGGCCTTTTGGCTTCCGAATCTTTTGTCCCTTCGGGAAGGACGGGGCAGCCAGGTAAATGCCGCGGATTATACCTTTGAGAATTACGATTCTCTTTTGTCCATGAGCGCCCGGTTCTTCTCCGGTGCCGCTTCTCCCCAGCAGATCATCGACGGTTATCCGGCGGTCTTTTGCGGGATCTTATGTCTGTTTCTGGTGGTGCTGTTCTTCTTTGACAAAAAGACGGCAGCACGGAAAAAGACGGTGGCCGGCGCACTGCTTTTGGTCTTTGGATTGTCCTTTTACATTCACATTTTTTCCACCCTGTTTCAGGGAAGTCACACCAACTGGTTCAATTTTCGACATTCCTTTGTTTTTACCTTCCTATTGATCCTCATCGCCGCGTCGGAGTTCGAGCGGCTGACAGAGATGAAAAAGAAGACCCTTCGAAATGTGCTTTTGTTTTTTGGGGCGGCCACCCTTCTCATTTTTACGGAAAAATATGAGTTTTTATCCATGGGAAATGTGGTTTTGGATTTTGCCTTTTTGGCAGTGATCCTGGGGGGTGTTTATTATCACAGAAAAAAAGACTCCCGGATGAACGATCGTGCCCTGATATATCTGCTTTTGATGTGCACCGGGCTGCAACTTTATGTAAATTACTACGTGTCCATGGAGAGTATCTTTACCAAAGATTGGGCGGACGGACTGGAAACTGTGAGCCAGTTCAATGAGTCCGTGGCCCGAAAGAAAACCTATGTGGATCTGGTGAAAACGTCGGATGATGGATTTTATCGGATGGAAGATACCTTTTCCAAAAGCGGAGCATCCGGCAACGACGGTCTGCTCTTTGACTACAACGGCTTAGGACACACCCGCCACGACGAAGCCACGTACATTGTCATGGGGGAGTCGAAGTACGGCATATCCACTTCGGCGGAGATGCAAAACTGGTATGACCGTGGTATGTCTGCTTCCATGGAGTCGCTTTTGGGGTTAAAATACGTGATCTCCACAGATGACTTAAATTCTGAAAAGGGGTATATCCCTTATATGGACGGCGGCATCCCGGCGGAGGGACTGGTGTATAAAAACCCCAACGCGCTGCCGGTGGCAGTGTTGTCTGATGGGGGGATCAAACGACAGAACATCTCCGATACCCATGATGTGTTTGTGGTACAGAACCGGATGTGGCAGGGTCTCACCGGCGAGGAAGTCCCCATCTTTACGGAAGAAGAGGATGTGACTTTTAAGACCCATAACTCCTTCGAGAGTGTAGAGGTCAATATGGCGGAAGCCGCGGGAGAAAACGATCCCGGGAATTATATCTCCTACGAATTTACGGCAAAACGTTCCGGACCCATCTATCTTTATAACTTAAGTTCCTTTGCGGAGAACTTCGGCACCGGCGAGGACGTATTAAAATACATCGGCACCTACGAAAAGGGAGACCGGGTCTACGGGCTTATCGGCTATAGCGACACTGTAACAGAACAGACCTTACTGGATCTCATCCCCAATATCCGCTTCGGCTACGAGGACCGGGATGTGCTAAACATCTACGCCGGCATCTTACAGAGTCGGGATATTTCACTGGAGAGGGTGACGGATGCGCATCTGCGGGGGACGGTAACGGCTCAGGAAGGACAGCGACTCTTTTTCACCATCCCATATAACACAGGCTGGACACTGTGGATCGACGGACAAAAGGCACCTCTGGAACTAACGGGAGAGATCTTTATGTCGGCAGCCCTTACGCCGGGAGAGCACACCTACGAGCTGAAATACCGGTCCCCGGGACTGACGGCAGGCATCGCCCTTTCGGTACTGGCGATCTTCCTGCTGGCGCTATTGGGGCTGGTAAGATTGCACCCGATAGGGTATAAAGTAAAACAGACCGGTTAAAATTATCCTCGAAAGGGTATAAAATGGCTTAAATACAGGCGAAATTCTTTTTCGACCTGTATTTTTTGTGGTAAAATATTCTTGGGATATTGTCTTTTTTTATAAAATTGCCGATATAGAGATGGGAGAGTGTGTGCAGTATTTATGACACATACCCCCTGATACATGAATGTAATGACGGAAAAGAGAGACTGCTATGTTAAAAAGACTGATCAGAGATCGCAAAAAGAATATCTATAGAACAGGTGGCTGCAGCCGGCGAAACCGCGCAGGTTTTACTATGGCGGAGGTTTTGATGGTGGTAGCCATTATCGGTATCCTTGCGGCCATTGCGGCACCTGCCGCAGGCACCATCCAAAAGCGGATGCGCCAGACGGAACTGGATTCCAAGGCGGAGATCATCTATACCGCCGCCCAGAACCGGATCTCAGAGATGAAGGCCGGTGCGGCTGACGGAATTTTGCAGCCCGGTACTCCCGGGAACAATATCACCAGGTACGTGGATGCGAGCGGAGCGCTTTCCATACCCGGAGATGCGGATCCTTCCGAAGTGGAAGACGGCAGTTTGTACTTCTTTACCAAAGATGAGACTACGCCCGGCACGGCAGGAGAGTCCGTGATGGTGACGGGCCTGATCGAACAGGATCTTTTGAACCAAATTTGGATCGTTGAGTTTAATCCGGAGACCGGCATGGTATACTCCGTTTTCTACAGCGAGAAGGAGACCGATCTGATCTCTCGCTATAAAAACTCCGGCACTCATTTGGACGAACTGCGTGATAAGAGTGTCCGCCTTGCGGCAGGTGCCACGGTGGGCTATTACAGAGGAAACACCGGATCCGCCAAGCGTGCTGCGACATTAAAGCCGCATATCGAGATCCATAACGAAGATACTTTGACCGTCGACATCTGGTGCGACCGCCCCAGTGATATCGGATCCACCAATCATCTGGCCTTTTTGGTAACGATCGAGGATGCCTACGGACATGCATACAGCAAGTGGTACACCATCGACGGCAAACGCGGAGAGGAAGACGGACACGACATCGACCTGACGGGCCAGCTTACAAAGAGCGGATTCCGCTATTCCATGACGCTTACGCTGGATGATCTGTCCGCGACGGATAACAGCAAGCGTTTCTACAACCTCTACGGTGAAGGCAACACTTCCCGAAACGTAGATGAACGTCTGGTTTCCGGTACCAATATCACGGTGACCGCCAGAGTGTTCTGCCCCGGAGATACCAGAGTGGACAAGTCGAGACCGGTCACGGACGAGAGTAACAGTCTTTATGACTTTGATACGGGAAATACCAAGACCACGGCTTATATCACCAACACCCGTCATCTGCAGAACTTAGAGTGGGAGGCTTCCCACAATGCGGATATCGATACGGCCAGACAGACGGCGGATATCGATTTCCACGTCGACGGATCCGGAACGGAATGGTTCGATGAGAGCGTCAGAGGCTTTACGCCCATCGTAAACTCAGCGCTTAAGTCCTATCTGGTGGATGAGTCTACGGAGACTGACAGTGAAGGAAATACCGTGATCCATCATCCCGTGATCACGGGACTTACCGTGAATAATACGACCGGAAACGCCGGTCTTTTTGGCGCGCTTTACGGCGGGCAAAAGGTTCAGGGCGTATATCTTACGGGAATGACGGTAAACGGCAGATATGCCGGTTCCGTAGCGGGTACCGTGGAAGAGGGCGATCGTGCGGATAAAGCGGAAGGCGTCACTTTAAACGGCTGCCGATGCTATCTGGAAGAGTCGGATTATAAGAACACGACCTACACCAATGCCTGGAATGTTCCCGCACGTATCGACGGCGAGGACGCGGGTGGTCTTATCGGCCGGCTTTCCTCCGGAAAACTCTATATAAACGATAGCTTGGCATCCTCCATGGTGGGACACATTACCCTGGCAGAGGGCGGTAGCGTTACTTCCGATCGCTCCGCTTCCGTGGGAGGCCTGATCGGTCGTGTGTCCGGTGGGGAAGCGCATCTTTCCACATCCTATGCGGACTGTTATCTCCGCGGCACGAATATGGGAGGCCTTGTGGGCATCTCCAATGCCAAGGCCGTGATCGCGGACTGCTACAGCGCAGGCTATGTCTATATGTACGACGGATCTAAGGGAGCGGGTATCGGCCTCCCCGAGAATACCGACTTTACCATGAACCGAAGCTATACCATCATGACGCGTCAGTCCAAAGGAGAGACTGAGACGGGTTCTTATTATGCCACCGCTCCCAAGGGAAGCGGCGCCTACACCTATTACTTAGAAGCGGATCATCACCCCGGGGATGATGCGACACCCATCGGTGAACTGATCGCTGGTCTCTCTCCGGATGATCCCGCACAGGTGATCCCTGCATTGCTTTCCAATTTGGGAAGCGAGTTTCAGACGGATGATATGGATACGGTTGCCTATAACCTTTTGGATCAGGGACTTACCGCATATAAGCATCCCATGTTAAAGGACGTAGCGCTTCACTACGGCGACTGGTCCTCCGCGTTCCAGAGCGGAGCCCTGGTATATTATGAAAAATACGCTTACGAAGATGAGAACGGAAATACTGTTGAGTTCGCTGCGCTTTCGGACAAGTTTGACTCCGACAATTATCCCGTAAACGAGTACGGATATTCTTCCGGTGCCGGGATCAGTGCCACCTTGGAGGGCAGCGAGATCACGGTGGAAGGTCATACCTATCGGGTGTACGTCATCGGTGACGGCTACGCTGTGATCTACCTCACCGGCAGCGAACCGGCCGATACGGATTCCATCACCTACACGATCACAGGATCAGCGGGTGCCGACGGAACATCGGGTACCGTATACCCCTCTGCGAACGGGCCTTATACGTCCAGAGGAAAAGACGGCAATACCTATAAACTGTATCCTCTTCCGAAGGAGGCAAACAACATCACGCCGTCTTCCGGAAACTTTTACATGCAGATCGATATCGACCGTACGGGTGCGGCCAGAGAGACTTACTATTTCAATCCGCACTTTGCAAACACCGTATCCGGGTCTCCTTCACAAGTGGAAAACCACGGTGTTACCATCCGTACACCCCGGCATCTGTATCTTTTAAGCAAATATTTCCCGGATTACTATTACCGGACGATCCCAGCGGCAGTCACCTATTACCAGGAACGTAATGCGGATTATGCGGAATATGACTGGAGCGGCTATTACGGCGGATCTGCCATTACCGTTCAGGATCCCATCGGTGATGATACGCATCATTTCAAATCCACCTATGACGGCGGCTGCAACTGGATCTCCAATGTTTCCATTGTGGCGCAGAGCAGTACCTATGTGGGATTCTTTGCGTATAACGAAGGAACCATCAAGGATACCGTTCTTACGGTAGAGTATTCGAGAAATGACGCCGGATCCCATCGCATTCAGAGGAAGGGAAATGTAAATACCAACCAGAACGTCTATATGGGCACCATCTGCGGATATAACAAAGGCGAGATCACAAATACCGCGGTATCGGGATATTATATCGCAGGCCGTGAGGGTACGATCTTTGCCTACTCCAGCAGTAATTTGCGTACCGGCGGCTTTGTCGGCGGAAATGCCGGAACCATTAAAAACTGCAGTGCGGACTGCCCGGAGATCCGAGTATCGCCCACCTATGCGAAGTGCTGGTTAGGCGGTTTCACGGGTAGAAATACCGGAACCATCCGTGCCTGCTATGCACTCGGGCATATCGAGGTGGTACAGCCGAAGGAAGGCTCCATCAAGCTTGCGGGCTTTGCGGCAGCCAACAGCGGAAGCATTACCAAGAGCTACTGTGCTACGGCGCTGACCGGAAGCGGATCCACCACTACAAGCTACGGCTTTTCACCTACGGACGGCAGTGTCAGCGGCTGCTATTACTTAAATGACGGCACCTATACCTACATCGGCAGGATGTATGCCTATGATTTTGACAGTTCAAAGACTGCAGGTGTGCCGAAGGAGCAGGATGAGATAAAGGCAAAAGCGAATGAATCCGGCGACCTGGCGGATGAGTATCACACCTTCAGCTTTAAAAATACCAAGAGCCTTACCGGGGCGTATCCGTATACGGCTGTGGTAAGAGAGAAGAACAGCGACGGCAGGTACGGCGCCTTCGTGCATTATGGCGACTGGCAAAACGACGTCGTCATGGGCGTTTGCGGTCTGTTCTACTGGGAAAAGGAAGAAGCCGGATCGAATAACGGTATCCATATCACCTATTTGGGATATGATTCGGATAGCACTTCCATACCTTACGTGACCGGCACATCCCTTTGTACCGCTCATGATGACGGCGGTATCATCACATCATACGGTTACGGATACTATAAGCGAAAGACCAATGCGGGAGCGACACTTACAAATACACTCACCGGCCTAGCTTATTCGGACGGTACATATAACACCGAGGTGGCGGCGTCCCTGGAAAATCAGATATCGGATTACGATTTTTATCCTTATACCACACCGAACCCCTTCGACACGACAAATTATAACTCTCTGACGGGTGACTACATTTGGTTTTCCGGCGGTTCGGATGCGTTAAATACTAATTACGGCATATGGAAGATGAAGTATGGATCAAAGACTATTAACTTTAAATTGGCGCCTTACTTTGCCAATGCCATGTCTGTAACAACCGGATCCGGTGAGGATGTTCAGATTCCTACGGGAGAGGAGCCTGTCCTTTCAAAGGATCTGATCGATACCGACTTTTCCACGCAGCAGGGAACCGATACCAATCACTACGAGATCCGTTCTTTGGAACAACTGCAGTACATCAACTGGAATTTCGGTACAAAGAATGCCTTAACCATCGCCGATGACAGAGTTGGTGTATCCGGAGGGATCACATACAAGAATTACAGTTATCTCCAGCATGCGACCTTTACCAATAGCGGAACGCAGAAAAGATCTGAGGTGGAGGCTGTCCGTGCCAGCGAGTATTTCCGTCAGTCCCATGACCTGGACGGCTCGTCTGTCACCGGACATACCTATGGATATGCTCCTATTGCGGGAATGAGAAATATCTCTTCCCCCACGGATTATTCCTATGCACTTTTGACCTGGTTCGGCGGAACCTATGACGGACAGAGCTATACCATCAAGAATGTCGCCATCAATTCCAAGTGCCCGAACGTGGGACTGTTTGGCACCACCGTCGGAGCGACGCTGGAGAATATCATCATGTACTCGGATAAAGGCAGCGTGATCCAACGTGAAACGGAGCTGAGTGACGGATACAGTTCTTATATGCTCGGCGGTCTGGTCGGTAATGCCTATGATTATAACGGAGCTTCCACGGACCACGTGATCACCAACTGTGCCATCGCAGGTTATACCATCGCTGATTATTCGAAGAATCAGCAATCCCTCGGCGAAGCAAATATCGGCGGTCTTTTGGGAAGCGCAAATGTAAACTTAAGGAACTGTTCTGCCGTCGTGAATATCATTGTCGGACCTTATTACGGTGGAACGGATAGAAACGGTGTATTCGCACAATATGGAAATTACCTTCGTATCGGAGGACTGGCAGGAAACCTGAAAAATGAGATGGTGAACTGTTACACCGGTGGCAGTATCCGCATCGAAAAGTGGATGCTTTACAATTATGATCCGGTTACAAATTCAAATGGATGGAATGAAGAAAATATTAAACAGGAGTATGGCGGCAACGTTCAGCGAAAACACTCCCACATTTATATCGGTGGTATGGCCGGAAACGGCGGAACATCCAACCCCAGAAACTTCACCGGAAAGAGCGGAGTTGCGGACGGGGACATGATCTTTAAGAACTGCTATACTTATATGACGTTCCCGAAGATGACCGGACGCATAAGAGCCATCAGCATGATGGGTTCTGTGGCTGACCGTTATGCAAACTCTACGGTGCCGGATCAGACAAAGAACCCGAAAATCTATAACTGCTATTATCTGCAGGGCAGAGAGCCTGCCATAGATGAGACCTATGTATATCATGATACCCGGCGTTTCTCCGGAAGTACGACCTATACATTAAAACAATTGCTGGATGAAGAGTACAAGCAGAACGGTGAGACTCGTACGGTGAAGGATTGGATGCTCCGCGGAAACTTGCGGATCGCCTATCAGTTGGGACTGCATGATTATAATAATGTCAAGGATAAGGGGATACAAAAGGATCTGACGGCCGTAAGCTATGAAGTACTCTCCGATCCGAATATGAAAAACCTCTTAAATGCCGGACCAAATTCCAACAATGCATGGGCCAACGTTACGGTGACCGAAGGAGAGGATAATGCATCGGTTGACGGAAAGTACAGCTTTGGTGCCAACAATCCCGCACTCATCGGAAAGAATTATCCGTTCCCGACTGTCATCAAACAGAGGGATCTGATCTTTGCCTCGAGTACGACGCCGAGCATCAACGTGCATTACGGCGAATGGCTTTTAACGGATATCTACTGGTCACACGGACGTGCCAGCATGGACATCTTTGATAATATTGGAAAGGCGGGCTATCCGGCGGACGGATTTGCTTATGAGACATATAAATTGTATGACACGCAGGGCGTGATACAGGCGGCCGGCGGACTTTCCGTTTCCGACTTTACGGTGCATGCGGAGAATTCCGACCAGCAGATCGCCCAGATCGCATCCGTCACATGGAACGAAACCGACAAGGCTTATGATGTGGTGGTAAAGGCATTGAATGTGGGATCCGTACAGATCTATCCCACCAATATGCCTGCCTATGACTTCAGTTTAGATATCACGGCAAACCTGGAAGTTACGGCAACTCCCGCAGAGATGGCGCTTGTCAGAGGTGATGCGAACAAACAGCTTCTGACGCTTTCCGCGCTGTCCATGGGAGACGGAAACGGCAATGACCGCAAGGATTACTCTACCGTGGATACCACGGCAGGTACGCCTCGTGCCACTGAAAAATGCTGGAGCGTTGCGACGGCTCCGGCAAACTATCTGCATGCAGTACAGAGGGCTGACGCCGTCAACAAGTGGGATATCATCCGTGACAGTTACGAGCGTAGCAGTGACAGTCCGATCATTATCGGCGTCACCTACTACTATTACTACAACGGGGTCGAGCTTCCTTTCTCCGCACAGGCGACGGTGACCTATCCTTCCTATAATGTGGCGGTGGTCTTAAACGTGGCGACAAACGGTGGACACTGGAGCGGCGGCACGGGCGGCACGGATACGGATCCGAGAACCGCAACGACGGCGTTCGATGATGCCACGAAGACACTGGCAGCTCTTTATACACAGGCCTTAAACGGTGGTACGCCCGAAAAGGCAAATGCGACCTTTACCGGCTGGCAGATCGGAAGTACCACGGTGGCGTTCGATCCTGCGGGTACGGATGCCGCAAAGACCATAAAGGAACTGGTGGAGAC